>JAOHKZ010000012.1 GCA_028101545.1 Opitutales bacterium | reverse complement strand
ATTCATATTTTTTTAATCAATGTGAACCTAAAGTAGTTCAACCTCAGTAAAGTAGGCTCCTCCCATTTCGTCTACTGAATTGTATAGAAAGGTTTCTAAGGTTGTTTCACCTCTGGGAAGGTTTATTTCAAAGATTACTGAACTGGCTCCTTTCTTAATCAATTTTTCTTTTAGCATACCAGCGATTTTAATTTTTGCTCGGACTGCTTTGAGCGGTTTGTTGGCGATCTTGGGGAATTGACGCAGGGTAATCTTGTATCTTCCGTCTTCTTTGACCCGAACATGCCATGGACCGGTTACTTTTTTGAGTTGGTTAATTTCACTAAAGTTCCACGGAGGATTTCCAACTTTGAAATGCCAGTCCTGAGAACAAAGGGTGGTCGGGTTTTCCGCTGGGTTACCTAAATCGAGACAGACGGGTTTCATCCGAGGAGAAACTGATTCCCAGAACTGATTATAAAGAGCACGGAGTTCGGAAACGATTTCAGGATATCTCGCAGCAACATTGTTTCCTTCCCAATGACGATCTCCCAGATTATAGAGAATCTCGCCATTATGGAGACGCCACGGTCCCTTAACAACATTTGAAAAAGCGAATGGTTTGGGCTCGGCTTGCATCCATGGTCCTCCGTGATGTTGCACGACCACATGATCTCTGCAGGCTTTAGCTTTTGCATCTAAAAGAACAGGCAGGAAGGAATGACCATCGAGGAATGTATCTCCAGTTGAGACTTGGCAAATATCTGCAAGAGTTGGAAGAACATCAATATGGGCGGCTAGTTGATGCCGGTCATCACCACCTTTGAGTCCACCAGTAGGGTAGTGGATAAAAAAAGGTACCCGATGTCCTCCTTCAAAAATGGTCGATTTTTGCCCTCGCATTCCAGCACTAAAACCATGAAATTCATCTACATTTGGTTTTTCTCTGCCACCCTTTGCTGATCCATTGTCAGTCAGGAATACCAAAATGCTATGGCTGGAAAGATTTAACTCGTCTAGTTTTTGGCGAAGAAGGCCGAGATTGTGGTCGAAGTTAGTGATCATTCCATAAAACTCGGCCCCAAATTTCCATTTTACCTTATTTCGGTAAGGAGTTACCCATTTTTTATCAACACGATAGGGGCTGTGGGGAGCATTAGTAGAAATATAGAGAAGGAAAGGATTCTCCTTGTTTTCTTCGATGAAACGAATCGATTCTTCAAAGAAGACATCGGTGCAATAACCCTTGAATTTTTCAAACTTGGTAATTCCTTTTCGATGCCGTTCGTAGGTATCATCGAAATAGTCATTGCCGTAATAGTCCGGTGCCTGACCAATTCCTCCCCCTTTGTGCCAAACTACATCCTGAAAGCCCATATCTTGAGGACGACATGGTGCGTTGTCTCCTAAATGCCACTTTCCCATCATTCCGGTACGGTAACCCGCCTTGGCAAAATACTGAGCTATGGTAATTTCGTCATGATGTAGGTTGCTTCGTCCACTCGAAGTTCGGTAGGCACCGGTTCTGGCAGGATATCTGCCAGTCATCAATGATGCCCTTGTAGGAGTGCAGAAGGGACTGACATGAAAGTCAGTTAGGCGAATCGATTCCGCATGTAATTTATCGAGGTTTGGTGTCTTGATCACTGGATTCCCATGGCAGGCCAGGTCACCATATCCCTGATCATCAGTCATAATTAGGATTACATTGGGCTGTTTGGCCCAAATCGTTGAGAAAAAAGAGAGAAAGAAACCTGTCGCAATCAAATATATTTTTTTCATAAAAATTAAGGTCTCCAAGGATTAGTTGATTCTCCCTTTGGCTGCAGGAACTTCGCATCCACTTCTTTGTACCACGCATGCAGTTTGTTTCTCATGTCTTTAACCCTTTTGGGTTCACTGGAAGATAAGTCCTTCGATTCTCCAATGTCTTTTTTTAAATTATACAGGGACACCGTTCCATTCTCATAGTTTTCGAAGAGTTTATAATTGCCTATTCGGATAGCACCTCCGGGAATTCCTCCCTGATTCGAATAATGAGGATAATGCCAGTAGAGAGCTTCCCGTTCCAATTTTTCACCTTTTAAGGCAGAGGTTAAATCAATGCCATCCACCTGGTGTTTAAGTTTCAAACCTACGCTTGATGCTACAGTGGGAAGTAGGTCAATCGAGCAAATTATCTTGTTGCTTATTGAACCCGGTTTGGTCACACCGGGGTATCGGATAATCCATGGTTCACGAATTCCTCCCTCATACACCCACCCTTTACCTCCGCGGAGTGGTAGGTTACTGGTTGGACTGCCCTCGGATGTGGAAAGCCCCCCATTATCCGATGTAAAGAAGACCATGGTATTATCAGCAACCCCTGCTTTATCTAGAGCAGTAAGAACTTTACCCACGGCTTCATCCATGGCTTCCACCATTGCGGCATAGACTGCATGTTTTTGAAGAATTCGCACTTTACGATCATGGAGCGGACCAAATTCTTCTCCGGAAATACCGGCGGCTCGTTTCTTATATTTTTCCACCAAACCCTTTCTTCCCTGAAGCGGGGTGTGAACCGAGTAAAAGGATAGATAGGCGAGAAATGGATTTTCGTTATTCTGATGAATGAACTTGGCTGTCTCATCCGCAAGCCGGTTTGGTAAATGCTCTCCCTTGGGACTGTCGGGATGAAGTTCGGGGTTTTTGAATGGAGAGAAATATTTATTCCCTGTGTAAGGCCCACCTTTGGTCCATCCGCCCATATTGATGTCGAAGCCCTGTGCTTTAGGCCACCATTTCTTACTGGGCCCCAAGTGCCATTTACCAGCAAAAAAGGTCTGGTATCCTTGTTCCTTTAGTAATTCGGCAAGAGTGATTTCATCCAAATCCATTTTGTCATGCAAGGGAGCGGGATTAAATTTCCCTGAGCGTTTGCCGGAAAAGAAATTAGTCGCTTGAATCCGAGTTGGGTATTTTCCAGTCATTAAACTGTATCGAGTTGGAGAGCAGACTGGATTAGCTGCGTAACCATCGGTAAAGCGCATGCCGGTAGCTGCAAGATTGTCGATATTTGGAGTCTCGTAAAAACAATCAGGGTTATTTGCCCCGATATCCATATAACCGAGATCATCCACGAGGAAGACGACCACATTAGGCTTCGATCTAAGTATTGGTTGAAAAAGTAAGTAAAAGAGAAGAAGAAAAGGATAACATTTCATGATTTAATGATGAGTTATTGCTTGGATTTTTTAAACTGTAGATTCCGCTCATGCGGTGCTTCTCTATTATCCTTTTCAACGAGGGCCTGATTAAGAATTTTTCCAAGACGGGCCGGTTGATGAGAGGATTCAGCAAGAGCGATTAGATCCTTGAGAACCTTTTCTTTTTTGTGAGCTAAGTTTATTTGCTCTTCAATATCAGTAGACAAATCATATAGTTCCCAGTTTCTTTTTTTATCGCGGTATGCTTTCCAATCTCCTTTTCGAACAGCCCTTTGCGGTCCGAGTTCCCAGTACATGTATGTATGTTTTTCCTGTTTTCCACTGCTTAGAAGAGTGGGTAAAAAAGAAATACCATCGGTTTTTGGGCATTCAGTATTTGTAAGTTCAGCAAGGGTAGGCATAACATCGGGGTGATAAAATAAATGATCAGATACCGAGCCTGGTTTAATTTTTCCTGGCCAACGGACGAGGTAAGGGATCTTGAGCCCTCCCTCATATAAATAGCCTTTGCCTGCACGAAATCTTTTACCTGTTTCCGGGTTAAGGTTGGGAGCAAAAAAGCCATGGGGTCGATCTTTCGTGGCAAAGTAAGTCTGCCCACCATTGTCTCCACTGAGGAAGAAAATGGTATTCTCATCCAGTTTCAGTTTTTTCAGTAACTTTATGATTTCTCCAAGTTGTCGGTCCATCATATGCATGAATGCAGCATAGATTTTCGCATCTTGGTTGGTTCGCTGTCCAGCAGTCCATGGTTTGTCTTTGAAGAGTTGCCATGATGGATCATTCTCATCGATTCCCCATAAGCCATGAGGGGGCGTCCAGGGAAGATAACAAAAGAAAGGTTCATCTTTATGTTTTTTAATGAAAGAGATTGATTCTTTAAAAATTTCCAACTGGGCATGAGTCTCTCCCTCGTAAAAACTGTTCCCGGTATTACCGGGCAGGCGAACTTCCTCACTGTTTCTTATTAAGTAACTTGGATAAAATGTATGGGCATGCACCTGATCATAGTATCCAAAAAAAACATCAAAACCGTGTTTCTCAGGAACGCCGGTCGTTCCACGTCCCCCAATCCCCCATTTACCAAACCCACCCGTGGCATATCCTTTTGTCTTAAGAACAGTTGCTAAAGTCGGTTCATCTGCACGGATGGGAGAATATCCGTTATTTCCTCGCACGGACATATTTCCGGCATGCAGTCCTGTTAGTAACGAGCAACGGGTGGGTCCGCAGACTGGAGCACCTGCATAAGCATTGGTGAATCGCATACCTTCCGATGCAAACTGGTCAATATTGGGGGTTATTAGATCGGTACTGCCCATATGACCCGACTCGAAATATCCCCACTCGTCGAGCATAAGATAAATGATATTAGGTTTACTTTTCCCAGAGGTATGAATTGTCTGGAAAATAAAAAGCAAGATCCAAAAGGAGATGAGCGAAATAGATTTCATCTTACTTAAATTTTTTTATTTGGAGGAAAAGCTCTTAACCCGTTTGACCTTTTCATCCCATTTTAGTTTGCGGTCAAAGAGTATACCGAATTTCTGGTAATTATTATAAGTAACTGCATTTTTCTTCCAGTGAGCCAAGTGCTGGTCGTATAATTTCTGCATATTCTTACGGGCTTTTGTATAATCGGAGGAAGAGAATTGATTTGTTTTCTCCAATGGGTCTTTCTTTAGGTCATATAGCTCATTTGTGGGCTTAAATCCTTTCGCTGCATAACCCCAATAAAGATATTTCATCTCTTCTGTCACCACGCCTAGGGCATGAGTGGGTTCTTTTCCCCAGACATTAATAAGCGGAAGAGAATGATGAAGTGTGGAAGTATGTTTGTCATAAACAGTCATTAAATTCTTACCGTCCATATTTTCAGGGCTTGATATTCCGGCTAGTGATAAAATTGTGGGAGCAAAGTCAATGTTCCCGGTTAATGCAGAAGTGCGCAGTTTCTTTCCAGAATTAGCATGTCTCGGGTCATAAATAATTAATGGAACACGGGAAGACTCTTCATAGGGTAAGACCTTGGAACCGTATCCATGAGAACCACAGAAAAACCCATTATCAGATGTGTAGATGATTACGGTATTTCTATCGGCACCGCTTTTCTTGAGGGCTTCTCTTATCATTCCCACCGCAACATCGATGGCATAGATCTGTTGATGGTAGATTGCCATTACCTCATCGTATTTGTCTGAATAATTCCACGAGTGAAATCGTTCATATTGCCTATCCTGTTTGCTTTGTTTGGCGAAGTGTTCCCCATATCTCCTTCCATAATTAGCGGGTTTCTTGAAAGTTTTTTCCGCGTAGACATGATTATCAATTGGATCAGGAGTGGCTGGTTTGTGGGGGGCCTTGAAACTGATTGATAAACAAAACGGTTTGTCTGCCTTCGCAGATTCGAAAATAAAATCTCGTCCAAAAGCACCATAGGAACGGGTGGAGTGGGGGAATTCCTTCGCATAATGCTTCATCGATGCATTCTTTGCCGTGGAATAATTAGTCTGACCCGGTCCTCCTCCCCACATATCGAAGTCTTTTTCAGGCATAGGAAGTCTTTTTCCATTTGGTTCCTCTCTTAGATCAAACCCAAACTTTCCTGCAAACGCGGTTCGGTATCCGTTTTTACGAAGAATTACTGGATATGTATTTCCCCAAGTCTTCCTTGGCATATCACCATGTCCAAAATTAGTTCCATGTTTGTATTCATACATACCAGTCATGACGGATGCCCTGGAAGCCATGCAGATAGCCGTGGTGTCATAATGTCGGTCGAACACCATGCCGTCATCAGCCAAGCGGTCGAGCTGGGGGCTCTTTACATCCTTGTTGCCATAGCAACCGAGGGAGTAAGTACTCTGGTCATCGGAAAGAAGAAATACAATATTTGGTCTTTTCTTAGCAGCTAAATGAGAGGTTAATAAAAATGCGAAACAAAGGAATCTGATTAGTCTTAACATGATCATTGATAAGGGACAAAAAGTAAGGGGTTTACAGTATGAAACTATAGAAACAAATCCCCCATACTTACCCAACTCAAAAGTGGGCTTGGACTAATAATGTTTTACTTAAGACCTGCCTCGCGAGGTCTTTCTCATTCTAAAAAAGTTAAGCTTGTGGTGGATTTTGGTTATCCTGATTAGCTTGCTTAACTTGTTTGATGACTTGTCCAACCGAATTTACGACATCGCCCAGATCCATATCTCCCCGCCTTTTATGATTAAAGGGAACAACAATAACTTCTGAAAGTCTTTGTCCAATGTTCATAACTGCATTGTTTTGGGAGAAGCGACTCATATTTACCCCGCCAACGGAGATACTCGAAGATGAGCCAGAGGTCAAATTGATGGCTTCCTGATATCCGTTATGGAAGTTAAAAATAAGAACAAAACTGGTTTTATCTTTACGATTACCATCTGAGTCCCGCTCGTACTGCCTGTCTTCTTCAATTACTATTTCTTTTATATCATGAAAGGCATAAGCATTATCACTCGCCCCAAGTAGAGATTTAGTGGCAATTTTAACCTGCTTGATATTTCCATCTGCAATCAGGGTAATTGACTTGGTGAGAAATAATATTAGGATGCCAATCGCTAGTGCAATTAGGCCAATCCACCACTGAGAGGAGCTTTTCATAAACATAACGATGACTCCAATAACACCTCCAACCATCAGAATGATTGAGAAGATGTAGCCGAAAAGAGCTGACTTTTTGCATTCTAAATAGGTTGGAGAGTCTTGAATAATTTTCATTTATATAGAGGTGGAAGTGGTTTGAAATTTAAATTCTTTACAATGGTAATGACATAGCAATTAAAATTGTTTCGGAGAAAATGTGATAAATCTAATAATACTTATGAACTCTCATTTCTGACAAAAAAGTTTTAATTTTAGAAATAAAAAAAGACCTATTTAGTGGGTCTTTACTCCATTTGCGATCATATCATCTAAGATATTCTGAGCATATTCGGCCTGTCCCCAGTTCGTTGCACCTTTGTGTGGAGCATACGAAATTAGTTCTTTTTCTAGTTGTAATTGAATGTAATGCGATATGTCGGAGGATTGTTTGGTATTTTCAGATAAAAAGCTTCGTACTGAAACGATGCTCTGGTTTTTTTTATTTCCATTGTAATATAACTTGTATGATCCTTTGTCTCTTTCTGCTATAATGGCGAAGTTTGGGTTTAAACCCCGCTCAATATAACCATGAGTAATTGGAGTATCAAAAGGGGATAATTTCTTCATGACACGAATTCTTCTGATTTTTGAAACTAAGAAGGAGTAGGGAATTAACAAAAGAATTGGAAGACAGTATATAATTTCAAGTAGGTCATTCTTTAATAAATAAATTAACCAAGAAAAGATTAAGCCTAAGGGTAAAATAAGGTTAAGAATCATGTCTTAGATATATGTGAAGAGCTAAAATATTAACTGCAATTTTATTTTACCGATTTTGGAAAAGAGCCAATAGGAATGTTTGGATTTGTTGGGTAACAAGTAGATATATATTATCTGAAATGGTAACATGGAGTTGCGATAAAAAATAAAATTTCGATCGAGTACCTATCATGCATTGACTTCTTTAAAATCCATTAAATCTAAAAACAAAGACAGATACATATCTATAAAAAAGAAGCTTGAGTTATTTTCCGTCTTTAAACCAATTTTTATAAATTTCAGAATTCCTGCGGTAATTTTCTCTCGAAACCTTGTTTCCGGTTGAACTCATTTGATCTTCAGTCTCAAGGATGTAAGTTTCTAAAGTTTCGGGTCCTGGGTCGTTGGTTTTCGAAATCCACTGATCAAGTTGATCACGATGATTTTGTAAAATCCCCGTAATTTTTCTGGGGTTTACCAAGTTTTTGGTCTGCCATTTGTCATCCTGATATAGATAAAGTTCTTCCTTCGGGCGAGTGGGGGAGAAGAGTAACCGTTGAGAAAGTGAATGTAGTTTGTCTTCATCATGTAATTGCCTGAGTCGCTTAATGATTAATTTTGAATCTTTATAATTACTGGGCATCAAGTGTGGTCTATCCGGAAAGAAGTTTTTTATGTAGAGAAATTTTTCAGAACGGACGGAACGAATTTGATCTGCTGCTTCTCCACATCGGTCACGGGCTGCAAAAATAAATTCTTTCGGTTTATATTGTGGTGATAGAATATTTTGGCCTTCCATTTTTTGAGGAATCTGGATTCCTGCTATCGCTAAAGAGAGAGCGCCTATATCAATATGCTCCACCAAGTCTTGTCTTTTTTGCCTTTTCGGGACTCCGGGTCCTTTTATTACGAGTGGTATGTGAGTGCCTTCATCATACAAAAATTGTTTTCCGCGGGCATGGCTTACCCCATGGTCTGTAAAAAATATGATTACGGTGTTCTCCAGAATACTCTCTTTTTTGAGTCTTTCGATCACCTGACCGACATGCCAGTCAGTAATGCGAACCGTATCAAGATAAGTCGCCCAGTCTCTCAAGAGAACTGAATCATTTGGATAATACGGGGGCAGTTCGACAAAATCATGGGGCGTTGGTTTAAGTCCAAATTGGCTCATCATTCTTTTTTCAAGAATTTCATAGTGTTTTTCTGCGGCTCCCCGTATTTTCCCTCCGTGCAACTGCACTTGCATGAAAAAGGGCTGATTACCGTTCCTTTTCGACCAGTCATGACTGTCGTATATCTTTGTGTCCCAGTCAAAATTATAGTCCGTTTTTCCTTTTCTTCCAGCTTTCGAGGGTAGGCTTCTGAAATCGAAATTTTTCAGACCACTTCCAATGCATGTAAAATATCCTGCTTCCTGAAAAATTTCAGGAATGGGTCTCACTCCATCAGGTAATTGAATTCTATTTTTTCCTCTGCCGCTACGGTGATGATGAGCACCGATCGAATTTTGATACATTCCTGTTATTAGGGAAGAGCGGAAAGTCGAACAGACGGGGGAAGTGGCATAGGCTTTGGTGAAAAGAAGTCCCTCTTCTGCCAGTTTATCCACATTTGGAGTTTTGATCGTTTTTTCCCCATAACAGGAAAAGTTGGCGGACATGTCGTCGACTACAAACCATAAAATATTCGGTCGTTCCTGCCCTAAGGTTACTGATACAATTTGGTATACAGAAATAAAGACGAATTGCTTAAATAAGTTCATAGTAATCAACTCCGATAAATCAATTAATTTAACGATTTATTCGAAGCTAAATTTAGAGGAATCTTGGAAGTACCGGTTTGCCGGTTTTCTTATTGATTGGGAATTTGGGTTGCCAGGTCGGATGTTTTTGAGAAAGCCAGCTCTGAATTTTCTTTGATAGGCTGGCAGAGACATCTGGTATTTCATTGGCAAGATTTGTTTTTTCCCCGATGTCTTCGGTGAGGTTGTAGAGCTCCCATTCATCAGCTTCATAGAAATAGATTAATTTATACCTTTTACCATCGATTTCATCTATTGTAACAACGCAGGGTTGGGCACGTACATCCATGTAACCGGGGAACAGGTAAAAGATGGGTGAACGTTTTCCTTGGCTTTGGGGATTGAGCAAGAACTTGGCAAACGACTCTCCATCCAACGGGTGTTTTTTGGCGGGAGGAAGCCAGGAGTTTCCTGCGAGTTCCAGCAGGGTAGGATAGAAGTCTATCCCGTGCACCATCCTGTCGGTTATGGTGTTTTCAGGGACAACACCAGGCCAGTAGGCAATCAGAGGTATGCGTATCCCTCCTTCCGTAAACATCCCCTTAACTCCCCGTAATGGTAGGTTGTCAAAGTGAGTCCCGCCATTGTCAGATGTGAAAAGAATCAGGGTATCATTTGCAATACTGTCACTTTTATCACCGTTACGGTCTGGGTCTTTCAGGGAATTGAGCAGTCTTCCCAGTACCGCATCCATTCCTGCGATGAAACCAGCAAGGTTAGCTTGCTTGGAATTCTTAGCTTCAAGATGTTTCATTGCGGCTTCTTTTAAATCCGGTCTGGACTGTACGGGGCCGTGTACCGCATAAGCATGCAGTTGCAGATAAAAGGGTTCAGCTTTGGCGGCAAGTGATTGAACAGTTTCCTCCATCGCATCGGCAAGGGCATCGCAGACATGCTTGGGTTTACCCACCTGTGATTTGGGGATTCCATATTTTTCCACATAGGATTCAGAGTAGGGTTGACCAAAGCGGTCGAAGTCGCCCCTGCCAAGCTTGGTAAATTGCCAACCATCTTTTCCCTTCTTGGCAAAACATGTCGGTTGATGCCCCTGCATATATCCTCCAATGTTTATGTCAAAGCCTTGATTTTCAGGCATGGTTGATTCTCCGGAATGACCTCCCACATGATATTTACCAATATGAGCGGTGTTATAACCATTTTTATTCAAAGCTTCGGCAATGGTTATTGCTTCGCTTGCCACATCTTCACTTTGTTTTGGACCTGTGAATTGAGCTTGTTCTCTGGTTATACCAGGTTTCTTGTTTCGATTGAGGTTTCCGACAATATAGACACCGTTATTAATACGGGCAGGGTATTGTCCGGATAGCATCGCGGCTCTTGACGGAGCACAGTTAGGCTGGGTGTAAGCATGGGTGAAGCTAAGGCCAAGATTGGCAATCTTTTCGATGTTGGGGGTAATGAAAGAACCGTTATGGGTTCCCATTGTGGCTTGTTTTGCACTGATTTGATTCCATCCCAAATCGTCAATCATATATACGATCAGGTTGGGTTGTTTTTTACCATTACTCGACAGGGAAAAGAGAATGGGGATCAATGAGAAAATAATGAGGGATTTCATATAGTTTCAAGCATCTTAATAAAGACAAGACATCGTCAATCGAAAGATAAAGGAGTTATCGAGTTTTAATCGGGGAACCTTATTTCAAGGTTGTCCAAAGGTCTTTGGGTTGAGCAAACCAGATTCAAGCTCTGCTTTTCTTCGGACCAAGTATTCTCTTGAAATCTTTTTGGCTTTTTCATGGTCTGCCTCGCTGTAGTCCCAAAATTCCTGAACAATTTTTTCGCAAGCTGGATAATGAGATCCATCATCGCCCACTTTTTTTCGCAATTTTTCCATCCACGCTTTTAATGATTTCACAACCTTAATACTTTTTGGATCGTCATAGATATTTTTGGTTTCTTGGGGATCATTAATCATGTCATAGAGTTCCCAGCCCGCTGGCGTTTGGTATTCTCCCTGATAATTGCACCCATAAAAGTAGATCAACTTGTATCGTTTGGTTCTCATCCCAATATGAGCGGGGTTGTCATGATGAGCCATGTGCATCCAGTATCTGTAATAAGCGGCTTTTTTCCAGTTTTTTGGTTCGTTTCCAGTTTCCAGAATAGTTTTAAAAGATTTCCCCTGAACTTCTTTGGGAATCTTGGCCCCGGCGAAGTCAAGAAGGGTGGGAGCGAAGTCCACATTTTCAATAATTGTGTCGAATCGTTTAGCCGGTTTGATGGTTTTGGGGTATCGAAACATTAGGGGCATCCTCATGGATTCCTCATACATCCATCGTTTATCCTGATAATCATGTTCACCAAGCATGAAGCCCTGATCTGCTGTATAAACAATTATAGTATTATCCATTTGGCCACTGGCTTCAAGGTGGGTAAAAAGGCGACCGAGGTTATCATCGATTCCCTTCACGCATCGAAGAAATTTTTTGAGATAGGCGTTGTAAGCAAGACGAGTATTTTCTTCATCCGTGAAATTTTCAGGATCATAATTTTCAGGGAATTCTTTGGGGAACCGTTCGGGCAGATCACGCAGATAGGATCGTCGGGGGTTCCGGTTCCCGATGGATGTACCAATGTGCCGAATTAACTCATCGTTATTTCCGCGGGTTGCAAGAGACCCAAATTTTGAATGCCGTTTCCAAAGAGTTGTAGGTTCGGGAATATCAATATCAGAAAGGTAATTTTCATATCTTTCTGCATTTTCAAAGTAATCGTGGGGAGCCTTGTAGTGATGCATTAAGAAGAAGGGTTTTTCATCCTTTCTTTTCTTAAGCCATTCCAAGGTTAGGTCGGTAATAGCATCCGTTGAATGTTTTTCCGGGAATTCAATAAGATTTTTCCCCCATGGTTTCTCTCCCCGAATTCGAAAGGATGGGCCATGGTATTTGCCTTGTCCGGGTAGCACACAATAATAGTTAAAATCTTTGGGTTCAACCTTGAGGTGCCACTTGCCGATCATCGCCGTCTCATAGCCAGCTTTGCCCATTTCAATCGCAAGCATTTGTTTGCCGGGCATAACTTTACCACTTAGATCAAAAGCTCCATTGGTATGATTGTATTGCCCCGTTAAAACGCAGGCACGGGAAGGCGAACAGATCGAATTCGTGCAGAAGGCGTTTTTAAAAAGTGCCCCTTCTTTTGCTAGGCGGTCGAGGTTGGGGGTTGGGGCGATTTTGGCTAAACGACCCCCATAGGCTGATATTCCATGTGCGGCATGGTCATCCGACATGATGTAGAGAATGTTAGGCTTCTTTCCCGAACTTGAATGGAGAAAAAATATAGAAAGAGTGATTATGTATAAGGTTTTTATCATGATTATTTTAAACGGCTGGCCGGGTAAAAGATTTGAGTATCCGTAAATTAGTTTTTCAATTAGGCAATTAACTCTTTTATGATCTGTCCGCCAAACTGACTTAGCTGCTTATATCTTCCACCATGAAAGTAGGTTAGTTTGTTATCGTCCAGCCCTAGTAAATGCAAGAGGGTAACATGAAAGTCCCGAATAGGGTGGGCCACATCGACAGCTTCGGCTCCGATCTCATCAGTTCCACCCACAATTGTTCCGGCTTTAACGCCTCCGCCAGCCATCATTATTGTCATGGCTTTATTATTATGCCCTCTACCGATTGCGTAGACTCCTCCTCTCCGGTTATTATCTGGGGTTCTTCCAAATTCACCCATCCAAAGAACAAGTGTATCTTTAAGCATGCCCCTTGATTTTAAATCTTTGATCAGAGCGGTCATCGGTTGATCGACACTTTTTATACGGGCCGCATGGGCTCGCTCCAAATAGTCATGGCTATCCCATCCTCCGGAGAAGATCTGAACAAATCGGACTCCCTTTTCAACTAGTCTTCTTGCCATAAGGCATTGTTTTCCGAATTCTGAGGTTTCTTTACGATTGAGACCGTAAGACTCCTTAGTTTTTTCAGATTCACCTTCGATGTCGATTACTCCTGGGACTTCCATTTGCATGCGATAAGCCAGTTCATAGCTTTGCATCCTCGTTTCGAGGTCTTGGTGATATGTATGTTTCTTTCTATGGATTTCGTTTAAGAAGGAAAGCTCATCAAGAGTCTGTCTTTGATGAGAATGATTCTTATGAGATGGTCCCTTTAAATCAAGGATGGGAGAACCGGTGGGCCTGAGTCTTGTTCCCTGGTACTGACCCGGGAGAAACCCGTTGGACCAATTTCGTGATCCGCCTTGGGGGAGAGCGAGCTCTGTCATTACCACATAACCGGGTAAGTTTTGATTATAAGAGCCAAGTCCGTAATTAACCCAGGCACCCAGAGCTGGATCTCCACCCAAACGGCTACCGGTATTCATATGAAAGAGAGCTTCCGGATGATTAAGTGACTCTGCGAAACAACCCCTGTAATTGCATAAGTCATCCGCCACTTCGGGCAAATGTTCCCACTGATCACTCATATCCAGTCCGGATTTTCCAACTTTACGGGTTCCGTAGGGACTGCCTACAAAAAATTTGTTTCCAGACTCTAGAGTACCCGTACGTTTAGACTCGGTCTTGTGGAGACTATTAAGTTTGGGCTTTGGGTCAAAGGTATCGACCTGACTGGGGCCGCCCTCCATAAAAAGCATAATTACGTTTTTTGCCTTTGGTTCATGCATTGGTTTTTTTATACCACTTTTGGATGCCGAATCTTGAGCCAACAGGTCGGTCATGGCCAAGGAACCAAGTGAGGAGGTCATGCCATAAAGGAAATCACGACGGTTTAAAGATGGAAATGAAAAGGGTACATTCATATTAATAGACATACATAAATTCGTTGGAATTGAACAATACTAGGCAGAGGTCCGCTAGGGCCCTTATTGAATGAGTTACTTCGTGAGCTTTCTTATCAGCTTTATAATTTTTGAAAGCTGGAAGGATTTCTTCATATTCAAAAGATTCGCCTGTGTTCTCTTCAACTAGTGAACGGGTTATAGAAGTCGGATAGACTTTTAATTCGGGTTTATGAGACTGATGATAAGAAGTCATTCTCGTAACATATTTTTCTAAACGATCCCATTCTTGGGAAGAAGGAACTCTTCCAAAAACCAATTGGACCGCTCGTTTAACTTGAGTATGTAAGTCCTGAGTTTCCTTATTAATTCGAACCGCAAGACCGGTGGCCCGGTCATTCATTAGATCGCTATTTAAAAGTGTAAAAGCTTGTGGACTAACTGATTCTGAGACTCTCTCTTCACAAGAGTCATTGGGGTTTGGTTGGTTAAATAATTCCAGAAAGGGATCGGGTTGTCCACGTACCCGATATGCGTACAGGGTTCTTCTATTTCTTTCTTTTGGTGCTGGTGAAGGTTGATAGGCGGGAGCAATCGAGAATTGAATCATTCGAGGTTGCAGAGCCACCTCCATATTGATTTCCGGCATAACGGGAAGGCCGCCAATTTCACGGTTAAGTTCCCCTGTGCTCACCAGCATGGAGTCTCTCAATTCTTCGGCGGACAAACGGCGGGGTTCCCGGTACGCTAGGAGACGGTTCTCGGGATCGGTATTTCGAAGTTGATTTATTTGAGGATGGTGCGTGCTCATACGGTAGGCATCCGAAGTCATGATTAATTTATGGAGACGTTTGAATTTCCAGCCGTTTTCCACAAAATCGGTAGCTAGCCAATCGAGTAGTTTTGGATGAGTGGGTTTTTTTCCCTTTGCACCAAAATTGTTTGGATTACCCGCTAATGGTTTACCAAAATGTCTTTGCCAAACACGGTTAACAATGGACCGGGCAGTTAGTTGGTTTTTAGGATGGGCGATCCATTGAGCAAGGCCAAGCCTTCTTCCAGAGTTTTCCATAGGTAATGCAAATGGATCGTTTTTATTCTCTGAAGTGTTTAAGCCGAGAGCACTTAAAACACCAGGGGTCACTTCCTTTCCAGGAGCTTCGAGCGTGCCTCCTGTTAATATTTTCGTCTTAGGGATAGGAGTTTCAGGAATCTTTTTTGGCATCCGCATTTTCTTAGCGTTCAAACTTTTGGGAACGGGACCGTTGTAAACGCTCTGGGCAAGAGGTTGATATCGTTCCAGCCTCCTGGTCCAAATCCAATCATCCTGTTTTCTAACTTTAAGTCTGCCCGTTTCGGCAGGAGTAAGCCCCACATGCCTGGGAGGTTTTTCTTCATCCGGTAAACCGCGCCGTTTATCTTCGCTAAGATATTTTTTGCCATGTTTTTTGAACCATATTTTGGCCGCAGTTTCCTGCTTGTTCAGCAAGTGCTGATACTTTTCTGTGGCGAATGCGAGCATTTGCTGAGTAGATTTAAGCTCTTTATTTAATCTATTCCTATTCTCTTCTTTCAGGAAGGGAGCGGGTCTTTCAGCAAGTTGTGTTCCGGTGAAAACAGAGTAAAACCTGTAATAATCTTCGGTGGGAAGGGGATCAAACTTATGATCATGACATTTAAAGCACCTCATGGTTGTACTTAGAAAAGTTTGTCCGACTGCATTGACCACATCATCCAAATAGAGCTGCCTTGCTTGCGGCTTCAATACCATGGCCGGATCCCATGGACCCATGCGCAAAAATGAAGATGCAATTAATAATTCAGGATCTTTATCCTGCTCTTTTTGCTTTTCCCAAAGTTCATCTCCAGCGATTTGTTCAACAACGAATTCATCGTAGGGTTTGTCATCATTGAAGGAACGAATTACATAATCTCGGTAACGCCACATATTTGATCTTTCGTAATCATTGGAAAGACCAGCTGTATCTGCATAGCGCGCTACATCCAGCCAATGCTGGGCGGAACGTTCGCCGTAATGGGGGCTAGCAAGCAGACGGTCAATCAAGTCCTTCCATGCTTTTTCAGAATCCTTATCCCATGCGATGCGAAATTGAAAGATTTCATATGGTGTGGGAGGTAATCCATGAAGGTCTTGGTATGCTCTTTTGACTAAAGTTCTAAAATCTGATTGGGCTGCGGGTTCAAAATTCTCTTTGCTTAAAGGTTTTCGAATGAAAGCATCAATTGGGTGGGGAGAATGGGGAGGGGGGGTACTACATTTAAGGGCTGGAATGCCCAGATATCTTCAGGTTTATAACGTCGGTAAGTCCAATCATCCGAGAGTCCGCCAATTGTCTTGAAGATTATACCTTCATCCGTAATTAATTTCGATCTTTCTTCATTCAGGTATTTTGTTTGAATTTTTAAACTTGGCCAAGGGGCTCCCAGATTGATCCACTGCTTGACCCACTCAATTTGCTCTTGGGAAAGGCGATCATTTTCTTTAGGTGGCATCTCGTATTCTGGGTCTTTCCATTGAATTGCCTTTAATAGTAGGCTTTTTTCAGGTTTTCCAGGGACCAGAATTTGATTCGATGTTTCACCTCCTAAAATAATTTTATCTAATGAGGAAAGATCGAGATCCCCTTTTACTTTTCCTTCCTTTTCGCTATGGCAAGCAAGGCATTTACTTTCAAGAATAGGTTTAACCTTTAGTGAAAAAATTCTTTCTCCCACATTTGCATCAAGATTTGTAAAAAAAGCTAAACAAATTAATGATGAGAACAAACCTAAACGTGTGGTTGACACAGTCGAATGGGTAGTGAATTTAAATTACATTTAAAGAAAGTGCTTTAAGGGCTCCATCTTTATTTCTTAGCAGGATCGCTTCGACAATTCTGTCGTGTTCCTCAATTGATTCTTGAAAGTTTTCCAAGCGTGAATACTTCATCAGAATCCGAACGGCGAGTCCAAGCCAAATTGGTTCGAGGTTTTTAGAAGCCCGAGCGACCCAGTGTCTGTGTAGAGACAAGTCGCTTTCCGCGACTCCGGGCAAGGAGTCTCTTAAACATGCACACTTGAATCGCTCGAGCAAAATTTCCAATTGGTCAAAATCTTTCTGATCAGCCTCCTCGATGTACTTTGAGAGGCAATACTTTTCCAATTCTAATCGCATGTTTATCATTATTTTACGTTCATCATCAGCGATAGCAGAGTGAACGCGCACACCGCGATTTGTTTCGTATACTAATGATCCTTCTTGCGTAAGTTTTAAAAAAGCATCTCTTATTGGTCCGCGACTCACACCAAACCGTTTGGCTAGAGAAATTTCACGCAAAGGTTGATCATGACTGTATTTACCGGCAATTAAATCCGATCTTAGAATATCGCAGATTTCATCCCGTGTATAATCTGCCTTAATAGAATTCTCAGTCATTAGAATATAATGAATGTTATGTGTGGAAATTCGTCAATTTAAAATTGTTGACAATTTTTCGGTTGATTCGATTTCTTCCTGAAAATTTATGTAATGCCTTGTTTCGTTTTAGGATCGAAAGTAAACCATGGCTTTCTTCAACTATCTTGTTGATCGCCAAAGTCGCTCCTTTTGAAGCATAGTTCGCCACTTTTGCAGATTCAATTATTACAAATCCGTGAACGCCAAAATTCTTCTGACACAAATTCGCCATTATTAAATGATTTCTTAGCACTTAAGTAAAATTAGTAACATCAAAACTATTCTTTCCGGCAAGCCAATGAACACTAATAGAGAAAAGAACCCGGTTATATAAAATATACCCGGACTTTTCATAAAGATTTTTTTATTTGAAGAACTTATGCTTAGGATCGTTACCGCTTAGAATATATGCGAGCAGATCCATCACTTCTTCTTCTTCCATCATATTGAGTAGTCCTGGGGGCATCGGCGAGACAGTAGACGGTCCAATGCTTTTAACTTCATTTGTCTGCACGCTCGTTCTTTGATTCGGGTTGTAGAGATCGGTGTTTAAGGTGACGCGGTTACCATTCAGGTTAACCACAACTCCGGACAAAGTTTCCCCGTTTTTTAAAGTCACGAAAGTGGGAACGAACTGTTCATTGATTTCCTTGCTTGGGTACATGATTTGTTCGAGTAGATCATGAGGAGAATAGCGTCCGCCCGATCCGGTCAGGTCGGGACCGTTCATGCCGCCTTGGTTCCCAAATCGGTGACACGCGTAACAACCTCCTGCTGCAAACATTCTGCGTCCAACCTTGAAGTTTCTACCCTTTAGTCCACTTGATGCCGCTTTGCTTAATTCCTCCAGTTTCCAATTTTTAACGAATGTCCTTCCAGCCATCGCCTCTGCCATCACATCTGCAGGAGATTTGACCGTTGCTTTCTTCGCAAGCAGGTCGGCAAGTTTTTTTTGTTCTTCTGGATTCAAGCTTGCAACTGCATCCTTTCGAATGAACTCAATAAACTTGGTGAAACTTGCTCCTCCTCGGTAATTAGAAGCCTTTAAAAACCAGTTAAAATATTGGTTTCTAAGTTTAATATTCCAACCAGTTTTCAAGGTTCGAAGTGAGCGAGCATATTCCATTTGCTCTTCCTGAGTTGGAGCTTTCATGAGAAGGGCTATTCCTTTACGGGCTACGCTCGGAGATTCGAGAAAGGCCAGAGTTTCGCATAGTAACCAGTTCATTTCAAAATTCTCTGCTGGAAATTGAGAATCCAGTTGGGCGACAATTCTTTTAGCTACCTCTGGGGATGGTTTGCTAAAGCGAACCATCGTAACTTGATAGGCTCGTACCAAGGCGAGTCGCTCATTGAGATTCAAATCTTTCCATGTAATTTGAAGGAGGGATTGAAGGATCTGCTTTCCCATTTTTTGGTTGATTGGAGGATCCGTCTTTTGACGATGGAAAGGATCAATTCCTGCAGCCTTGGCTAAATGTAGTAATACATTTACTCGTCTGCTTGTATTCTTTTCTTGGAGAGCTTTAGAGGCCCATTTTTCGATAGGTAAACGCTGGATGGCCATAAGTGCCGCCCACCGGATGAAGCGATCCGGATGATCGATATGTGGCCATGCTAATTCTACAGCTTTAGGATGATCTCCGACGTGTAAGCTTTCCAGTTGATGGCGTAAGTTTGCAAGTTCATTCACACGAGGTTTCGTAGAGATGGGGTCGGTTGTTTCATCACCGGTATAGCGAACCCGGTAGAGTCCTGACTGAACTTTCCTTCCACCAATCGCGAAGTACATGGATCCGTCTCCGGGGTGGATGATTGCGTCCGTTACTGGCAGCGGACTACCGGTAATGAAAGTTTCTTTTTGTCCGGAATAAGTGCTTCCATCAGGGCTCATGTGTATGGCGTAGATCTTCCCCCAACTCCAATCCAAAATAAACATCGCTTTTTGATACTTGGGTGGAAATTTTGCGCCGTATCCGAAAGTAACCCCGGTTGGAGAGCCTGGGCCAATGTTGACTACTGGAGGTAATGTATCCGGGTAGAATTCGGGTCTTTTCCCGGTTCCATTTCTCCAACCATACATAGACCCACTGGTGACATGACAGATGCGGGTTGGTCGATACCAAGGTGTGTTAAAGTCATATTCCATATCGGCGTCATAGGTGAAGAGCTCACCATCCAAATTAAAACCACCATCAAAAATGTTTCGGTATCCTGATGAAACAATCTCCCAATCCTTACCATCTGGAGACATTTTGTAAATGATACCAGCTGGAGCCAAGCGATCGCGGTTATGTCCGCGTCCATCCGGCATACGGGGAAGCAGATGATCTTCTCCCCAATCCATGGGTACGCGGGAACGGTTAGATTCTACCGGAGTGGTATTATTACCAGTTATGAGATAGATGGACTGTTTGTCAGGGCTGAGTATGAGTGCATGTACTCCATGATCACCGCGTGCCTGCATACCCCGCAGTTTTTCAACTTTATCAAGTTGGTCGTCACCGTTTGAGTCCGTGAGCCTGTAGACTCCACTCTCCATCTTTTTTTCATAATCGTTGACGGCAACATACAGGCTATCAAAAGCCCAGAGCAGACCATTGGCAGCACGAATATTAGCAGGAATTTTTTCAATATCACTTTCCTTAAGTGTTTTTCCCATCGCTGGGACCTTAAAACGATAAAGTCCACCAAACTGATCACTGGCGATAATGCGGTTTTTGTTGTCCAAGCAAAGGTTTACCCATGAACCCAGCCTCTCTTTAGGAACAGTAAAGAGTAATTCAACCTTAAATCCTTTTTTGACCGATATATTTTCAATTGGAGTGGCTTCATTTTCTATTTGAGCAAATGCGAAGCCCGAAAACTTGATGAAAACTATTAGAAAAAACAGGAGTTTATTTTTTGTTATCATGAAACATTAATGTCGTGATTGTGAATTTTATTATGAGCAAGAGGCTATTTTTATTATTAGAATCCTGATGCTTGTTTTTTGATGATGCGATTATAAAAATAATCCCCCTTAAATATTTTTTAAAGAGGATTTAAACTAGGCATGCAAATTTATTTTAATAGAAACTGAGTTTTCGGGTTTGCATGCATTTTACAATGTAATTTCATGTTAAATATGAAGTGCTTGAATTCTTTTACAGCAATTATTGCATTAACTGCTGGTGTTTTTGTTTCTTTGTCAGGAAAAATTACTCCTCAACAAGAATTGTTTGAAAATTTTGAGAAAGCAATGAATGGAGTTCGTTTCAGTGGATTTTTTACTGTAGATGGTTCAAAAAATCCGCCATCCGAGGAAGTTTACGAAATCCAGTCGGTTCAAAAATTTGGTGAGCAAGACCTGTGGATTTTTACCGCCAGAATTAAATACGGTCAAAAAGATGTAACTTTGCCTATGCCACTACCTGTTAAGTGGATTGGGGATATTCCAATAATTTCCATGAATAATATGAATATTCCCGGCTTGGGAACTTTCAGTGCTCATGTTGTGATCGATGGAAACAAATATGCTGGCACATGGCGACATGGTAAAGTGGGTGGCCACTTGTATGGGAAAATTACGAAAATTAAATAGATTATTTTATAACTTTCGCTTAATGGTCGTTGTAAAATTAGGTAGTTGAAATTATTTTGTAACTATGGAATCGAAGAGTTCAAAAAAATTGTCAGGAGTATTTCTCCTCTTGGTTGGTGCCGCCCTTTTCTTATTTGGTTATTATTTGGGGCTTCCTAAATCTTCCATTAATAACAAAGATGTCGCATCTGATGAATTTGTCACCAAGCAAGAAGTAGAACTCCGATCTAAGAATCAAAATCCAAGCACGGAATTGATGGATCGTGATGTTCCATTAAGCAACAGGGATGAAGAGGAGGAGGTGAAAGAATTGACCTCTACAAAATCTTTGGAAGAAATGTTATTGTCTGCACAGTCGGAAACAAATCCGATTAAGCGTTCGGCCGCGTTTGCCCGGGCTTTTGAGAATTTAAATCGAGATAACATTGGTCAGGCATTGAAAGCTTTTGAATCTCTGCCCATGGGCTTTGAGAATATGCAGGAATACAAAATGTTACTTTATTCCTGGTCTCAATTCGATCCGCTTGCAGCGATCGATTATTGTAAAACGAGGGCTTCCGGCATCGGTGCCGGCTTCGCAACATCAGGTGTTTTGGAAGGTTGGGCAAATCGTGATCCTGAATCAGCCAGAGCGTGGGTTGAAGACCCAGAAAATGCAGGGATGGCAAAGTTGTATAATTTCGGGCTGGTTAAAGGTTGGGCAAATCGAGACTTGGAAGGAGCAACTGCCTATGTAATGAACCTTAAAGGAGGAGAAGAGGTTTCTAAGTTAGTGGGAATTTTAACCGATCGTCATCACAGAGAAGGTGGTTTTGGTCAGGCTTCATCGTGGGCTGAGGAATTACCTGACCCAAAGTTAAAAGAGGGGGCCTTCATGAACTTAAGTCGAACTTTTGCCCGTGATCGTCCAGAAGAAGTTGCTGAATGGCTGGAAACTCATGCTAATGAAAAATACTCCGCAAAAGCATTTGAAAACCTGGGGAGGAAATGGAGTGAAACGGACCCTGCAAGTTCAATAGATTATTTCTCAAATTTACCGGATGGGAAATCTCAGGAAGTTGGTATAAAAAGTTCGATTTCAAACTGGGCAAAACAAGACCCTCTTGCGGCAGGAGATTGGCTTAATGAAAGAGAGTCAGGTCCGAAGTTAGATTCCGCTTTGGCAGCTTATGCCAACACGGTATCTCTAAAAGATGGGGGGGCGGCGATGGAGTGGGCTATTTCAATCTCGGATCCTAAACTCCAACAGGCTACTATAAAAAAAGTTGGACAGGAGTGGTACAGACAAGATAAGGAGTCGGTCGAAACATGGCTTCCCAATAGTGGATTGGGCGAAGCTGAGCAAAAAAATATTCGAAACCCACCCAAAAAAAGTTGGTGGCAATCAATGCACGAAAAGTAAGCTAATTTGAGATTAGCTAGAAGGCTCCTTTGCCATGTCCTCCATTTCTTCCTTTATGATAGCCATGTATTTAGCAGGATCTTTCTTGAACTTAGGAAGGCAGGGTTTACAGCAAAATACAATTTGGATTCCTTCGTGTTCGTAAGTAAATGGAACCATATCAGTTTCTTCATCATTAAGGTCATTACCTGAGACCACACAAAAGTCTAAAGAGTAACTTTGACTGCTAGAAGAATTATTATCGGTAACCGGTTCATCGGTTTGGATTGAACAACCGATGATGGAAAAACAAAATAGAATAAACGTTAAGCCAAAAGTAAGAGGTAAACAACCGGGTTGAGGATTCATAGTGAATGATTATTTTAGTGAGCTAAATGGGTCAAGAACCCTTTTATTTTAGTTCGCGGGCCCGAATATTGCGAAACGCGACTACTCCACCTTTCCCGTGGTGCTGAATTCCAAAGCAGCCTGATATGGATTGATTATCCTTAAAATCAGATATAATTTTTTGATTAAGAAAAGTCTTAATATTTGAACCTTTACAAAGGACGCGAGCGTGATTCCATTCGGCTGGTTTAAAAAGATTTTTCGAGCGATTTCTGTATTCTATTTCCTGCTCTTTTTTTGGGTAAAGCCACCCGCCTAAGCCAATTCCGTAAACGGCTCCCGGTTTGTATCGGTCAATTTCGAATTGGTAGCCTTTGGGCTTCCCGTTTTTCCCGGTTAATCTAAAGCCCAGTCCTGAATTAAATTTTTCATAATCAAGCGGAATCTTTACTTCGCATTCGACTTCAAAGTCTTTCATTTCCAGGTCACTTAGAACCCAAACATTTACCTTTGATAGTAATTGAAGTTCCCCATTTATTGCCTCAAATTTTTCAACTTTTGAGCGTGGACTCCATCCGTCGGTTGTCTTCCCGTCGAAAAGGGATATCCATTTGTTATTCTCTGCTTGAAGAAAAATCTGAAAAAAGAGGAAAAATAGAAACTTAGCTTTCAAATCATTTTAGCTTAAAATAAGGGGGCCGCCTTCTGAAAGTTTTGGATTTCCGAAGGATTGGAGTGGATGCCCTACGGCATGGGCTAAACTAAGGAGGAATCGATTATGAGGAGCATTCTCGCAGGACATCGAGCGCCCCATCCGAAACCCAAAGCCGTTACCAGCGAGAACAAAAGGAATATGGTCAAGCGTATGGGTGTTACCTTTGCCCAGTTCGTTTGTCCAGATAACCAAGGTGTGATCAAGCATCGACCCTTTTTGCCCGGGTTCTGGAGTGTTTTCTAATTTCTTTAGTAGGTAAGCGAGTTCCTCGGCAAACCATGTGTTAATACGAACCAATTTTTCATAGGCATCCTTATTATTATTAGGCTCGTGAGAAAGAGTATGATGGGCATCCTCGATATCCAACCAGTTCATTTTTGCCTGCCCGACAGATTTGGTATATTGTAAAGTGGCAACTCGGGCAAAGTCATTGACGAATGAATTTACAAGTAAATCAATTTGCAAGCGACCAAGTTGTGGGATGTTTTCGTTGAGGTTACGGATTCCCTCAGGTAAATCCGGTGGGGGTGCACTAAGGTTAGAAAGTGAGCTGCCATCCTCATACTCCTTATCCATTCGTTGAACTAATTTGGAGTGTTCTATTAACAATTTACGATCGGATTCCGGAAGGCGATTAGCAACTTTATGCAGATCGGCATTTAAATCATCCAAGATTGATCGAACTTTCTTTTTGTCACGAACATTACCGTACATTTTTCTGTATGCATCGTAAGGGTCAGATAAAGGAGTGACAGGCTGATTTGGTCCGTTGTAGGACATCCGGGTCCAAGGATCAGCGGTGTCTTGGACACCCACTCCAAAATGTAACGCACCAAATCGAGTACGAGTATGCGGTTGCGATTGTAAATGATTAGATATTTCTCGGTCTATGGAAATTCCTTTAGGCCATCCGGATGGGGTATTGCCTCCGCCCATGACATTACCAGGAAAAAGTTCAATGCCAGTAAGCAGACAACTCATTCCACGCATATGATTGTCTCCGTCTCCTCTTACCTTGTTATGAAGGTTCCGTAGAATGAGCAACTTGTCGTGAAAGGGTTCAAGCGGTTTTAAAATAGTTTTGTGTTCAAAGTCTTCGCCTATTGTTTCCGGCCAAAATTGATCTGGAATGGTACCGTTTGGGCTAAACATAACGATAAGCCTTTGCTTGGGAGCGGTTTTGTCCGCATTCGCAGAAAAAAGACTTGTTGACTGAGAAAGGATGGGTAGAGAAAGCGAGGAGAGCCCAAGGCTTTTAAGTACAGATCTTCGGTTGATGGAGTTTAAATTCATACTCAATTCCTCAATTATTAAATATAAAATCTTCTGTTGCTGCTTGCATGGCAATTTTTAAATATAAATCCTTTATCGTTAGTTTTTTGGAAGATAACATTTTGGAAAGTTCTAAAAAATTTATGTTAGAATAGCTTTGAATTGGATGTTTGGCAAGGTGCTTGCATAGTTCTTCGATGAAATATTTTGATGAACCAGTCGAATTTAAGGCTTCCTGAAGTAATCCTTGTGCTCCATTGAGTTTTTTTTCGTTTCCATTTTCGTCCAGATATTTAGAGGAAAGATCGAGGGGTTTTGTGCCAAGTTTTGTCCGAGTTCGTCCAGTTGTATCAAACCCTTCCAGAGTGAAGCCCGTTGCATTAATCAAGTCGTGGCAACTCATACAATTTGCCGGTTTTGTAAGAGCGGTTACTTTTTGCCGCATTGTCCAATTTGGATCATAATCAGCATTACGGAAAGAAACCGCTTCCTTCGGAGGTCTAAGAGTCCGTCCTAGGATTTTTCGACTGACAAAAACTCCCCGATGAATTGGGGAGCTTTCTTCCGCATAAGAATGACTGGCTAAAATATAGGGGTGGGTATGTAAGCCACTGCGACCCATTTTTTTAGATTCTAATGGAACGAAAACTGAAGCATTTATTTCAGTAGGGAAGGGTAAACCATAATAATTTGCCATCCGGTCATTAAATTGAATCGAAGGCATACTAATAAAATTATGCCAATCGGCATTTTGTTCCCATATCGCTTTTTCAATACCCCGAAAAAGCGAACGCCTTAGATCGAGAGCAAGTGCAGGAGTAAAGTTTGAGTATCTTTGAGTATTTTTTGATGGTAGTTCCTTCGTTTTCATTTCCAGCCAATGAAGCATAAAGTCATTGAATTTTGCTTTTGATCGTGGGTCTTGAAGCATTCGTTTGGCCTGGCTTTCAATATGTCCCTTGTTTCTGAAATGACCTACTTCAATTTGTTTGTGTATGTGGTTATCCGGGATTGAATCCCACATGTAGAGAGCAAGTCTTGAAGCCACTGCATATGAGTCTGTTTTCTTGTTGGCGAGTGCTTGCCATTCTGGATAAAGAAATCGCGGAGATTTGATAGTCATGAGAACGATTTTCTCAATTGATACATGTACGGGAGTATTTTCGTTGAACCTAGATTTTATAAAAAAGTTTTCATCTTCTTCACTAAGTTTTTGTCGAAATGCATAGCGGACAAATTTTGAGGCAATCTCCATGACCTTCTTTTTCCGATCTTTGTCATTATCTTTGGTTTTGGCCAATTGGTTTATTTTTTCTGTAGCATAGCGAGCAGCATCCAATGCAGCATAGGTAATGGCTTCGTCCCAACTTTGATCAACTTGTATGCCTCTTTGATATCCTTGAGAAGAATCATCAGGAGGTAGTTTTTGCTGGGGAATATAAGATTGGTTGACCATTGTGGTAAAAAGAAATTCGTTTGGAATGATTTCTTTCTGTCCCACTGGTGTTCTCCAGCTTAATTCGATCGATGCGTTTGGATCATCAAATTTATGATAATCTAAACGCAGGGGGTAAGGTCGTCCTCCCAGGAGAAATATTTTAGCTTTTGATTCTCTGATTACACCCGCGGTTACCCTTTCGTCAATTGAGGGGCGACCATCCAATTTGTTTATCCGTAAGGCAAAACCATTGGGAGATTTAACAAAGAACTCGTACCACCCAGATTCACGGGGAAGAATCGATCCTTCCCAGTAAATAGAAAACTTTTTTGGATTCATTTCCTTGTAAGGTGCTTTTCCCCCAAAATCGAATGAGATTTTAGGGTCCACTCTTTCGGTATGCATTTTTTTCTTTTTGTTCATGCCCTCCGCATTGTAGTATTTTCCTTTCAATCCTGTTTTATATTCATAGATTCTTGGTGTGCCCATAAACTGTGCAAATAAATCAGCTACCGATTGACGGAATTGCCGGTTGGTAAGCCGGGCGAGTTGAATCTTCGAATCCTTTTGGAAAAGCTCTGGTTTTTGATAAAAAGTTTCGAATACAAACCGTGAGATGGCCTCTGCTTCTTTTCCTTTGACTAAGTCCGGGTCATAATCCGGCATTGTTTTGTCCACATAATGGATCAACTTGGATACCGGCCAGTCTCCGATCAAAGGTTTGGAATACTCATCTTCCACGCCTTCACCTTGTTCACCATGACACTCCGCACAGTTTTGAGCATAAAGCTTTTTACCATCCAGAGGTTTCGTCATGCCCATACCCTGAGAACTTGTACTGCTTGCCAGAACAAATAATAGGTAAGGGTAATATCTCTTTAATAGCATAATATTTAAGATAAAAAATTATATTCAAATTCCAATTATGAACCTTCAGTTTTTCTTAGTTTTTAAAAGTAAGCTTGGGAAAGAATCTTTATTCTTTTCTTTTCCAAAGAAACATCCATTCCTCGTCTCGCCTTCCGTCGAAATGTCTTGGCTTCCAATCTTCGATTAATTCAAATGTGGACTCGAATCTTTTGATGATCTCATCCTTACTCGCTCCAAAGGGAGGTCCTTCTTCCGAAAGTGGAAAAACAAAATGAATCGCCAGGAAATAACCGCCTGGCTTGAGCCAATGATTCAATGCCTGTGCGTATTCATCCCTTCGTATCGGGTCTATTGCACAATAGAGGGTATGCTCAAAGATTAGATCATATGGTTCCTGTGGCTTATCTTCTAGGAAATTCCCCGGGAAAAAAGCAAGGTTAGGTAGGGATTCGTATTTTTCCCGAGCGCCTGATAAGGCAAGGTCAGAAAGATCCATTCCTGTGGTTTCATATTCAGCTTTAGCCCATGCGGAGGCATCATGGCCACGACCACACCCAGGAACCAATACCCTAGCGTCCTCTTTAAGTGTTTTTTTTTGTAACCAGTCTATCAGACCAGGAGCCGGCTCCCCTTTGTCCCAAGGCGTGTCTGCTTCCAAATATCGTTTTTCCCATTCAGTCTCTTTAGTCATGGGAGATAATTATATATCTGATATCTTTCTAGAGCAATGGCTTGATTTGCCGGTCGTGCGATTTTTTTAGGGCAATTAGGCAAACAGATGCTCCCAATAGAGCCCATGCCATGTCGGACTGTGTGTCCCATACATAACCCTGAGTACCGAGGAAGGCATCTGCATCTTCTCCAATTAGCAGGGCAGCCCACCATTCGATCAATTCATAAAAGGCACTGAATGCGAGACAGATCGAAAGGATTATGAAGTTCCGCCAGCCATTCGCATTCACTAATTTTTTTCGCAGGAGTATTTCCCTCGCGAGCAGAGCGGGTACAAATCCCTGCATGAAATGGCCGACTTTATCGTAATTATTACGTTCCCATCCAAAAATCTTGCTTATTGAATCAAATAGGGGGACTTCTGCATAGGTATATTTTGCCCCGACCATAAGTACGATACAATGGAGTAAAATCCAAAAATAGAGCAAGGGAGTCAGTGGAAAGAGTCTTCGAGACTTTGCCATCACCAGAAGTCCGATAATTGCCGGCCCTGCCTCAAGTACCCAAGTCAATCGGTCTTTGGGTTCAATAGCGGACCACAGAAGAACACCAAAGAAAATACTTAGCCAAAGATATGAATTATTAGTTAATAGCTTACCTTGCTTCATAGTTTTTAAATCTTTTGCCGTTTAATAAGGTTCCAATTAATGTATATCGAATCAAGTATCTGTATGAAAGAAGCAATAAAACGGTTGTGACGATGCAGGTAAAGAGAAGTTTCACATAACTAGGTAATGGCCAATCCGAAACCCAAAATTGGATAATTTGAATCAGGGGTAGGTGAGCTATGTATAGCCAATAAGCGGAATCGGAAACGAAGCGAACTTTCGGATTCTCACATGAGAATATTTTACGGAATAATCCAATCAGACCGAAAATCATCAGCCATACGAAAAGAGCTGAGTAAAGTGAGATTAATTCATAGTTTGATCCTTCATCCTTATTCTCTATTATAGTCAAAGTAGCGATGAAGGAAATCGTGGCTAAGGCAAAATATACTGGCCAAAATCGTCCAACTTTTTCATGGAAACCTTTGTGAGGAAAACACATCGCACCGTACCCGAAGAAGATCGCATAGTAGCCGAGCTTAATCCAGTCGGGTTTTAGGAAGACCGCAGTCGAAGGTCCAAAAACTCCATCTTCCCCGCTACCCATGTTAAGCTGGGCCCAGTAGGTTAGGGGAATAAGCCACATGAGTCGAAGGGGAGACTCGGCTAACCACTTTGCTAACTTAAAGCCATGTAAAAACTTTAGTACCCAAACAATAAATACAAAGCCAACAGTGAGGTAAATTAAATCATAGAGAAACCAGAGATGATGAGTACAGAATTGACCGAACATAAAATAATTACGAGCGAACCAATCAGTCTTTTGTTGGGTAGACGAATTATTGACGGTTAGTAATTTTCTCACCTGCTTTCTTCCTTCCCTTACTTTTCTCCAGTCCATGGAAATTTGTAAAATATCTCTTGCTACCCATTCGGTTATTGTCCGATTGGCCATCATCGCCTGCTCGGGCAGGGAACCATCTTTATTTTTCAGTTTGGGATTGGCTCCCCTTTTGAGAAGATATTCTACCGATTCCGTCTGCCCGAAAAAAGCGGCAAGTAATAAGGGGGTTGACTGGTGCCCATCCCTTGCGTTCAGATCTGCTCCCTCATCTGTAAGGAGTTCGATGGCATTGACTTGGTTCATAGTTGCCGCCCAATGAAGTGGAGTGAAGTCTTTGTCATATTTACCATTGATGTTGGCTCCTTTTTGAAGCCATTCCCTTATCTTTAGTAAATTGCCTTCACTGGCAGCCCCTCCAAGGTCGTTAGGTACTTTATATTCGGAATTAACATTCTTGGTAGTTTCTGCCTTTGGAGCGGTTCCTCCTGATCTACTGTCTTCTGCTTTTGTGATCAAAGCTCCCATATTGTTAAGCATGGGAAAGAGTAGGGCACCGAAAATTAAAAATGGTAAAAAAATCCGCTTGATCCGATGTCGCAACAAGCTGAGAGTTCCTCTTTTTTGCCACATCATCATGGTGAAAAACCCGCTTATAAAAAAAAACAGAGACATCCTGAATCCATGAATGAACATCAAGGGAATGTAATAGAATTCCGATTGATTGATATCCTGAACCGGCCATATGGGGATCGGAAGGAAAGAGAGTAGGCCGTGAAGCACTATGCCAAGAAGCATGGCGTAAGACCTCAGGGCATCCAAATCATGATAGCGGGTTTTATCCAAGTTTATGAGTTTGTTATTGTCCAGTATGTTCCGTCCATGTCTAATACGCTGAGGGAATTGAGATCATGTCCATCCAATTTTGCGGAGTTTAAGTATACTTTTTTTGACTTCCTGGATTAATTTTTTCCGCTAAGAAATGTTTTCTTAATGCCTTCTCTTTCTTTTCAGCGACTTCCTCAATTGCCTCACTTTCAGAAGAGCAAGGCACTGGAAACTCTTTCTTTCCATTGTCTCGGAGCACTTGAATAGCGGCGAGTTTGGCTTTCCCTTTTCCATTATTGATGATTGTCAGTTCGATGAATTGATCGTTGAGCTTGGCAAGAATATTGAGAGGGCTAGTAGAAGATTTAAGCCCTACCAGTCTGAAGATCGGATTAAGCATCTTTTCAAATGCGTCATCAATAAGTGAGAAAATACCTGCTAAAGCCAAGCCGGCAATGATGGCGATGATGGTTATTGGGTCCATGTAAACTTACAACCTTTTCGGATTAAAGGGAGTTTTGGGAGTTTGCCCACTTGCTTTTTGGGCAAGGGCCTTTCTTAGGCGCTTCATAATCTTTTGATTTTCCCGAGTCGGTTTAATCGCAAGGTTATTAAATTCCATCGGATCGGCAAAATGATCGTAAAGTTCGACTCCATGCTTTCCTTCTGCCCAGTCTGAATATCTCCATCTTTCGGACCGGATACTTCGTCCCATTACAGGAGTATCAAGACGACTATCAGCGGGTCTGAGTACTTGGGTAATCGCGAAACTATTCCACATGCTTAGTGGATCTTTAAGAAGTGGAGTAAGGGATTGTCCCTCTATTTCCTTAGGTGTTTGAATATTGGCGAGTTCGGTGAGAGTGGGGTAGATGTCAATGAATTCGACGACCCGTCGACATGCCTGACCATTTCCTTCGATATTGGGTGCCCGAATGATTAGCGGGGCTTTAGCTCCCTGTTCAAAAAGAGTTCGCTTTTGCCAGATACCATTGTGTTCGCCCAAGTGGTAACCATGGTCACTCCAGAAAACGACAATAGTATTGTCCGCCAGGCCGAGCTGATCGAGGGCGTCAAGCATTCGTCCAACCTGGGCGTCGATAAAGGATATGCATGCATAATATGCCTGCATTGCCTTGAGGCAGGTCAATTCATCCAGACCATAGTGTGGAATCGGACAGTTATGGGCAAAGGCAGCGGTTGGGATATCCTCCCTGTCATTTTTAGGAGCATAAGGAAGCCTTAATGTTTCCAGGGGATACATATCAAAGTATTTTTTGGGTGCGACATAAGGAGTGTGTGGTCGAAAAAAGCCGGCTGCAATGAAGAAGGGTTCGTCCTTTTTTTGCTTCATTAATTTGATTGTTTCCGTGGCGATCATTCCGTCCGTTTGCTCATCGTCTTTGCCATCCGCTGCCAACCAACTCAGGGCGGCACTGATCTTTCGGTGGGGTTCAGCATTAAAAATTAGATGCTCGTCCGTTTTGTCTCTTCCCTTTGGATTGATGGTTTTTTGCCAGGATGGAGGGTCATCGAAACCATCGGTTCCAATCGATGCAGGTACATTGTAGTGATAAACTTTACCGACTCGCCCGGCCCACCATCCATGCTCCATGAATTGCTGAGAAAGCGTGACTGCATCGGGTACTTCATCCCGGAAATGTCGGTCCAGGTCATAGACCTTAATCGTGTCGGGCCGTAGGCCGGTCATCACCGATGCCCGGGTCGGGTTGCAAAGGGGCAGTTGATTGTATGCTTTGAGAAAGCAGACTCCCGTTGCCGCTAAACGATCGAGATGAGGAGTTTTAGCAATCGGGTCTCCGTAGCAACCTAGGGCACAGGATAAATCATCTGCAGCGATGAATAGAACATTTTGTTTTTCGGCAAATCCCGAAATGTAAAATAAGAAAATAGCGGGTAACAGAAATGATAGCTTCACTTTATTATAATTAAATTATTTTAGATTTTAAAATTTAGTCTTGAGCAAAGGGCCGTACCAGAAGACTTTGAAGTTTCCAGCTTCCCGGTTGTTCCACTCCTAAATGAGGTCCTGCGTCCAGTATAAGCCTTTCACCTTTTTTGATAATTCCCAGGTCACTGATGATACCTTTTTGATCATTTGCGTCATTATCCGCATCAATACAATATATAGCAAGAGGTGAGTTCTTTCCCTTCACCAAGCTTCCCCCACACGATCCATCTCCTGCTTTTAATGCAATGGATTCAATCAGAACATCCTGTTCAAACCGGAGGGCAATTCCTTCACCTTTATCGATGCGGGATGATTCTTTTCCTTCGATTCCAAGTCCGTCTGGCTTTTGAGTTGGGAGTCCCCCTTTACCTGAAATTGACAAAGTAAGCGGGGCTGGAATTGGCATCGGCTTGGTCCAGTCAAAAACAATTCGTTTTTTTGGGGCGAAGGAAACAAAGCGGTGTCCCCCCACAGTGCGGTGGAGAATTGCAATTGAAGTGAGTTTTTTGATCAGCGATTTAAGTTCTGGATCTTCTAAACGATTTTTTGTCTCCATCGGATCAGTTCTTAGATCATACAATTCGACTGGTTTTGCCTTTGCTTGCCTAAGAAGAGATGCATCAAAAAATATTTTCCACTGTCCGGTTTTGATTTTCCCAGCGATCTTTGGATTGTCCAATCGCATGGCACAGGCGGCCCCATCCTTAGATTCCTTATGGTCATTGTAGAACATGGGACGATTGCTGATTTTTTCTCCTTTCCAAGTTGGTAAGATGTTAAAACTATCTTCTCCTCCCTTTGATCCTTTTCTAAGGTCAGGAAGTGGCACTTTTAGAATTTCTGAAAAGGTGGAGTATAGGTCCTGTAATCCAATAAGCTGATTACTTTTTTCTCCTTTTTTCACTTTGCCAATTGGCCATGAAACAATGAAAGGCACACGATGCCCACCTTCGTAACAACTGCCTTTATTACTTCGTACTGGGCCGGTTGCAGTTTTGGTTTTTACTTCCGCTCCATTGTCTGATGTGAAAATTACAATCGTATTTTCAATAAGTTTTCGACTCGGCTTTCTTGGATCTTTTGTATTTTCAAGGAAATCAAGCAGGCGACCCAAAGCCACATCATTCTCATAAATATAGTCGTGGCGAACAGAAGCGGATTCGCCTGATACCATTTTGCCGGCTCCCTTTACTTTCTTTCCCCCAATCTCGTTATCTACTGTGTAGGGTCCGTGATTTGAATTACTTGGATAATACAGAAAGAATGGATTAATGGAACTCTTAGGGTTTCTGGTGTGTTGGTCGATGAATTCCATCGCATGGTTTGAATGGCGACTACCCAGAGAATGAAGATCATAGGCTTTTTCTCCTGCTTTGGCCAATTGTTTACCCTTGCCTGTGGCTCCGATGATTCGACGATTATGGATATGACCGGGGCCAATTGACTGAGTGGGAGTATTGCGGTTCTTGTTTGTCTTTGGTCCAGTTGTGCCTGCATTCGGACCGGAAGTTCCATGGGAGCGGGAAGTAAAGCGTGCGTAGTTAAACCCGTGGTCACAGGGGCCGTCAAAAACATCTTTGGTTAGATCCGCATCTTCCCAGCCTGCAGCCGGTTTTCCATTTGTTTTGGTGAATCGCAGTCCTAGGTGCCACTTTCCCACCATGGCCGTGGCATACCCTTGGGAACGAAAAAGAGTGGCGAGGGTGGGGCGGTCTTCTTCGATGAGAGGATCTCCTTGAACGCCAAACAGCACCCAGTGTTTCATTCGTGCACGCCAAGGGTATCTGCCAGTCAGCAATCCGTATCGAGTGGGGGTACACCGGGATGATGGAGTATGTGCATCGGTAAAGAGCATGCCCATACTGGCAAGCTTTTCCATGGCCGGGGTGTGAATCTGTTGATCGTCTGAGTTCTTGGTATAAAATTGATAAGCTGATGTATCGCCCATACCCATGTCATCAGCCATGAAGAGAACAACATTTGGCTGGTCAGAAATTTGTGAAAATACAATGAATGGAATGAGGGGTAGAAATAAAAGAAGTTTCATTGTGAGATCCTACTAAGCTCCCTACTTTTTTTGCAAGGCGATAGCACCTCCTTTTGAATAAACGCGTGAAGGGATTTGTTTTTAGAAACTTAATTCTAATGTGGGCCCCGAAGCTTCTGGATGGGAATCACTGGCAAATGCATGAACCATACCGCTCCCTCTGGTTTCAGTAGTTTCTCTGGTCAGGATAAAGGTGTATTCACTGGCGTTGTTTGATTTTAGAAATTCCACTAGTTCATTGCTTTCTATCGTGATGGAACCACGTTCCTGGCTGCGCGGGATTTCAAATTTACCTACTAAGGTAGCCGATTCAGTTGTGGGTGCATCTTCCCATTTTAAATTCCCCCACGATTCCACCCCGGTAAATCCAGCAAGGGCATAGAGATTGAACCGATTGGTTTTGGGAAGGTAGACCCGATGGCCGAAACCGCACGGGACCAAATTCAATCTCAATCTTGATTTTTTTATCTTACTCCAGTCCACTTTATCCTGTTTGAAATTAAATAAAGACCTTCTTTCATAGGGATTGGAACCAGTGTCCAATTTAACCATTAAGTAATCCTGATCGAGATGCTCAATCTGATCATTTCGGATGATGGACTGGCATTTTCCCTCTGTTTGAATGCGTAATACTTTATCTTCTCGCTCAGGAATTTGAAGAGGTTGTTCGTCACTTAGAACAATCTTTTTACCAATGCCATAATCGTTAAGTGTGGCGGATTCATTCTCTAGTAAAAAGAGAGACTGTCCCTTTGGCGAATGAAGTGAAATTTCACCTTCCAAAACTTTGAAATCGGATATTTTTCCGTTGTTCATAATCGATACACCAAAGGCGGTTCCATGATCCACCGCATAGCCGGTTGGTGTAACCAGAGTGAAACCATGAGCAGATTCAGGGACATGTACTACAGCATTGCCTTTAAGCAGTTTTCCTTGCATTGCACTTTGCAGTTCAATTTCGGCAGGAGCTTCCAGTACGACTTCAGCACCAGATGAAAAACGGATCGTTGCAACACCCGACTTTAAAGTCATCAATCCAGCGCTTAATTCGCTTCCCTCTAAGGTGGGTAAGGAACTTTCCCACGCCGCATTTTCATTCGATTCTAATGTGGCAATCGATTCTTTTGTGTTAAAAAAAGAATATCCCAATATTCCAATGACAAGAATGAAACTGGCTGCGATACCAAGCATACTGACCATGGAGTTCCTTTGCTTAAAAGAAATCACTTTTTCTTCAAGCAATGGCGAAGAGAATTCTGCCTCGAGTGCCGCGCCTACATTAACCTGGTCATAAAACCTTTTTCTTAAATCTGAGTTTTCTTTTAGTGATTGATCCAGTTTTTGAACCCCTGCTTCACTTAGGTTTTGATCTAAGTAACGGATAATTAATTCATCTTCTTTTTTCATCTTGTTAGAGGGAATTATGTTGCATCGGCAACTTGCTTGGCGCATTCGGCAAGTCTTTGGCGAATACGGTAGATCCATTGATAGAATCCAGTTATACTCTTACCAAATTTTTGTGCCAGTGCAGGAGTGTTTGATTCGTCGTCATACATATCCTGAAGGGCGGATCGTTGATCTATTTTTAGTTTGCCTAAGCAGTGCTGGAGAATTGCCTCTTTTTCCAAATCCAATTGCTCAGCTTTTCGATCCAATTCCTCGGCCATGAGTTCAATGGTTTCAGTGGATAAAACCAACCGTTCCCTTTCCCTAGCTAAATCTCTTCTCCAAGCAAGGACTTCGAACCGGGCAACCCCAAATGACCATTTTCTGAAATCGTTATCTGATTGTAACTGATCGAATTTTTTCCACAGAACAATGGCAATCTTTTGCATCACATCCATAGCATCTTCCCTTTTGTATACGAGTCTACGCACATAGCCATGGATTGAAGCTTCATTGGCTGTGAAAAGACCCAAAAAGCAAGTATGCTTATCTTTTTCGCTTTTGAATCGCATTGAAATAAATAGATGTCATTAAACACAGTACTCCATCAAGAGTTTGTATTTAACAGTTTAGAGAAAGCTATCCTTGAATTATTTCTCAGCGTTTAAGAAATTGGTCAACTGGTTGCCAATATTTCTTGGTGAAAGTAGAAGCTCTCCGTGTGTTTTCTCAATATAATTAAGGGCATTTGACTGGTACTCATCAAAGCACTTTTTGGATAACTTTCCGACTTTGTCATCTTTACCTCCAATTTTAACATCAATGCCTTCATCTCGGAACTTAACTCGTGTGCCAGAGGGCCAATCCTTGAGTATATCTTCATTTACCTTTTTTTGCTCTGCTTCTGCCAAGATGGTTGAAAAGGTCATGAGGTTGCCTTCAAGTTGGATGAATTCGAACTTATTTTTCAGTTTCTTTTCGATCAGATCAATTGTTTTTTGACTCCATGCACTCGGGGTCTTCTCTTCCAATTCTTTCCGCAATTGCGGAATGTGGGCAATAATCTGTCTTTGAATAACTTCGTTGGCCGAAGCAAGAACCTGTGAAATGTTACTTATTTTTACAGTTTGGGCACCACATAGCTTTCCCACTTTGTTTTTGTAGAACCCCACATTTTGTACATCGACATTCTTATGGAGTAGTTCTATGAGTTTGTTTTCCGGATCACCAAACTTTCCATGCTTATTTCCTTTTATTATAGATTTTAGCATCTTTTCGACCGAAGGTTTACTGTATTCAGCAATCCAATTGCTGAAGAAGAAAGCTCTTTTCTCCCTAAGGACGGATTCCAGTTGATCAATTTGCAATTGATTCAAACTTTCATGAGTTGCGACATCGTCACGATTTTTTTGTGTATACTCTCCCTTATCGAGATTCCCAAAGATACCTTCGTATGTCAGGGTGACTCTTAATTCATCTTTTTCTACATCATGGATGTAAGATAGCTTCTCCCGTTCAAATTCAATACATGAACTAAAGGTTAGGCAGAGAAAGAGGATAAGCGAAGATAATGAATATTTCATTTGAATAGTGTTTGGGATTACCAGACTACCTTCAAGGATAATACATCCTTCACATTAAGATATCAGTTTAAAGTAGTAATCATTTCCAGAATTAGCTTTTCTCCGTTTGGTTTTTCCATCGGTAAAGAAATTTTTTCACCAGGCTGTACTGCTTTTACAAATATCACCCCACCATCTTTGAATGACCGGGTCATATTCATTTGGTTTGATGAATCTCCCAATCGAAGGCCAACCCAAGCTTTCTTTTCTCCTTTTTGGATGAGTGCAGACGGTTGCGACTTGGATAAGTCCATTTCGAGAAGTTTGTATCCGGAAGCGAATTTTCCTTCTTCCAACCAAAAGTTTCCTTCGGGAGTGGATAGGGAGGCATAGGCTTTCCCACGGATTCTAAAAGTACCACTCAATTGGATTTCGTTCATCCAATCATCCGCAATCTTTTGATCTGATCCAAAAGGTCTGTCTTCAAATAATCCTAAAATCTCAACTTCTTGATCAAGTTTATTCGGATCATGGATTCCCACAAAAGAGTAACCTTGAATCAAAAGTCCATTGGGAGTCTCCAAAACTTGAAATTTTACACGAACCCCATCCTCGAGTTTTTTATCGACTCCCTCTGATGTTAATGGTGCGGTAATACAGATGCTCGCTTCCTGACCCAAAGGGGTTGTGATACTGGGTGCAGAAAGGATGTCTGGATCTCCTTTAGGACGAATTTCAAAAAATTTAGATTGAATTGTAACCTGCTTTTGAGGTTTTGAATGGATAGTAATATGTAACCCGGAAATGAGGATCAAAAGGAGGATGTGTAATGGATACATTATTTTTTTAATTTGAATGGTTGGGTTGGGCAAACTAGAAAAGCGAAATATATTCAACAATTCCATTTTTTTTCAACTAATCCACGAAGATGGCAATGGATTTTATGCAGACAAAAAGATTTAATGATGTTGGTCAGGTTTTTTATCGACTTTTAACTGATCTATAAAGTCTTTCGTATGCCTTAGTTAAGCTAATTTCAATATGTCCATTTTTGATTGCACAAAACCGGGCGACCATATCCAGTTCCTCCGCTTTTTTCATTCCATCTTTAGGACCCAAGATCATTAGGGCGGTGGCCCACGCATCCGCATCCCGAGCCGTAGGTGCAAAAGCATTGACCGCAATGAGTTCATGCTCAACCGGTCGGCCTGTTCGTGGATCGATTAAGTGAGAGGCACTTCGGTTGGATTCGGGGTTTGGTTTTTTAAGGCGGTAACTCCCTGAGGTGGCCACGGCATAATTTCTCAAGGGTACAGAAACTATCCCCTTTGCATTTTGCTGATCACCATTCTCAAGTCCAATAATCCAACCTTTTCCTTTCCGACCTTTTCCCTCAGCCCGGATCTCTCCTCCTATTTCCACTAGATAATTCTTGAATCCCCAGCGAGAGAGGAGTTTGCATATTTGGTCGATGATCTCGCCTTTTGCTGAGGCCGAGAAATCGAGCTGAAGAGCGGGCACTTTTTTTCGAACCATCCCCTTGTGAAGAATTTCCAATTTCTGCATGCCAGTCAGAGTCAAAGATTTCTCTATTTGATCGGTAGTGGGAATGGTAGAGCGAGTTATCCCGACCGGTCCGAATCCCCAAAGGTTTACAACCGGGGCAATGGTGGGATCAAAGGCTCCTCCGGTCTGAATGTTCATCCACTGGGAATGTTTAACCAGTTCGAGGATTTTAGGGTGTATAGAAAAGGGTGCCGATGTAACGGCGTCATTGAATTGGTATAATTCTGAATCTGGTCGCCAATGGGAGAAGATTTTTTCCAATTCTTCGAGTCGCTGGTCAATATTCTTCTGTAAGTCTTTTTCATCTTTTGTATCCTCGGTAAGCAGTTTGATCGTCCAAGTCGTGCCTAGTGCCTGTCCTTTTAGCTCATAAAGCTTTGTGGTAGGCTGCTCCCTTGAATCTGTGCAACTGATTGTACAAAAGATAAAAAGAGAGATGACTGGGATAAAAATCTTCAAAAGAAAAGGTACAGGATAAGTGCAAGTCCTAGGAGTCCAAAACTCAGGTAGTCTCTTCTTGTCCACCCTTGGTCATTTTTTCCAAATTCAAAGAGTTTTAACATGGCACCCGTGGGACATCCGTATCGGCAATAGGCCATGGGTACAAAAGCGGATACAAGCAGACTGATTAGAGCAATTGCGATGGTGATGGCACCGGCCACTTCCCAAACATAGGCGTCAAAAGGTTCAAGAATGGCGACGGTATGTGTGGATGAAGAAAAAGCCAAGAACACCACAAAGAAAAGAAGTGCGACTGGAACACATTTTAGAATGTTATCTAATGCTCTGGGAATATGAATCGGTTTTTTCTTTAGCTTTCTCATCCATTGTTGGACCGCTCCGTGAGGACAGAGTTGATGACAGTAGAAGGATTTTCCTGTAGCCATCGGGATGATCAAAGCAGCAAGACTTAGGAGTGCTAGAATGGGTGCTCGTTGCCAAGGTATACCATTTTGAGCCCAACCCGCAAACAGTGCCTGCGAAAGAATGTCCCCGTTGACTAAACCTAAATAACAGACCAAAAGAATTTGCAGGGTGATCCGGAAAAATTTGGTTTTTCCACGGCGGGTAAAAGCTACAAAGCCGGCAAATAAAATTACTCCCAATGACCCATAGTCTCTGGCTTTCCAGTAGATCAATGGTTTTGCGGAATCCTTTACGCTTTTCCTGTCCCAGTCTCCTGCTGTCTTCACGATTCCTTCGGCCATCGCTATGCTTGTCATGGTGGCTCCGGATACGCCCTCGACTTCTTCCTCAGTCAGATTCATGTCAGCGAGTTCTGAAATAGTTTTGCCTGTAAAAAGGGATTCAAAATAGGCATCATCATTTGGATAATCTGCATAAGGTTGATTTTCAAAACTTGAGCGAATTCTCATTCCTTGAAGGGAACTGTTTTGATCAAAAGCGAGAAGGGTATCGACGGGTCCCTGATAACCAATGATTTGATCGGAATAAGGTGAGGTCCTACCTACTTTACCGAGAACTGTTCCGTTATTATCATGCACTTCAACGAGTGAGGGATGAGTTGTTGATAGTACTAGCTCTGCGGCCGTTTTGAAATATTTTATAACTTCTTCCAACTGGATTGGATTGGGAAACCTGCCTACTTTTTTTTCACCACCAAACCGTAAAGCGATTGCATCAACAATCGCCATACTGGTGAGAGTGGCTCCGGAGACGGCTTCTATATTTCCTAATTCAGCAAGGTCCTCTCTCGTCTTGCCTTCAAATTGTTTAAAAAAATCAGGCTTTTCTAAAATTGCATCCACATGATCAACAGTATCTCCACTCGTTCGAATCGATACCGATGAGACCTGATCCTCTTCATCCCATATGACCATTAAGTTAGTGGATCCTGAAAAGCCGATCGCTGAATCTCCCTGTGGTGATGTTTGGGTGATCAATCCGATTCGCTTTTCCTGTTCATCATAGGCATGAACCTCAGCAGGATTATCGTCTTCAGAATTAAGAGCTACAGCTTGAGGTAAAACCTTCTGTACATCCGAAAGGTCAATGGGCTGTCCTTTATCCTGAAGTCTAACAAGCAATTCTTGATGAGACTTATGGATCAATCCCACAATCGTAGCGAGGGCAATAAATCGGCAGAGATGTCGGAACCTACGCCCTGGAGATCCCTTAATCACGAAAACAGATCAGTCAACAGGGAGGAGTTGAGCCGCATCGACATGGACATTCCCCTGTGAACCTTTTGCGTGAAGACTGACCATGACCTTTTGCCCTTTTCTCAGTGTGATTTTTCCCACTGAGTGAAAGCCGTTTTCAAAACTTGGTTTTTGGGTCATGTTTACAGTGGAGTTCATCTTTATGGTCTTATCACCCGTGGTTACATCAACTGAAACGGATTTTCCCCGGTTGGGGTGGGGTTGATATGCAATACGAGTATCATACTGCCCAGCCTTTGGAGCTTCCAAGATGAAAGTCGCGATACTTTCAGGATCGCTTGAGTATTGATAGCCGAATGAGAAATATGGCTCAAGTCCCTGTCCCCTTGTCCATCTCCCCTTGAAAACTGCCTGGATGTCATCGACGACACCGGGAAATTTCTTTGGGTCCAGTCCATTGGGTGCTCCATACGGCCCGGCAAGTTGCATTGCATCGTCTGGAATGATAATCTTGTCATTTACGGTCGGGCGGAATGCTTTACCGGGGAGGTTGATCAGTTCAATCAGATCATTTAGGTGTGATTCGTAAACATCTCGTGGAAGACAGTCTTTTTGTATGCAAATGGATGCCGCCCGTCCGACTACTTCCCCCATCATTCCACAGGTTTTCATCACTCGAACCGTACCGAGTGCTTCGTGGGTTACACTAATGCATCGACCAGCCATGAAAAGGTTCTCGATATTTCGGGAATAAAAGCAACGATAGGGCACGGGGTAGCCGTAGCTGCGATCGACTCCCTTCCCATGTACCGCATAGGAAATAAAAGGGTTGTCCGGAAATTTTTGAGCATACTGTTTCTTAGGATAGTGCAAATCTATGCTCCAAGTGCTGGGCACACAGCCGTCCGGGAATTCGCGTTTGGAAACAATGTCTTCCTCCGTGAGGATTACATCACCGAGAAGACGGCGGGACTCCCGTGGACCGCCTACATAGGCCACCCAGGTAAGCTTGGCATTAATATGCTTATCCGCTCCGTCCCGGTTCTTCATGGCATTGAACGCACCAAAGACAGCCCTTAAATTCCAGTCACGAATACCTTCGGCATCCCCGAGTGGATCCTTATCATAACCACTTTCCCAGAACCATTGACCATGAAAATCTCTGGGATAGGGGAAGTCCATCATTTTGAGATCCAGTGCCCATGGAGTTTCCGGATAGGAAACCTCGCTGGCATCATTTGCCCATGCCCACATATTACTCATTCCCATACGGCCTTTCTCGGTCATCGTATGATCTGCTCCAGCTAGAAAGCCAATCGTTCCATGTCCTGTTGCATCCACAAAAAGCGGACCTGAAAATCGGGTTACCTGTCCATTTTTAACATTAAAGGCATGGACGGCTGATATTTTATCTCCAGTTTTTTCAACCTGAAAAGCATGATGAAAAAGTTGCAGGTCGATATTTTTCTCGGCACGAACTATAGTTTCTTTTTTGGCATCCTCGAATTCTTCATAAGTTCCGGGAGACTTTTTAGCGTGGTCGCATATCTCTTCGATGATTTCTCCAATGCGGGGATATTTACCACGGCGAATATTTCCTTTTGCCCAAACGCGCACCTCACTCGATCCGTTTCCTCCGAGCACTCCACGATCTTGTATCAGGGCTACTTTGCATCCCATCCGTGCACCTGAGATCGCCGCACCTAAACCAGAGTAACCACCGCCTACTACCACCAAATCATATTTTTTCTCGATTGGTTTCTCAGTAATTCCCAGAAGGTCGCGGCGCCAGTTGGCAAGAATTTCAGAGTCATTGGGAGGGACCTCCTTAAAAGATGTCAGGTAAATTGCATCGCATCTTCCGTTAAATCCCGTCAGGTCGCGGAGGGCTAAAGTGTTATTCCCTTTACTGAGAGTAATTTGTCCTCCTCCTTGCCAGTCCCACTTTGCACCCTTTGTGCCAAAGGTGGTTTTTGCAGGTGTGCCGTTGATGAGGATCTGAAAGCGGCCGGGTTGTCCCTTGGCTTCCCAACGGGCGACCCAGTCCTTGGTGCGGGCAAATAATTGATAGCTTCCACCTTCTTTTACCTCAATTGTAGTGGTCGCATCTTGGACGGGTGTTCCCAATCCATGGGCGAGGAGATAGGGTGAACCCATTTCCCGGATGAATTGAGTATCGATTTTCCATCCGCCTTGATTCGAAAAGGCTTCGGTTTCGATGAGAATTCTTTCTGCCTGAAGTAGTAAGGCCGGCGTGAGCGTAAGGAGGGTGCTGATTAAGAATTTATTCATATTAGGTTATGAGTTAGTGGATCAACTCTTACTACTCCAACCGAGGATGAAATTTAACGGGTTCGGCCGTTATCTAAGAATTTTTGAAGTTCCGTTTTCATTCGTTCCAATATTTTTGGGTTCTTCTCCGCGACATTGTTCTTTTCCGCAGGATCCTTGGAAAGATCAAAAAGTGCGTATTGAGGAACCGGTTGCCCACGCTGACTGCTCAGCAATTTATTGACCTGAAAATTCTGGGTTTTTTTAGAGTCATGTCTCTGAAGTTTCCACTTTCCTGCACGGTAACCATAGTTGTTTCCTCTACCATTATCCTGCTGGATAAGATGAGGGCGACCTTTAGCTCCTTTTTTCCCAAGCATAGCATCCATAACATCGAGACTATCGAGGCAGGCATCTTCGGGTAATTTGACTTCAAGATGATTTGCAAGACTACCTGCAAAATCAATGGTGCAGACCACTTCATCAGACACTCCTGGTTTAATGGTTCCAGGCCAATATGCTATGAAGGGTGTGCGTGTGCCTCCTTCAAATATACTGTACTTCCCTCCTGAGTAGGGACCTGCTGCCTTGTGATCCCCCATTTTTTCAAGAGCTTCATCGGCATAGCCGTCATCCCCAACCGGTCCGTTATCCGAACAGAATACGATCATGGTATCTTTCTCAAGCCCTTCTTTTTTCAGATACTTCACGATCTCACCCACGCACCAGTCGAGCTGGACGATCACATCACCGCGATAGCTCATGCCCGAAGTGTTACGAAATCTCTCATGGGGAATTCTCGGTACATGTAAATCATGCGAGGCAAAAAAGAGAAAGAACGGGTCTTTCTTATTTTTCCCGATCCATTCTTTTGACTTCTCGACCCATTTGTCTGCAAGGTCCTCATCCCGGAAACGGGCTGCATGTCCGCCGGTGTAGAACCCAATTCGACTTATTCCATTGTGAATGGTATGGTTGTGTCCATGAGTCCAATCCATTTTTAAAGTGTCCCGATGGGTTACTCCTGTTGGGTGATCATCGCTTGGTTTCTTCATTCCTACCCAGAGAGGATCTTTGGGATCAAGGTTTAGAACCCGATGGTTTTCAACATAGACCTGAGGAACCCGGTCATTGGTTGTGGGGAGTAGAAAATTATAATCAAATCCAATTTCACGGGGACCTGGTTTAAGTTGTTCGTTCCATTGGGGGCCCACACCAGGAGTTCCCAGCCCAAGGTGCCACTTGCCAACCACTGCAGTTTTATAGCCCGCCTGCTTAAGCATATCGGGTAGGGTGTAGGTGTCTTCCGGGATGATGAGAGGAGAACTGGGTGGTGCAATCCCGGTATTCTTTCCACGAAAGGCATAGGTCCCGGTAAGAAAGGAATATCGGGTGGGTGTGCAGGTTGAAGCTGAACAGTATCCGCTGGTAAACTTCAATCCTTCTTTAGCCAGTTTATCAATATTTGGAGTCTTTAGGTTTTTGGGCTTGGCCCCGTAACAACCCAGGTCTCCGTATCCGAGATCATCAGCCATGATGACGATTACATTTGGTTTTTTAGCAACTGCAGTGAGTGCGAGTAGCACTGTGATAGAGACAAATATAGAACAAGTAATTTTTTTCATTTGGATATGCAGTAGTTACTACAAATTAGTTAACTAGGAATTTATTGTAGGGGTTGTTTTGTTTTTATGGATAATTACCATAATTTTTGCTTTAATTTTGGTCAAGAAGTCACTTACTTTTGATGAAAAAAGATATGCTGGGCATTCTTTTTTTTCCAAAGGCTTGCAACTGCTGAAATGATTTCTTGTTATTAATCATTTCCATGGCATTTGCTTTAATTCCATTTTTTATTTCTCTCGCTTGTCTCTTTTGGTGGCGATCGGTCGTCCTGTTCAAACGGACTGTTGAGGATGTTCCGACTTCCAAGGTAAAGGGGGCGTTTTTCGGGTTGAATGAGGTTAAAGGTTTCGTCAAGTCGGACGCCCCATTGCAGACTTATCTTACGGAAGAGCCGACGGTATGGTATGAATGGAGTATTTCCGAGCATTGGAAGAAAACCGAAAGCTATAGGGATAAGGATGGGAATCGAAAGACCCGAACAAAAAGCGGTTGGCGAAAGGTTGATTCAGGAGGTAGTTTTCAATCGTTTTTTCTAAAAGATGATACGGGTGAGCTGCTCATCGAACCGGAAGGTGCAAAGGTTGATGCTCCTTCAACTATGTCCCTAAGTTGTAGTCCGACCGATCCACTTTACTATGGGAAAGGACCAAGTGGATCGATTGCAAATTCAACTCATCGTAGAAGGTTTTCAGAGCGTTCGCTTACTCCCAACGATAATCTTTACATTCTTGGTCCGGCCAAACTTAGGGAAGATGTCGCACAGCCCATGATTACCCAAAGCAAGGATGCCCGGTATTATTTCATTTCGACCAAGTCGGAGAGTCAAATTATCAGGTCGAAGAATATTTGGTCATTTTTTATTATGATATTTTCCTTCGTCGTCGCTTTAGTCGTTCCCGTTGTTGCAATTTCGGTGGAAACTGGAGTAGAACCGCAGAAAGCTATGCAGGAGAATATGGGCTGGGTATTTTTGTCGGGCCTTATCTTTTTTTCCGTTGCAGGTTTGTTTTACCTCACAATTTTATACAACGGACTGATCCGCGTTCGAAATCGTCTCACCCATGCTTTGGGTCTCATTGAAATTCAATTGAAGCGTCGTCACGACTTGATTCCCAGATTGTTAAAATGTGTAAAGGGAATCGCGGAATACGAATCTGAAGTGCAGGAGCTAGTTGCTTCCTTTCGTTCTTCGGGAGCGAAGGGAACGAGTAGTGATACAGCCGATTTGGGCGAGGGAATTAATCAAGGGGCAGGTTTGGTTGGCGACTTGTTTGTTTTGTCTGAAAATTACCCTAATTTAAGCGCGGATCAAAACTATGGTTCCTTTATGAAGGAATTGCTCGACACCGAAGATCGGATTGCATTGGCACGCGAATTTTACAATGACAGTTTGCTTGCACTTCAGGACCGTTTGCTTACCTTTCCAGATGTTTTGGTTGCAAAATGGTTTCGCTTTCGAGCAGGAAAGCAACTGAATCTTCTTGCTGATCCTGAGATTGCACAGGCGCCGAAAGTTTCTATGTAAACTGAAAGGCTTGTTTTTTGAGGAACAACCTAACGATTCATTATCTGTTCGATTTCTTCGGCTTCGATTGGGATTTTGGACATTAGATTCACTGGTCCACTCTTCGTAATTTGAATGTTATCTTCCAGACGAATTCCAAAACCTTCATCCGGTAGATAAATACCGGGCTCCACAGTAAAGACCGAGTTTTCGAGAAATACAGACTGACCATTTGATACATCATGAACATCGAGACCAAGAGAATGCCCTAATCCATGCATGTAGAATTTTCTGCAGGCTGGTTGATCCGGATCCTGTTTTTTTACCTGTGCTTTTGTTATGAGTTTTAGTCGAAGCATTTCATCGGTCATCATGTCATGCGAGTCATTTTGCCACTCTTTTAGCGATTTTCCAATCGTTGCATTATCAATACTCTGTCGTAGGACACGAAGGACTGCATTATAGACCTGTTTTTGACGGCGTGTAAATTTACCGCTTACTGGAATGGTACGGGTAAGATCGGCGTTGTAATTTGCATAGCAGGCACCGACATCCATCAGGAGGAGTTCCCCCTTTTTACAGGTTTGGTCATTCTGTAAATAGTGCAAAACACAAGCATTTGCTCCGGATGCGATGATTGGGGTGTAGGCAAATTTACTTCTTCGACGGATGAATTCTTTGGCCCATTCCGCTTCAATTTCGTATTCGGTTACACCGGGCTTGACCATGCGAAGAACTTTTCGAAAACCATTTGTGGTTACATTGATTGCCTGTTTGATCAATTTGATTTCCTCTGCACTTTTACAAAATCGCAGGTCGTGCAGATGCGGAGCTAATCGTTCAATTTTATGAAGAGGGAAATCGGAGCGAATTTTTTGGTTAAACCGTTGATCCCTTGTTTCCACTTCATTCGCTGCACGACTGTGTTCATTATCATTAAGATAAAAAACTTCGGCTTCAGCTGTCAAAAGCTGAAAAATATTATCGAATTCACTGGTCCAGTAAACAGTCTGAATGCCTGAAATCTTTTGAGCGTCTTCTTTGCTATGCTTATATCCTTCCCAGATTTTTAAATGTTCGCTCGGTTGACGAACGAACAAAATTTCCCGATGCTTAGGGTTGGAGCAATCGGGGAACAAAACGAGTAAACTTTCTTCCTGTTCAATACCCGAAAGGTAAAATAGATCGGAATTTGGATGAAGTGGAAGTGTCCCGTCGGCATTAGTGGGCAGGACATCGTTGGCGTTTGTAACCGCAATTGCTTTGCCAGATAATTTGCCGCAAAGTTTTTTGCGGTTGTTTGAAAAAAGTTTTGAGTTTACCGAGAGGTGTCGCATGTGCTTGGGGTTAAAATAATATCTAAAACATCCTCTAAATTGTTCGCAAGCACCAAGCTTTAAGAAAAACTTTATTTTAAGAAAATCTTATTTTAAATTTGTCCAAAGATTCAGTTTTCAGCAGTACTTAGATTATGTACAAGAAATTATACGCCCTGCTTACATTATTTAGCCTTTCCACATTATGGGCAGAAAAGCCGAACATAGTATACATAATATGCGATGACCTTGGGTATGGGGATATTCAGTGTTTAAATCCGAAAAAGGGTAAAATACTTACACCTCATGTGGATAAGCTTGCTGCTGAAGGGATGATTTTTACGGATGCACATTCTGGATCCTCAGTCTGTACTCCCACCCGGTACGGAGTATTGACTGGCCGATATAGTTGGCGTACGAGCCTCCAATCCGGAGTTGTTCAAGGCTTTGCTCCCTGTTTGATTGTTAAAGACCGTCCAACTGTTGCGAGTTTTTTGAAAAAGAATGGTTATCACACCGCAATTATTGGAAAATGGCACCTTAATTTTAAATATTTGGACCCCAAAAGTACCAAGGAATATTCCCGGACTGAATTCAAAAGTCCTCCGGTTGGTGCTAAGATTCCGGATGGACCCATTCACAGGGGATTTGATTATTTTCATGGATTTCACCATGCCCGTAATATGGAAGCCGTCATAGAAAATGATGAAGTGATAGCTCATGACCCAGTAATTAATATGCTACCCCGTTTAACCCGGAAATCTGTTGAATATATCGAGTCACGGAAAGCTTCAAAGAAGCCATTCTTTCTTTATGTGCCACTTGGCTCTCCCCATACTCCAATCGTTCCGACTCCCGAATGGGAGGGAAAGAGTGGTTTGGGTATGTATGGAGATTTTGTCATGCAGACTGAAAATGTGGTGGGTGAAATACAATCTGCACTTAAACGAATTAACGCGGGTGAAAATACGATTATTATTTTTACCAGCGATAACGGTTGTTCCAAGGCGGCAGGAATTAAGGAACTGGCTAAGAAGGGCCATATTGTAAGTGCCAACCTCCGTGGATCCAAAGCGGATCTCTGGGATGGCGGACACCGGATTCCATTCATCGTAAAATGGCCCGGCAAGGTAAAGGCTGGAACTGAATCTAATCAATTAATCTGCCTTACTGACCTCTTTGCTACAGTTTCTAATCTTTTGGGAGAAAAAATACCTCAAAATAGTGGAGAAGATAGTGTAAGCTTCCTACCTGCACTTTATGGAAAAAAGATCGTTTCGACTCGAAAGGGCGTGATTCACCATTCCATAAGCGGTCACTTTGCCTACCGACAGGGCCCATGGAAACTCTTACTTGCAAAGGCATCAGGTGGATGGACTTCTCCAAACGAAAGACAGGCGCCTGCCAGTTCTGCACCAGGGCAACTTTATAACATGTCCACAGATTTGGGTGAAAAAAAGAATTTGTATAAGGAAAAACCTGAAATGGTTGCTTCCCTGCTTGCACTACTTGAAAAAGATATCAAGCGTGGGAGGAGCACCAAAGGACCGAAATCAAAAAATGATCTCAACGATATTAAGATTTGGAAGAGTGGGGCGCCTAAGAAAAAATAAGGCGTTTAACTGTATTGTTTACGATACTGCCTTGGGGTCATACTCATTCTTTTACGAAACTGTGCAGTGAAAGCACTCTGATCACAAAAGCCTAATTCATAACCAATATCGGTCAGGCTTCGGCTCGATTCTTTGAGCAGTTTACAGGCTTTTTCGATGCGGACTTGAACCGAAAATTGTTGTGGGGTAAGACCGGTTACTTCTTTGAATCTCCGGTTTAGCTGGCGATGTGAAATCCCGTATTTATCCGCAATCATTGCAATGCTGGGAGTGCCTTCATTATGAACACGAAGTTCTTCAATGACCATTTCCATCTCCTTGTCCCGGGTGTGATTAACTGGAACTTTTTCGTACTTTTGAACCGTTCCCATGATTCCAATTGGTTTCTTCTGTTTATTAAAAATGGGAAATTTATTGGTAGTGTACCAAGCTGGTGTACCTTGTTGATTAAGGAACAATTCAATCAATCCTAACTTAGGTAGTTTTTCCTTCATCACAGACTCATCGTCTTTCCTAAACTTCTTGGCCAAAGGTTCCGGAAAGAGTTCAAAATCATCTTTCCCGAGTAATTCCTCTTGAGACTGCAGACCCAATCTTCTGTAAAAGTAAGGGTTGGCGAAGATTAAACGAAAGTTTTTGTCCTTAACAAAAAAAGATACTCCCTTAATTTCTCCAAGCATACTTAGAAAAAGTTGATTTGGATCGATTTCGTTGAGGAATTCCTTGGGGATAGTCTTTTTTCGTTCAGGTTTAATATGTCTAACATTTAATAAAATATGACGAAGTCAATCTATCGTTTATTTTAAAGTTATGATAATATAATAGTTGTTTTAATTTATACCCTTTCCTCAATTCTTATTACCCCTTTATGAAACTTCGTCTCTTGTTATTCATCCTGGTATGGTTTTCTTTGATTGTTGGAAGTTCGATTGGCGGTCCGGTTCGGGTACTCTTTTTAGGGCATGAATCCAAACTTCATAATTCTAATGAGTATTATCCTATTTTGTCTAAGTCTCTTGGGCGGGATGCGATCTATTTTGATTATGTTACTAGTGTAAATCAAGCTTTAGACGATGTAGATTACCTAAATAAATTCGATGCCCTGCTTCTTTATGCCAACCACCCACTTCTTAGCTCGGCTCAATGGAAAAACTTATTATCATTTGTTCGTTCGGGAAAGGGATTTATTCCCGTTCATTGTGCCAGTTGGTGCTTTTCGAATATTCCTCAGTATGATCAGTTGGTAGGGGGACGATTTAAGAGCCATCAAGGAGCTATCTTTAGCCCGAGGGTTGTCAAAAGTAATCATCCCGCTGTTCGGGGGATTGGTAGATTGGAATCATGGGATGAAACTTATTTTCATGAGCGCCACAATCCGAAAAATCGAACAGTGCTCATGGTACGTGATCCATTACCTGGTGACCCGCATGATAAATCGGAGCCCTGGACTTGGGTCCGTACGGAAGGAAAGGGTCGGGTTTTTTACACCGCTTCTGGACATGATGAGCGGGTTTGGGAAAAAGCTGAATTTCATCAACTTATCAAACAGGGAATCCTGTGGGCAGTGGGGGATCAGGTTCGTGATCGCTATGAAAATTTTTTAGCCAGTCGAGCCCCTTTGGAATACGAGAAGCGGGATAACATTCCAAACTATGAAAAGAGACCTAAACCACTTTCTTACCAGTTGCCACTCTCCCCCGAGGAAAGTATCAAGCATACCCAGGTTCCAGTGGGATTTAAGCTCGAACTTTTTGCATCTGAGCCCGATATTGTGAACCCGATTTATTTTCAATGGGACGAACGCGGACGACTTTGGGTTGTCGAAACCGTGGACTATCCCAATGAACTGAAAGATGGGCGTATTGGAAACGACCGAATTAAAATTTGTGAGGACACTAACGGTGACGGCAAAGCAGACAAGTTCACTATCTTTGCGGATGGCTTCAATATTCCCACCTCAATGACTTTTGCTCGTGGAGGGGTTATATTGGCTCATGCTCCGGATATGCTTTTTCTAAAAGATACCGACGGGGATGACCGAGCTGATGTACAAGAAGTTCTTTTCACCGGGTTTGGAACCGCAGACACCCACGCCGGACCTAGTAATTTGAGGTATGGTCTTGATAATTGGATTTATGGAACGGTGGGATATTCCCGTTTCAATGGAGAAGTGGGTGGCGAAAAATTCAATTTTGGTTCGGGTACTTTTCGCTTCAAACCAGATGGATCAAAGATGGAGTTTTTGCATCAGTTCAATAACAACACTTGGGGGCTCGGGTTGAATGAGGAGGGTGATATCTTTGGATCAACTGCTAACAATAACCCAAGTTTCTTTGGCGGTATTCCCCATCGTATCCATCGTGGAGAAAAGAGAATGACGGCAAAGATGATTACTGAGTCTCGTCGCTTTTTTCCAATAACTCCTAATATCCGTCAGGTCGATGCCTTTAATAATTATACGGCCGGATGTGGGCATGCTTTTGCCACTTCTTCTGGTTTCCCAACGTCTTGGCGTAACCGACGTGCGTTCGTTTGTGGTCCCACCGGACATTTGGTTGGCATGTATGATGTTCAACCAAAAGGCTCAGGATTCGAGTCAGTTAATTCATTTAGCTTGGTGGCGAGTGCAGATGAATGGTTTTCTCCGATTCTGGCAGAGGTGGGGCCCGATGGAAATCTATGGATTGGAGACTGGTACAATTTTATTATTCAGCACAACCCAACCCCCCGTAAGGACTGGGGAGGATATGATGCCCAGCGCGGTCTGGGAAATGCGCATATTAATCCAAATCGGGATCGTCAGCATGGTCGAATCTACAGATTGAAATTTGAGAATAACCAGCAATTACAAGTTGATTTAGCCGATGCTTCACCAAGTAAGCTGATTGAGGCACTTGGGCATGACAATATGTTCTGGCGTCTTACTGCTCAACGCTTCTTAGTTGATGGAAAGAATGAACAAGTAATTCCTTCTTTACGAAAATTACTCACGGGACCGTCACCTGCTTCCCTGCATGCACTTTGGATCTTGCACGGTTTGGGGGAACTGGATGAGGAATCTCATGGCAGGTCTCTGATTTCACCTGATCCTGCTCTTCGAAGAAATGCAATCCGTGCGATTCCTCATAATGTAGCGGGTCAGAAAATGCTATATGACAGTGCTGTCTTGGCGGATGAAGAATTATTGGTAAGGTTGGACGCATTTGTAAAGCTTGCCTCTTTTCAACCTGATGATGGAATTCGAAAAACCGCATCTTTACTCATGAAAAATGAGCAAAATTCCAAGGATGAGTGGTTGCGATTACCTCTCCTTTCCTTAGGAGTCGGAGAACAGGATTTGGTGGGGTATGAGAAAGGTCCAAACCTTTTGTCTAATCCATCCTTTGAATCAGATGCAAAGGGATTACCCGCAAAATGGTCGCCTCGAACCTATAGTGGAAAAGGTACTCCTGTTCACGAAGTGGAAAAAAGAAAAGAATATATTAAGAGTGGGTTGTCATCTTTTCTCATTGGTTCGGACGGCTTTAATGACACCAGCCTATACACTTCGGTTTTTCTTAAGGCGGGCAAACGTTATTCTTTATCTGCATGGATTCGCACTGAAAAAGTTTCTGGCGCTATGGGGGCTTTGCTCAATGTTCATGAGTTACAGCAGAAAGCAATGACTCAGGGTCTGCGAGGAACTAATAAATGGAAAAAAGTGGAAACCGTATTTGTAAGCCCAAGCTCCCGTGAGGTTACCATCAACTGCCTTTTTGGCGGTTGGGGGCAGTCGAAAGGACGTGCATGGTTTGATGACCTATCGCTCAATGAATTGACGCCCATTTATCAGACAAAAGAGGAAGAAAAAATAAATGGACGAGTGGTTGTGGGCCGCGAAATCTTTAAAAAGCATTTATCTGCTGGTTGTGCCCGTTGCCATAAGGTTGGTGGCTCTGGTGGGGAAGTCGGGCCGGCTTTGGACGGTATCGCCTCCCGAAAATCAGAGGATTATATTTACCAGTCTTTGGTAAAACCCAACGCGGTTCTTGCTCATGGGTATGAAAAAATCGGTGCGAGCCCCATGCCTCCGATGGATATTTTATTGGATAAACAGGAATTGGCTGATGTCATGTCCTATCTTTTAACCCTCAAGTGATTATATTATGAGTATCGAAAAACCAAGAGTAGCCATAGTCGGACTCGGCTTTGGTGCCGAGTTCATTCCGATTTATCAACGCCATCCGAACGCGGAGATTGTAGCAATCTGTCAAAGGAATGAGGAGAGCCTGAATAAGATTTCCGAGGAATACAAAATTGCAAAAAGGTTTACCGATTATGGTAAGTTGCTCGAAGATCCAGAAATTGATGCGGTCCATATTAATACCCCCATTCCACATCATGCTGAAGCCACTCTTCAGGCAATGCGTGCAGGAAAGCATGTTGCCTGCACCGTACCCATGGCCACTTCTGTCGAGGATTGCGAGGCCATCGTAAAACTTTCTGCGGAGAGTGGAATGAAATACATGATGATGGAGACTGTGGTTTATGCTAGGGAATTTCTTTACATGAAGGAACTCTACGATAACGGAGATCTTGGTAAGTTGCAGTTTCTTAAAGCCAGTCACCAGCAGGATATGGACGGCTGGCCTGGTTACTGGCCTGGACTTCCCCCTATGCACTATGCCACTCATTGTGTTGGACCAGTCCTCGGTCTTGGAAGGCATGAGGCGGAGTATGTCAGTTGTTTTCCAAGTGGTACCATCCGAGAAGAGATGCACGCACATTACAACTCTCCTTTTGCGGTCGAAACCACTCATCTGAAATTTCGGAACAGCGACTTGAGTGCCCAAGTCTATCGTTCTCTTTTTGATGTGGCCCGTCAGTACCGCGAAAGTTTTGAAGTGTACGGATCCGAAAAAGCGGTCGAATGGCCTCTGATCGAAGGTGAACCCCTTGTGGTGCATACGGCGAAAAAACCTGAGCCTGAAATTCCCGAGAAAGTCGAATGTCCAGATTTTGCTAAGTTGCTTCCCGATGAAATTGCCCCATTTACTACCGGTGGTGTTTATTCGAATGAGGATGGTGAGGAACATTTAAGTTTCACCCAAGGAGCTGGACACGGGGGGTCGCACCCACATTTGGTTCATCAATTTGTTGAATTACTCCGGGGAGTAGGGGAAGGTTACCCCAATGCGGTACAGTCCGCCAATATTACCCTTACTGGTATTCTTGCTCATGAGTCCGCTCTCAAGGGTGGAGAGCTTATTCGCTTACCGGAATGGAGCATGAGTTCTTAATATGAAAGTTTCGAGACTGTTTTTAGTGAGAAACGGTTGCATAGCTTTGGTTTCTTTACTGTCTTCTGTTATTAGCTTAGCGGCACCCCATTCCCAGTTAACCTATATTTTTGATACAATTAGGAAGGTTGAGGATTCAGTTGTGCAAGCCAATCTTCTTCGGGGAACGCTCACAGGCTTGTCAGGAGCTCGAGAAGTTGAGGCACCTTCTTCTTGGAACTCACTACGGTTACAACTTTCACGTTCCGAGAACGACGAGGTGGTTAAACTAGTCAGTCAGCTTAGCCAGATTTTTGGTGATCGTTCAATCAGTGAGAATGCGCTCAAGCTTGTACTGAATAAATCCGCTGCCATGCAGGATAGGAGGGAAGCACTCGCCGGACTGGTTGCCATGAGATTCAAAGAACTCCCTCCCAAGCTGAAATTACTTCTCGAGACCGATTTAAGGATTGATGCAATCCGGGCTTATTCCTTTTTTGACTATCCCGAAGCACCTCCCACACTTCTGTCTGCTTACTCAAATTTTAATGCCGAAGCAAAACGGGTAACCGTTGACACCCTGGCATCCAGATTATCCTACGCCAGCGAACTTTTGGGAGCATTGAGGGATGGAAAGATTGCGAAGTCAGATATCCCGACTTACACCGCCCGTAGTTTGCAAAACATTTTGGGCAACTCTTTCGAGAAAGTTTACGGCAAAGTATTGCAAGTGGGGAAAGGCAAGGACCAGATGATTGCAAAATATCGAGAAAGGATTCTTGCTGCAGATTTTTCCAAAGCGGATATTGTCCAAGGAAGGGTTGTTTACCAACAGGTTTGTGGAGCATGCCATATCATGTACGGAGAGGGAGGGAAAATTGGCCCCGAACTCACCGGATCCAACCGGGCAAATCTTGATTATTTTTTACTTAATGTTTTAGCTCCAAGTTATGATGTGCCTGAAGGCTACCGGATGGTTACCGTTACCTCCAAGGATGGTCAGGTCTTTGTGGGTAATGTAGTGGAGGAGGACGCGGGCAAAGTTGTGCTCAATATGGTTGGTCAGAAGACCGTGGTTGCCAAGTCGGATATTAAATCACGCGAAACCTCCAATGTCTCCATGATGCCCGAGGGATTACTCAACCCATTACAGGATAAACAAATTCTCGATCTGATTGCTTATATGCGAACAGATAAACAAGTTCCTCTGCCATGAAATTAAAGATTTTAATCATTTTTCCTTTGTTAATCGGTTCGATTGTTTGGTCGGCCGTTCCCACCAGTAATGCCCCTTTTCTCAAACCCGATGAGGCGATTGCCAAGATGAAGATTGCCGATGGGTTCGAGGTGAAAGCGTTCGTGGGCGAGCCCGATATTGGGGAAGCCATTGCGTTCTGTTTCGATTTCCGTGGTCGGCTCTGGACTCTGGAAAATTATAATTATCAGACCCGCCGGGCACACTCCATTGATCAACGCAATCGCATCCAAATTTTTGAGGATACAGATGGGGATGGTGTATTCGATAAGAAGAAGACTTTTACTGAAAACCTTACCTTCAGTTCTGGAATTATCGTCGGCATGGGCGGGGTCTATGTGGGTATGCCCCCCGAGTTAATTTTTATTCCCGATGCCGACGGAGACGATAAACCGGACGGTCCCCACGAAGTTCTGCTTGATGGATGGGGTATTCAGGATCGTCACGAAACCCTCAACAGTTTTATCTGGGGTCCTGATGGTTGGCTCTATGGATGTCATGGAGTATTTACCCAGTCGCGTGTTGGTCGTCCTGGCACCAAAGACGAGGACCGTCAGTTTATAGACGGTGGAATCTGGCGTTTCCATCCACAGACTAAGGAATTCGAAGTATTTGCTGAGGGTCTTTCTAACCCATGGGGCTTTGATTTTAATGACATGGGGCAGGGTTTCGCCACCTGTTGTGTTATTCCTCACCTTTTTCATATTGTTCAGGGGGGCGTCTATCACAAGCAGAGCAAACAGAATGTAAATCCCTATGTGTATGACAACATTAAGACGATTAGGGATCATACCCATAAGTCCGCCCATGGCGGAGCCCGCTTCTATCTAGCTGATGTTTTTCCTGAAAAGTACCGGGATCAACTTTTCATGTGCAACATTCATGAACATGCGGTCTTGATCGATTACATGGTGCCAAAGGGTTCGAGCTTTATTGGCAAGCACGGGGATGATTTCTTAATGGCCAATGATTTGGCCTGGGTGGGATTTAGTGTGGAGATCGGGCCGGATGGTGGAGTATACATTCTTGATTGGCATGACCAAAACATTTGTGGAAATGAAATCAAGTTTGCCAATTCCGCTCGGGTGTATCGTATCATGCCCAAAGGCGTTAAAGGGCCGAAACCTTTTGACCTCGAAAAGTTATCGGATCTTGAACTGGTGGAATTACAGAATCATTCCAATGACTGGTATGTTCGGCAGTCCCGGGTCATTCTTCAATATCGTGCACTCACTGGAGAATTGAATAGCGAAAAAGTCCACCAGAAGCTCATGAAAATGCTGGCGAATAACCCCAAGGTGTCGAAACGTCTGCGAGCTTTGTGGGCACTTCACTGTACCGGAGGCATTAACCAGAAGCATGCACTTTCTTTGCTTGATGATTCCGAAGAGTATATTCGTGCATGGACCGTCCAGTTGCTGACTGAGGAAAAGAAACCTGCTGTAATTGTCCGGGAAAAATTCGCACAAATGGCAAAGTCGGAAAAATCACCCGTTGTTCGACTGTATCTGGCCTGTGCTTTACAGCGCCTTCCACACACCGAACGCTGGGACATTCTTGAGTCTCTTTCCCTGCATTCTCAAGATCGAGAGGATAACAACATTCCCCGTATGCTCTGGCTTGCGTTGGAACCCATGGTTATGGAATCTCCGCAAAAAGCACTTTCCCTTGCAGCACAATCGAAACTTCCCCGTTTGCAGGAATTTACTCCCCGTCGGCTGCTTGGCGGAAAAACAGCCACCAATTCAAGAAAGCCTCCCAAATCAAATATGGCTAAATGGCAAAGGATTGTCCAGCAGTCGGCACCAAAGTTCTCCATTAATGACTCGGGAGTTGGAGGAGTCGTTCGTTTCGATAGCTTTCGGAACAAACCTGCCACCCGTACCCATCCGATCAAAAGGGGAGTGGCATCGGTTCTCAGTCGAAAGTTGAGTGTGCGGCAGAATATGAAAACCATTCTCCGTGCCACCGTCAGTCATCATCCTCATGGGGACTGGGAACTCCGAGTAAGGGTTAATGGTAAAATTATTTCAAAGACTGAAGTTTCTTCCAAGTCCGTGATCGATGAATGGCTTACGCATGAAGTAGACTTGTCTCCTTACGCCGGTAAGGAGATCAATCTTCAATTGGAGAACCAGCCAACGGATTGGCGTAATGAATGGGGGTATTGGCATGAGATCAAAGTTAGCACGGTCCCTTTGGTTTCTCTGAAAAACACCAAGGTTTCTCAAAAGAAAAAAGTGGTTTTTATTTCGGGTAAGCCAAGTCATGGGCGAATGAAGCATGAGCATCGGGCAGGAAATATCATTCTGGCCAAATGTCTCAATCAGTCAGGATTGCATATTGAGGCGGTGGTATTGGATGATATCGGATATCCCAAGGATGAATCGGTTCTTGAAGATGCTTCCACTATCGTGATTTTCTGCACCGGGCACGGTGGGCATGTACTAAATCCAAAACTCAAGGAGTTTGATGCCCTGATGAAAAAAGGAATTGGAGTAATCATGATTCATTGGGCAACCGAAGCGGTCAGTGGTGCTCCGGGCGACAAGTTTCTTGAATGGATGGGAGGTTTTTGCGATCTCAATTGGTCGGTCAACCCCCACTGGAAACCAAATTTTAAACCACGCAAGCATCCGATTTGGAACGGCGTTGATCCTTTCAGTGTGGATGATGAGTGGTATTATCATATGCGCTTTGTGAATGACCGTACCGGTCTTACTCCCATTCTTACCGATCTTCCTCCAGTAGAAACTTTGAATCGACCAGATGGTATGCGTAGTGGCAACCCCGCGGTGCGTAAGGCCGTCGCCAATGGAGAGACTCAGCATGTCGCCTGGGCTTATGAAAGACCAGAAGGGGGTCGTGGGTTTGGTTTCACTGGCGGACATAATCACGTCAGTTGGCAGGATGACAATTATCGAAAGATCGTGCTCAACGCGATTCTATGGACGGCGGGCATGGAAGTTCCTGAGAATGGGGTGAGTTCATCCGCTCCGGATAATCTCGAGATCGAGTCCAACTTGGATCCTCACCGTAAGAAATAAGAACACATGCAGAATATTGCAGCTCAGCTTTTGCTCTCTCTACTTGTTTGCCTTTATTTTGCGCATGGCAAACAACCCAATATTCTATTTTGCATTTCCGATGATCAATCTTATGCACACACCGGAGCGAATGGGGACCCGGTAGTTAAGACTCCAGCTTTTGATCGGGTGGCAAAGGAAGGGATTCGTTTTACCCATGCCTTTTGCGACGCTCCAACTTGCGGTCCTTCCCGTAGTGCAATCCTTACCGGGCAGCCTATCTGGCGATTGGAAGAAGCGGGTAACCTTTGGAGTACACTGCCAAAGAAATTTATCACTTACCCAGAGGTCTTGACCAAG
>JAOHKZ010000011.1 GCA_028101545.1 Opitutales bacterium | reverse complement strand
GGTGACGATAATTTGACTGCGAAGGAAAAAGTACAACCTGCTCTAGGTGGGGGGATTCAAGAAATAACTGAGAATCAGGAAACTAGTTTTGAGTATGATAAGGACAAGGCAGATACTTCTCCTTCTGTTGCTGAATCACCATTGAGGATAGAAGGACATTCTGAACTGAAATCATTTTTTGACTCTAATCAAGAAAATGAGAATTCGAATTCCACTGTAGAAGAAGGTTTAAGCGAATCGCAGCTCGATCATGTCGAAAATGATACACTGAAACCATTGAACCCAAATTCTAAACCAGTCCAAATACATTCTCCCGAAGACAACCAGGGAAATAAAGAAGAGGTCGGAATTTCAAATCGTTTACCTTTAGAATTGGATCATCTGGATGGTGGGCTTTTGGGAGATTCAGATTTACCCACTGTAAATGGAGGATTGAATGAGGCGAACTTTACGAAAGAAAATACAATTATCTCCCTAGATAAAGAGAAGTTGCAGTCAACATTTTTACCGAGAACCTCATCAGTTGAAATTATTGATCAGAGTGTTAAAGAAGAAAGCAAGGTTGGGTTTCGAAATGTTAGTAAAGAAACAGACTCATTAAACTCTCCTGCGAAGTCGGTATCTTTTCTTGAGCAATCGAGTGAAGATTTTTCTGAGTCTGAATCTGGTCGACCACCCAAAATCGTATCATTAAAAAATGTGCCTGTTGGCGGTAATGATAATAAATTAATCATACCTCAAGCAGACATTGTTTTTAGTGAAAAAAATAAACCATCACTTTCATCTACCAATAAACCTACACCGAATGTTTCCTTAAGAGATTCCTTCTCAAATAATACACAAACCAATACACCCAACATTTCTCGGGCTAGTTTTGAACTAAAGCCAAAAGAGAAATTAGGTTATGAAAAATTGAAGTCCTTTCTGGATCGTAATGTAGGTAAGTCAGGGAGCAGTTTAAAAGGCGAGTACAATAAATTTCCAAATACAAGGGAATATTTAGACGAGATGAACGAAGTAGAAAAAACTTTCAATTTGCCTAGTGAGCAGATTGAAAGAAGGGATCGGTTTCTCAGAACAAAGGAATGGATTGAGAACCGCGGAAGATTGAAGGATGATCTAAAACCTGAATGAAGAAGAAAATGTCTTCTTCATTCGTGCTTATTGGTTTAATACTTTTAGGCGTTCTGTTTGTGAGCCAGTTGATTGGCTTTTTTTTTGAAGTAAGCGATCTGTTTGGAGAGATTAATTTATTCGAGAAGTAAAAGACTATTTTTAGTTCAGTCGGTAAATAATTCTCATATAATATTTTAAATCCAATTCTTTCTTATTTTTAACTGGGGTTGAGTTGTATGTCCCGTCAAGTCCGGTTCGAAGGTTCCAGTTTGCATCTTTGTCTAGAGGGATAACAAGTGCCGTGTCTTTGCTAACTAAATAATCTGATAATTTTTCTACGCTTGGAATAAAGGTAATGTCACTTTTAAGAGACAGAAAGTCTTTTATATTCTGGGAGTATTCGAGACCAAAATCCATGGCCAATGCATCCACATTATCCGTGTTGCTTAATCCATATTCTTCAAACCTGAAAGCTATTCCGGAACGGGCGGCCAATTTGTATCTACTGTTTTCAATCCAAGAGTATTTAAGACCCAGGGCAGAGGTTGCTCTGAGATCTATTTCTTCGAGTTGATCGTTTTCCAGGTCTGTTTTAGAATACCATGATAGTTGTTCAAAAAAGCGAGAATCATATTCAAGTCCAAGTTTAGTTTCATCCACAATTTTTTGATCTTTTTTGGTTGTGTTATTGTAACTCAAATAAAAATCATAATTTCTGATTTTATTTCCATAATCACTATCTAATCGAGCACCTATACCAAAAGTCTGAGTATTTCCAGATGCTCCCGTAAAGTCAAAGCCCAGGGAGTTCTTCCAAGACATTACCAATTGTTTTGCCTTTTTCTTCATTTCTATAACGAGTGGATCTTCATTTTCTGTGGGCCAAAGATGACGAACCTCTTCAAGGGTTGGTCTTAACTGATTTTCTTCGATTAAGATCTTTGAATCATCACCACGTAAAATTTTACTTTCAAAAGTGCGATTATCATCCAAGCGGACNGAAATTGCATTATCAGTTAACAATGACTTAATTTTGCTTGTAGAAATTCTAATTTTACCGGCAAATTCAGTCTGAAAGGTTAGGTTGCCATCTTCAAAAAGAATCAAGTCTCCAATGATTCGTGAGCCATCTTTGGTTATTATTTCATCTCCCCAGAGAGCAAAGCATGAAAGAAGATTAATATAAATAAACAGGATATTCTTTTTTATAGTGTTTTTCATTTCAACCGGGGGGCCACTTCATTTGCCTACCGCCAAGGAGGTGAAGATGTAAGTGGGGAACGCTTTCTCCTCCATCTGTTCCATTATTGATTACAATCCGAAACCCGTTATCCAAACCTAGGTCGCCCGCCGTTTTTTTTGCAATTAGAAGTAGGTGTCCAAGGGTTTCTTTATCGGACGGGGCAGTTTGAGCAATCCTTTCAATTTTATTCTTGGGGATAATTAAGCAATGAGTTGGTGCCTGTGGTTCAATATCCCTTATTACAATGCAGGTTTCATCTTCATGTAAAATATCAGCCGGGATTTCACGGGAAATAATTTTCTCAAAAATAGTTTTCATCCAAGAGCAAAGAACTATTTGGCAGTCCAAGTCCTGAGAGAGGACAGCCAGAAATATTCGAAAGCGGTTTCGTCTTTAAGGTTAACTTCAAGTAAACCGGCCACTTTTTCAGCAAATGATACCACTTTTGCTAATTTGACACCACCTTTGTCGATGGGGAGTTCCGAGTGAACTACAATCTGCCTTGATCGGTCGATTAAGCTTTTCATAAGATTGGATCGAATGCCTTTGCGAATTGTTGTCTCTATTGCATCTTTTTCTTTTTCACCAACACCTTCAGGCAGGGATTTTGAATTTTTCTTCCATTCTTCGTCAGCAATTTGTTTAATTATACCAAGTAGCCTTTCGACCAACCCGTAAGCGGCAAAAACAGGAGCCACACGGTCATTTTTGAGTTTGTTTCGGTCAAAAAGCTGTAAGACCCAAGATTCATACAAGTTTAACCATTCCAGCCATATCGGATTTTCAATTTCCTTTCCGTCGGATTGAAGGCGAACTTGAAGGCATCGACTCCGGATGGTAGGGAGCATGGAATAGGGGCGTGTAGTAATCAGGATGATATATGTCCCTGGAGGCGGCTCTTCGAGGGTTTTAAGGAACGCATTGGCAGATTCTTTACGCATTCGATCCGCTTCGTGAATAAGGGCAACTTTACAACCACCTTGGTTTGATGTGCGGTTTAATTCGGAAATTAAATTGCGGGTGATGTCCGCAGAAATAATTCGCATTTTCCCACTCGGGCGAAGATGGAAAAGGTCCGGGTGTTCAATTTGTTCATCACTCATACCCAAAATAACGCGGGTTAGGGTGAGAGATTGTTCCTCAATTTGAGTGATTTTAGCACCTTGAAACAGCAAAGCGTGATGGAGTGAGTTTTTTTCAAACTCCGAAGCCAGTCTTTGGGTTTTACTGTCTGCTGTTTTCAGCATGAAAGTAAGAGATAATTAATCCTCGTTAAAAAACCGGGCGTGAATTTCATTCCAAATTAGAATTTCAATTTCTTCGGGTTCTCCAAGACCATCAACAACAAAAAATCGATCCGGCAAATTTCTGGCAAGGTGAAGATAGCCTTCTCGTACCTTTCCATAAAATTCTACATTTTCCTGTTCCATACGATCTGGCATATCAGAAATTCGGTGCTTAATTCTTTCCAGTCCAACTTCCGCGGGAATATCAAGAATCACCGTGAGGTCAGGAACTACATCCCCAACAGCAAAAGAATTGATCTGGGTAACGGGATCATCCGCAATTTGTCGAGCAACACCTTGGTAGACAGTGGTTGAATCAAGGAAGCGGTCACAGAGAACAATCTTACCATCCGTAACTGCGGGGAGAATGAGTTCGCGTACTAATTGAGCCCGGCTGGCGGCAAAGAGAAGGAGTTCAGTCTCAGGAAATATTTTTTGGGAGGAATCAGCATGCATAAGCAAGTGCCTAATGTCTTCCCCAATTAAAGTTCCACCTGGTTCCCTGGTAACCACCACATCGCGATGATCGACATCTTCCAAACGATCTGCCAAAAGGCGAATCTGCGTTGATTTTCCACACCCCTCCGAACCTTCGAAGGATATTAATATTCCGTTTTCGTGACTCATGAAGTTTGTTGATTAGCTTGTCTTAATAATTCGACAACTTGGTTGGTTGATGGGCTCTCCGCAGTCCGTACATAATGTCCTGATGTGCATGTTGCTAAGGCCAAAGATGTAAGAGGAGAAAATCCGCAAAGCCTTGCTGCTGAGAAACCGGCATTAAAATGGTCTCCGGCACCCGTGGTGATTTTTGGGTTTTCCGTGTATGGACCAGGGGTCCACCAGGCACCATCTTTGGTTGCACAGGATGCTGAATCAGTTGGATGAATGACGACGCAGGCAATTTCCAGCTTTCTTCGAATCTCGGTTGCCATTCGGCAAAGGCTTTCTTCATCTTTTTCTCCCCCTTTAAGATCCATAGTTTCGCAGACTTGTAGGGCTTCGTTGTAATTAAGTCCAAGCGTGACTTCAGAGTGAGCTTGGAAACGAGAGATTACTCGAAGGACTTCGCGAATGTCTTCGGCAGATCTTTTTGCCGGATCGGTCAGGTCGAAGAAAAAGTTTCTTGTGTCAATAGGAGGAAGATTAGGCATGATCCGGTCAACTATTTCGAGCAAAATAGAAGTCATTTTAGGGATCATTGTCCAATTTACGATGGAAACGAGTTCTGCCTTGGCGAGCATATCTATAAAAGCACCTTCTCCTGCAACTTCTAAAATTCTGGGAAAATCAATTTCTTCAAGGCTACTGGTATTTCCGAGCATGAGTTTTCCATCCTTAAATTCGAGAGCAGTCGTAATTCCTGGATTAGCTAGAGAAACTGCATTTGTCTTGCGGGCAAATTCTTCAAAGACAGGATCGATTGCTGGATGTCCTAACGCACCAATGTAGCGAACTACAAGACCGAGAGAGACATGAGCATTGGCCATTATTGGACCGTTTCCGCCAAGTTTGTCAAAGCGAGGAAAGAGTTCGATATTTGCACTTTTACCGGCGGCCGCTGAAATTCTTGATCCAAGAGCATCAATTGTCTCAATAGCGTCAAAGTTTTGATGGAGACCGTGCCTTTTATCAACAGGAGTTACAATTTTATCAACAAATCCATCTAATCCGACCACTGAGTTCATTCCTGACGGGTTGAAGGATTTTTGATTAAGCTCTTCTATTACTTCATTAGAAACTTGCATTTGATTCTTTGATTAAATTTCTTTGTGGAGAGGGGCAAACTTAATCGGTGTATATCCATTTTTCGTTGATGATATTTAGAATTTAGTTGATCTCCTTAAAATCAGGGTAAATAAGTTTTTGTGGTGTTAATTTTAATTAAAAATGACTGATATGAATCTCTTAACTGTTTTTAATCCAGATATGTTTGTTATGGGGAGTGCGGGATTAATCGATTACTTTATCGATTCAAATAATGCCGGGAAGGTGGTTATTTGCCTATTGATTGTAATGAATTGTTACGCCCTGAGTTTAATGTTTAGTAAGCATAATCTTTTTAAGAAAGTGAACGCTAAGAATGCCCGCGATGAAAAGAGGATCAACGATCTGAGTAATATTTTTGATTATGATGATGCTTTATTTTCGGGTGGAGGTAGTCCATACCTTACTATTTGTTCCCGTGCTATGGCTGCTGCCAGAAGAACGAATGATTCTGGATCTATTCGTATGAACTATGTTGAAAATGCAATTAAACGTGCATTAGCTGAAGTGGGAGAACAATACGAAGCCAGGATGTATTGGTTGGCAACAATTGTTTCTGGGGCTCCTTTCTTGGGGTTACTTGGTACGGTTTGGGGAGTGATGGACGCTTTTGGTACAATGGAAAGTGGGGGGGCCACTATCGAGCACCTCGCACCAGGTGTTTCTGGTGCTCTACTGACAACTGTTGCGGCTCTATGCGTGGCGATTCCAATCGTTTTCGCTTATAATGGTCTTCTGGGAACGGCTCGTTCATGTATGACCAAGTTAGAGAATTTTGCCAGTAATCTTGCTGATCGAATCGAGATTGAACAAAAATAATGAGTTGGATTAATCTGGAAATAACCGATTAAGATATGGCACGCGATTTCAAGAGGCCAAATAAGTTGGCGGTTATCTCTGATTTAAATGTTACGCCGTTGATTGATTTAGCATTTTCACTGCTTATTATATTCATGATAACCACCCCGGTTATCGAACAGTACAACAGAATTGATTTGCCCACTCAAAATTCGGTTAGTACTCAAAAACCACCTGAGAAGGAAGATAAATTTATTACCATTGATGCTGAGGGTAGGTACAACTGGGGCCAGGATTCTGTCACCAAGAATGAGCTTGAGATCCTTCTTGATCAAGTAGCAAAAGATACTGGGGATCAACCCACTATTCACTTAAGAGGGGACCGCACTTTACCTTATCAAAAAATAATGGATGTGATCAATATGCTGAAGTCCAGAAATCTGACAAAGTTGAGTCTTGATACAAAAGCTGGTTAGTTGTGATATTACAGAATGACTACGACTGACCCAAACGAATCCATTGCATTGAAGACACTGAGTTCTCAACTTGTAAATGTCGTACATATTGACTCGAAATCAATCCTTAAAGCCTCTTTTGACGGTTTAAAAGTCTCCTTTCCCCCCTCTGCTGTAATTCGTCCCGAGGATGTGAGTCAAGTTGGTGAGGTTTTGCGGTTGGCTAATGAGTTTTGTATTCCAGTTACTACGAAGGGAGCGGGATCTTCCCTTACTGGTGGTGCTACTCCTATTAAAGGAGGATGGGTTTTGGACCTTTCTCTTTTAAATCAAATCGAGATCGATGTAGACAATCAGATTGCTCGTTGTGGACCCGGTGCCATTGTTGCGGATATTCAAGAATATGCTGCCGAGCATAATCTTTTTTACCCACCTGACCCTTCATCCAAGATGTTTTGTACAATTGGCGGCAACATTGCCTGTAACGCGGGAGGTTTAAGGTGTGTGAAATATGGGGTGACTCGGGATTACATTCTTTCTTTATCCGGATATTTACCAACGGGAGAAGCAGTCAAGTGGGGGAGGGCTACCCGAAAATTCGCAACGGGATATAATATTCGTGATCTGTGGATTGGTAGTGAAGGAACCTTAGGGGTCGTGACTGAAGCGGTTCTGCGCTTAGTTGGAAAACCTGTAGCCCAGAAAACTTTTCTAGCTGCTTTTCGTTCAGATACTGATGCTCTTCGTGCTCCGATTGAACTTTCCCGAATAGGGATTCGCCCGTCGATTCTTGAATTTCTTGATCGTTGGACGATTGAATGTGTACAGTCTTTTACCGGAAGGGAAGTTTTTCAGGGAATTTCTCCTCATCCGGTTCTGCTAATCGAATTGGACGGAGATCCAACGCTAATTGAAAAAGAATCCCATCAGCTTATCAATTGGTTAAAAGAATCTGCGTTATGTTATGAAGTGGCTGGCACAGAGGAAGAAGCAGAAGAATTATGGGATGTTAGAAGAAAGGGTTCTCCTGCGATGAAAAAACTTGCAAATACAAAGCTGAATGAAGATGTGGTTGTTCCTTTAGTGGAGCAAGCAAATCTTGTTGAGTGTGTTGATCAACTTAGACAGCAATTTAGATTAAAAGTTGGTGTTTTTGGGCATTGTGGCGATGGTAACCTTCATGTTAATTTTATGTATGACCATGAGGACGAAGACGAGTCAAGCCGTGCAGTGCAGGCTTTAAAGCTGCTTATGAAAAAAGTTCATGAATTAGGAGGTGCAATAAGTGGGGAACATGGAATCGGATTGGCTAAAACTCCCTTTGTCCGCATGCAATTCAATGCAGCTGAGTGGAAAACTATGAAGGCCATTAAAGAAGCAATGGATCCAAATGGAATTTTGAATCCAGGAAAGATTTTTGACATTTTTAACCCTTGGGAACAAAAAAAGATAAATGCAATCCTGCCGTGGGAGCATTCCCATGACGAACCTAAACCCGTAGAAATATGAAAGCTAATCTCCTCATTACCCTTATTCTTATTGTAGTTTCGTTTAATAATTTAAATGGGATGCTGCATCCTTGGACTGATCTACAGGGCAGAACCTTGCAGGCATCTTTTATTAAATCTGACGGAGTTACTCTAACAATCAACTGGAACGGGAAAGTAGTCCCAATTCCATTATCTTCTCTTTCGGCAGAATCAAAAGCACTTGCTCAAAAACTTTCTGCTCCGAAGGTGCCAACACCTCCGTCCAATCCATTTGATACCATTGCACCCCCCGCAAGTGCTGAGCAACTTCATTCTTGGACTGACCTTCAGGGGCGTACGCTTAAGGCAGTTTTCATCAAGGCTGATTCTAATTCTGTCACGGTTAAATGGCAGGGAAGGGTCGTCCCCTTGCCCCTTGCCAATTTGAACCCGGCATCTCAGGCATTGGCAAAAAGCTTATCGGGTACTTTGGCGCCTGCTCCAGTTCCCGTTTCACCGCCACCTGTGGTCTCCAAACCTGTTGCTCCTCCAGTTGTAAAGAATGGTGATTTATCCTTGGATTCTGAACATAGTTGGAAAAGTTCTTCAGGGAGTGTTATAAAAGCTAAGTTTATTTCAATAGAGGGAGAAAATGTAAATTTAGCAATGTATGGAGGCAGGTCTGAACAGACAATTCCCTTAGCCCGTTTGTCCAATGACTCCCAAGACTTGGCAAAAAAACTACAGGCGTTGCTTGCGAAGCAAAATAAAGCTAGGCAACAATTAGCAAATCAACGTAAAAGTATGAAGCTACCCCAACTAGTGGAAGGGGACCTAGGACGAACACATTCATGGATGAGTTCGGATGGTAATAGCATTGAGGCTGTTTTTGTTGCAGCCAATGAAAAGGGAGTAACATTATTGATGAAAAACAATCCAAATCGTCCCTATGAGTTACCCTGGGAGAGATTGAATCCAGAATCTCAAGCGTTAGGCGAGGGTTTAAAAAGATTAAAGGAGAAACTTATGCCTAAAAACCCGGCAATTCTGCCAGCTACAGGAGGAAGTTTATCCAGATATGGTGATGGGAAATGGAGGGGGTACAATACAGTTTTAGAAAGTGCAGTGTATGATGTTGCTCTCCATGGTAATGGAAATACGGTTAAAGTTTGGTTGAAAAACCAAGCAAAGGCAGGGGAGGCTGCATTGGGGGAGCGGGCTGAAAGGGTTCCTTTGAGTGTGAATTTCCGTGCCTATTATTATTTGAATCCTGGGGAGAGAAATCGTCAATGGAGACATCGAAAAATTGTTTCTTATGATAATCCCCCCTCAGTTTCAATGGATCGTGAGGAAACAACTATTCGTGGAACTTTAGACAACGGTTCAACTTTTGAATATGTGATGCAAATTAATCATCGGGGATTAAGTTTTTGGGGGGAAATAGACGAAAAGAAACCCGATGAGCATCCCACTATTTTCAGCATAGCTCTCTATTCACCTAATTTTATCCCTGATGTCGGAAATAAATCAATGAAAGAAATTGAACCCTTAGTCCAAGATGGATGTCTTTACATTGACCCATTGGAGTCGAAACGAGCTAAAATTCCCATGCTTGAAAAATGGACTGATGTGCTTGGCAAATTTAGCGGAAATGCATGGAATCCTATCAAGTCAGCTGAGTTAATGGGATTTCCTTTTGGTTCTCATAAGATTAAGGTTACGCCCACTAGTTTGAGTGGTATGAATTTTAGATGGGGTAAAGGATACAGTGGTACTTTTCCATTCCAAGGGATACACTTAGTTCATCGAACAGAGGATTCATACGAAGCCGCATCTTCAAAAACCCCTGGTGAATATAAAAAGCGTTTGGAAATTCCAAAGAGTAAAAGGCTCAATGTGAACATTATTCGTGGTCGAGGTTAATTCGGGTCTAAGAATTTTTCTTTTAATTTTTCTTTTTCTTTCCCCTTTACTGGGGCAGGATATAGTTCGTGTTGCGAGTTTCAATGTTAGGAATTATCTTTCCTGCGATCGTATAGTTGAAGGTAGGTGGCGACCTAATTATCCAAAACCAGAGATTGAGAAAAAAGCGGTCCGATCGATTATTCGTTCTGTCAATCCGGATATTTTGGCTCTTCAGGAAATGGGGGACTACCCATACATGGTTGAACTTTGGATGGATTTGAATACTACTGGTGGCCCATATTATCCTTATGCAGTTTGGATGCCAAACGAGGGGGAAGGAGAGGTTCGACATCTCGCATTCCTTAGCAAGTATCCGCCCGTTTCAATTGTAAAGCATACTAATGTTTCGTTTTCTTATTTTGGCGGGGTTGAGCAGTCGGGAAGAGGTTTAATGGAGATGACTTTCTGTCCTCATGGTGCCAATTTTCATATTTTCAACCTTCATTTGAAAAGCATGTGGACAGAGCGTAAAGATGACCCGCAGGCTAAAATACGAAGAGAGAAAGAAGCACGTGCGATACGCGATCTTATTCGCAAGAAATATCCACCTGAGAGTAAAACAGAATATTTGATTGTGGGAGATTTTAATGACCATAAAGATTCTGCACCTTTAAAGAGGTTCACAACAGTGAATGAAACCATTTTATCTAGTATGATTCCCTGTTTTGATTCCCAGGGTCATTTATGGACACATTATTTTAAAAAGCAGGATAGTTATTCGAGAATTGATTATATTTTGGCAAACCCGGCAATGGCAAAGAGGTTTATTCCAAAGTCCGGATGGATCATTGATTCAGAGGAAAGCAAAATTGCTTCTGACCACAGGTTAATTTACGCAGATTTTTCTTTTTGAACCAATTTCATGAATCAGCTCTTCCACAAATTATTTTTTTCAATCATATCAGTGACGCAGGGAGGCAAACAATCTTTCCATCCATCTGTTCGATTTTGAACAAGTTCAAATATATCTCTTGAGAAAAGATTCATATTGGATCGGTCACAATTTTCAATGGTTATGAGGAATCCGTTTTCACGAATATATTTATACAAATTCCTCAGGTTACTTGCGACAAGAAGGTTTTCAATTGTGACTAAACCATTATCATCGATTTCTGTTTCCACATTGTCCCCCACACCCATTTGTTTTCGGTATCGTTCGAAATTTTTCAATTCGATAGGATAGGCATAGATTTTCACATTATCTTTAAAAAGTTTTCCAAATGCTTCAAGGATTCCGCCTTCCAGTTTTGAATAATAGTCCTCTTTGAAAATATCGGCTAAATTATTTAAGCCCAGTACCAAACCAATTGGACTTCTTACATAACGACGAAGGTATGATGAAAGCTTGAAGTATTCAAGGTAGTTGGATACAAGCACCCCATATCCACATGAGTTAATTACTTCGATTCGAGCAATAAAATCTTTATAGTCGATATCTCCTTCATTTAGCAAACTTCGAAGTGTCAATTCCATAAAAACTTCCACACTCCCCACTTCCACATCCTCTCTTGCAACAAATTGAGACTTTGCTTTTTCAAGCATATCCAAGTTTACTTTTGTCAATGGGCGAAAACTTCCTCGTTCAATAAGACACGCTTTCTTGTAAAGCTTTTCAGCTGGTTGTACAACATGACCTGATTCATTAAACATTACTGCATGGGTAAGACCCTTCTCGGCAAGCTTTAGGCAGAGGATACGATTATCAACAACCTCAAAGGACGGGCCATTAAATTCAATCATATCAACCTCTATGCGATTTTCTCCAATACTATCAGTTAGGCTTTCAATAAATGCATCTGGATTTCCGCTTAGGTGCATAGCTCCATAAACTAAATTGACCCCTAATATTCCAATAGCTTCCTGTTGCAGTTGGTTGTCCGTATCTAGCATACGAACATGAAGAATTATGTCGTGGTGGGGTGATAAGGGAGAAATCTGAAACCGTATGCCCATCCAACCATGGCATTCATTGGTCTTGCTGTAATTTAAAGCGGAGACGGTATTCGAAAAAGCAAAAAAAGTGCTTTGTGCCCCACGTGCTTCCGATAGGCGTTCATCTAAAAGCTCATATTCATGAGCCATCATTTGAACCAATCTTTTTCGAGATACATAACGTCCAGCTTCTCCATAAATCGCGTCACTGAATTTCATATCGTATGCAGAAATTGTTTTTGCTACAGTTCCTGCAGCACCACCGGCTTGAAAAAAGTGGCGTGCAACTTCCTGTCCTGCACCGATTTCAGCAAATGTGCCATACTTGGATGAATCTAAGTTTACGCGAAGCGCTTTACGTTCGGCTGTGAGTTCTTGTTCTGTCATAGATAAAGAATAAATGTGTATTTTTTTCAATACAGGCAAAGTTTTTCTTCGACCTTACTCAAAAAGAGGTATTTTCTTGGCAAAACTTTTATGAAATCCTTTTTTAAAGATGTGTTCAAGAGAATGGCAGTGACATTGGTCTCAACCATTCTTTTTGTGGTGTTGTCCGTTTTTCTTTTTCAGTCAATGGTTTCTTCCCTTTTTCAGGAGCAAAAAGATGATCCGATTGAGGGTTCTTTTCTTGTTCTCGATTTATCTATGAATATAACCGATCGCCCATCGGGGCTAGACCTTGAGGATTTAACCCGTGAAGCATTAACAAATGAAAGAAAGCCGCCCAGCTTCCATTTGCGAGAAATTGTGGTAGCTATTAAAAAAGCTTCAAGTGATCCAAGTATTCGAGGTATTTTCATTGAGGGCGGTTTTATGCCTGATGGATATGGATGTGGTTACGGTGCGATAAAGGAACTTCTTTTTGCCATCGAATTATTCAAGGAATCCGGTAAGCAGGTAATTGGTTTTTATTCTGACCCCACTCAATTAGATTACTTGGTTTATTCAATCTGTGATGAATTACATATGAACCCAAGTGGAACTTTAATTTTAAATGGGTTGGCAAATGAGCAAATTTTTCTTGCCGAAGCTTTTGATAAATACGGAGTGGGCATCCAAGTTGTCCGTGTCGGAGAATTTAAAGGTGCGGTAGAGCCTTTTACTTCAACTGCATTTAGTGAGGAGAATCGTCTTCAAATATCACGCCTGCTTGATTTACGTTGGGACGATTATGTGGGGACGATTTCAGAGAATAGAGATTTAGCCGAATCGGAATTAAAGGATTTATTAAAACAAAACTTTTTATTAAGTCCTGAAGTCTGTAAACAGATCGGTCTAGTTGATCAAATTTCCACATATGGTGAAATACTTGACCGACTCAAAACTCTTGGGAGTGAAGATGCGGAAAGCGAAGAATTTGCCCGTGTTGAATTGATTGATTATGTGGATCGACCGCTTTCTTCCGCTGATATTGAGGGCACTGAAGATAATAAGGGAACTCAAATTGCCGTGGTATATGTTGAGGGTGCCATTGTGGATGGAATGGGAGATGATGGTATTTCTGTTGGTGGCGGAGAGATTGCTAAACGAATTAGAGAAGTTTCAAAGGATGATAATTTTAAGGGACTGGTATTGAGAGTAAATAGCCCAGGTGGGAGTGTGTCAGGATCAGATGCTATTTTAAGCGAAGTTTCACGAATTAAGGAAAAGGGTATCCCTGTAATTGTATCAATGGGAGCAGTTGCGGCTTCTGGTGGGTATTGGATTTCGATGGATTCAGATAAAATATTTGCGGGAGAGCAAACGATAACTGGGTCGATTGGAGTTTTTGGGCTCATTCCTAACCTTGAAAAGATGGCTGAAAGTTTTGGTGCATACTGGGATGTGGTAAAGACGCACGCTTCGTCTGATATAATGGGTGTTTCTAGAGCCAAATCCGATTTGGAACTTGAGGTTGTACAGAAACATGTCGAGCGAATTTATGACCGATTCCTTGATCTGGTAAGCCAAAATAGAGATTTAAATGTAACTCGGGTTAGTGAAATTGCTGAAGGGCGTGTTTGGATGGGAGTGGATGCTTACGAACTGGGATTAGTTGATGAACTTGGTGGTCTTGAGGATGCTATTACATTTGCAGCTGAGACAGCAGGAGTGGTAGATTATAAAGTTACAGAGTTTCCCAAGGTTAAGAATTCTTTCGATCTTTTAACGGATGCACTCCAAGTTAAGTACAATAATCAGAAAGTCGCTCGATACTCAAGTAGTTGGGAAGATATCATTGAAGAAACTAAATTTTACATGAACCAAGTCTCACATTTTAACGATCCTCGAAATTCTTACTCTTTACTACCATGGTATCGCGGTAGGTTTGGCTTTTGAGTTATACCCCTTACCATTTTAAACCTTTATTTATGAAAAAAGAAGTTACCTTACTCAAAAATTGTACTGCGACTATCATCCCCGCTGGTGATGAAGTTGTTCTCGCCGAGGGGCAAACCTACAGTATTGCTCAGTCTCTTGGAGGTTCAGTCACGCTGAGAGATGCCAATGGAATGTACCGGGTAGGAGAGGGGGAATTATCTGCTCTTGGTGAAGAAATAAAAAAGGAAGTTGAGAGGGATCGTGAAGTTAAGTCCACGGAGAAATCATTTAGCGAAGAAGTTGTATGGGAAGCATTGAGCGGTTGTTATGACCCTGAAATCCCCGTGAATATTGTTGATCTCGGATTGGTTTACGATTTGAAAATTAGCGGACAAGACAACCTAAAAAAAGTTGAGGTTAAGATGACCTTAACCGCACAGGGGTGTGGTATGGGGCCTGTTATTGCTGACGACGCCAAGACAAGAATTCAAGCTCTATCTCAGGTAAGTGAAGTTTCTGTTGATATCGTTTGGGATCCACCCTGGAATCCAAGAATGATGTCTGCTGAAGGAAAAAGAGTTCTTGGCTTAGAATAAGTTTCTTCGCAGTACATTGAGCACATAATTACCGTCACCTTTGAATATCGTAACAGAGAATATACTCCTGATCTCTGAGGTATAATTTACCATCACAAATAACTGGGTGAGTCCAAACCCTGCCTTTGGGATTTCTTTTTTTCGTCTGTGGATTGATTGTGAATTCACCGTGTGTTTTCCATCCTTTTGGAGTCGCTTCAATAAGAATTATTCTACCATCTCCTTCCCCTTGGCAATAGAAGCGTTTATCCGCATAAGCGATTGCTCCTTTCCCAAGAGCCTTCTTCTCGTTCCAAACTAGCTCGCCTGTCATGAAGTCTTGGCATACCCATCCCACGCCATCTGAATACCCATACAAATGTTCTCCTACTTTAATCACTCCACCATGGTGATTTTTCATAACTTTGTTTTCGTATGTATCAGAAGGGTAGTTACTACCTAAATTAATCAATTTGCATCCCACACCATAGCCAGCAGTAATATAAACATATCCTCCTGAATAAATAGGAGTAGGGATTACCGCAACTTTACCTGGCCAGGATGATTTCCACAAGATCGACCCATTTTGGGGATTCACTCCTACGACATTTTTCATGACCAGTTGAACATATTGGGCCTTTCCACGATGGGTGATGGCTATGGGCGAGGAGTATTGTGCACCATCAGTAAAATCAGTTGTCCTCCAAAGCGTTCTTCCTGAATTTGCGTCGAGTGCAGCCAGTGTGCCTTCCTCTCCGCCAGGAGTACAAATTATTTTACCATTATCAATTAAAACGGACTCCGTGTAACCCCACCCAGGCACCTTGCCTCCAAGGTCTTGAACCAGGCTTTTTTGCCATAATTTTTTGCCTGATTTTACATCAACGCAGACTAAGTTTCCCTTACCGCCCAATGCATATACCTTTTTACCTGAGATTGAAGGACTCATTCGTGGCCCATCTCCCCACCCGTTGGTTAATAATTCACCAACTTTTAGGGACCAGATTTTTTTTCCAGAATTTGCATTAAATGCCAGTAGGTATTCTGATTTATCAAAAGCTCCCATTGTGAAAAGTATGCCATCTCGTATTGTGAAACCAGAATAACCCAAACCTGCCTGATCTGAAACCCAAAGCTTATTTGGACCACTGCTGGGCCATTCTTGAAGAAGACCTGTCTCCTTTGATACTCCGTCTCTTTGTTCACCCCGCCAAGATGGCCAATCATGTGCTAAGAGAGAAAAAATTGAGGTTAAAAAAAACAATGTAGAGAGAATAAAGAATTTCATGCTATATGATCTTGTTTCCAAATTTAAAAGCGCAAGAATAAACAATATTTATTTGCAATATTGCTAAAGCAAGAAGGAGCCACTTTTGTGACTCCTTCAATGTAAGAAATATTATAAATAAGCTTACTTTGCCTTAATTTTACCAACTTTTTTCCATCGACCTGATTTGGCTGAATCAAGTACAGCTTCACAGATATACTGTGTTTCCAGAGCATCGCGGAAATCTGGACGGTTTGGACGTTTCTTACGGGAACCAAAGCCATCCACAAAATCTGCGAATTGATTAATGAAACTATGCTCATATCCGATATTGAGACCAGGAACCCACCATTTATCCATGTAGGGGTGCTCGCCACCATTATCGCTCACATGAATGGAACGCCAACCACGGGTTTTTGCGTCTTCCTTGTCGTAGTCATAGTATTCAAGCCTATGCAAGTCGTGTAAATCCCATGCAAGTGATCCTTCAGCACCATTTATTTCTAAGGTATACAACGCCTTGTGTCCACGGGCATAGCGGGTGGATTCAAAAATGGCGAGAGATCCGTTAGCAAATCGAGCAAGGAAGGCACAGGCGTCGTCAATGGTAACCTTTTGTTTCTTACCTGTCTTTGTATGTACGCGCTCTTTTACAAATGTTTCGGTCATGGCACTAACTTCAACAATCGGACCGTTGAGCCAAATTGCGGTATCAATACAGTGTGCGAGAAGATCCCCCGTTACGCCACTGCCAGCAACTTTTGCATCTAATCTCCATAAGCCTTCTCCGCCTTGTGGCAGATCGGTGTTGATTGTCCAGTCCTGAAGGAAATTTGAGCGGTAATGATAGATTTTACCGAGTCGCCCCTCTTCAATCATGTTTTTCGCAAGAGAAACTGCAGGAATTCGTCGATAGTTGTACCAAACCATGTTGGGTACTTTTGCTTTTTCGACCTCGCGGACCATTTCCTCACCTTCTTTGCAATTTAATGCGAGTGGTTTTTCACAAAGAATCGCTTTGCCAGCTTTAGCTGCAGCAATTGCGATTTCGTGGTGAACATTATTAGGTGCTGCAATATCAATTACATCAATATCATCCCGATCAATCAGTTTACGCCAATCTGTTTCCACAGATTCATATCCCCACTGAGAGGCAAAAGCTTCTGCTCGGTCTTTATTGCGGGCACAAACGGCAGCAAGTTGAGGTTCGTATTTTAAATCAAAGAAATTGGGTACTTTACGAAAAGCATTCGAATGGGTTCTGCCCATAAAGCCGTAGCCAATTAGTCCGATACGTAATGGTTTTTTTGTAGCCATAATATTATGATATTTAGTTAATTAAGATTTAGGGAGAGTTGGAATCACAAAAAAACCATATCCCAAAGGATATGGCTTTTTTTGTAAAGTTAAATGAACGAAAATTTTACAGTTCAACAGGTTTGTAACCACCTTTGTTTTTGAAATACAAAATTAAGGCGATGTAGCATGCCAGCATGAAGAAGGGGAAAATAGCAACACTGGCTAAAGATCCTTGCTTTCCGTTTTGAATACCTTCTTCGACCTTTGACTTTTTTTCCTCAGGCAATTCCCCAACTTTATCACCATCAATTGCAGTGTATGCTCCTAGGAAATAGGTGCTATCTTTTGAGATCGATTCGTAGGTTTCAACAGAGGTAGCTTCTTCAACAGAGACTTTGATTGAATCTTCGGTCATCTTTCCAATTACTGGACCTCCCAAGATTCCAACTGCTAGCATACCAATACCCGCGATCGCATTTAGGGTTAAAGCACCTCCTTTGGGGCATTGTTCAGAAACAACTCCGAGTGTGGTTGGCCAAAAGAAAGTCTTTCCAAATCCGTAAAGAGTTGCACACGCAAATACTGCAAAAAGACCTGATGCAGAGCTTAACAAATAGAGACCTGCGATGGCTAGCACAGCAGATGTAGCTAATAAGCCCAAAGGCCCAAGTTTTGCAACAATAGGACCGGCAAACCAGAAACGGAGAATCATCATGATTGCAGAAGTGTAAATAAGCACAAGCAGTGGGTGTTGTCCGGCAGCTTTAAGTGGCTCCTCCATAAGACCAGTGATCGCACCATCAGTACCTAATTCAGTGGTTGCTAGGGGGATCATAATGATGCACATGAAAATAAGAAGTGGTCGACCTAGAGATTTGCAGTAGAGTCCGTAGGCTACTGTTCCAACTGCAGTTAGTCCGTAAACCATGTTGTCACTCCAGCCAAAAACCATTCCTAATTGACGAAATATAAGGTATCCAGCTATGAGTGCACCAATAGCACCAAACTCAGCAAGCATTTCTTTGTAAGTAGTACCGGAGGAAACTCGTTCATTTACAGGAAATCTTGCTTTGAGAAGCATGACTAAATAAACGATAGCGGGGATTGCTATCAAATAGATAAGGATTCTCCAATCTTCAGCGGCTTGTTCACCCAACACAATAGTTAGGATACCTCCGATAACTAATCCGCCTGGCCAGCCAGCATGAAGTATATTCAACCATTTCGTTTTATCCTTATTAAACATGGTGGCAACCACTGGGTTTATGAAGGCTTCAACTGTTCCGTTGCCTAAACCAAGAATAATTGATCCCATGTAAAGCAAGTCATATGCTTCTGATTGAGCTGCTTTTAGGGCATCTCCGGATAGCCCTTCTGCTGAAACAACTCCGTACGCCTGAAAAGCTAGGAACGCATAAAGTGCATAGCATATGAAACTGAAAATCATTGCTGCCCGATAACCAATCTGGTCGATAATTAAGCTAAAAACAATGATACTTATCGCGAATGGCCAAATTCCCGCTCCAAAGAGGACCTGACCTTGGACTTGGTCCAAGCCAAATGTAGTTGGCCAAAAGGAAGGATCACCAACCAAAAATGCTCTGGTAATAAAAGCAAAAGCTGTGGTGATGAGGGCGATAAAGCACCCCCAAAATAATTTCATATCCGGTTGAGAATCTTGACTACTCATGATTTATATGGGCTGTTATGTTAGGCTGTTAATAAGATAAACTTTCATAAGAATTTGCAAATCTTCCATTTATTGCAAGCCTCAATCATTCGTTTAGGCTCCAGTTTTGTATTAAAAACTTAAGATTTATTTAATTTTCCCCAGCTATCTCGTAGGGCAACTGTTCGATTGAGGATTAATTGGCTTTCAGAATCTGAATCAGGATCCTTGCAAAAATAACCAATTCTTTCTAGCTGGAAGGGCAATCCGACTTCAATATCTCCTAAGCTAGTCTCGGTTAAGCAAAGTTCGATTGTATTTAGAGAATCGGGATTTATGTTATCAATAAAATCAACACCATCTGAAACATCTTCTGGATTAGGGACAGAAAATAGACGATCGTATAATCTGACTTTTGTCGGAATTGCGGTTTCTGCGTCAACCCATTGAATCGTTCCTTTCACTTTTCTGCCGTCGCTTGTATCTCCACCTCTTGATTCAGGGTCATAGTTGCAAATAATCTCTAAAACTTCTCCATCCTTATCTTTAATGACTTCTTTGCAGGTTACATAGTATGCATATTTTAATCTTACTTCCTTACCTGGCGCCAAACGAAAATACTTCTTCGGCGGGTCTTCCATAAAGTCGTTGCGGTCAATATATATATTTCTGGAAAAAGGAACTTTCCGGGATCCTGCATTTGGATCTTCAGGATTGTTTACCGCATCAATTTCTTCGGACTGTCCTTCTGGATAGTTTTCGATCGTTAGTTTAAGCGGATTTAAAACACCAAGTCTTCTTTGGGCTCTTTTGTTTAAATCTTGCCTTAAGCAATGTTCGAGAAGTTCAACTTCTATCACATTTTCCCGTTTTGCAACTCCCACCCGTTCGGAGAAATCCAGAATGGATTGTGGGGAGAACCCTCTTCGTCTCATGCCCTGTAATGTCGGCATGCGAGGGTCGTCCCATCCACTGACATGACCTTCCTCGACGAGTCTAAGCATTTTTCTCTTACTCATTACAACATAGGTAAGGTTCAGTCGTGCAAATTCAATTTGCTGCGGGTGATGAATGCCTAGGTTTTTACAAAACCAATCGTATAAAGGGCGATGATGTTCAAATTCCAAAGTGCAAAGTGAGTGAGTTATACCTTCAATGGAATCAGATTGTCCGTGTGCAAAATCATAGGATGGATAAATTTTCCACGTATCTCCTGTTTTGGGATGTTCTTTGTGAATGATTCTGTAAATAACAGGGTCCCGAAGGTTTAAATTGGGGGAGGCCATGTCTATTTTTGCCCGAAGGGTCTTAGATCCATCAGGAAATTCACCGCTTTTCATCTTCCCGAAGAGATCAAGGTTTTCCTCAATAGAACGCTCGCGAAAGGGACTATTTTCTCCAGGTGTGGTCAGAGAGCCCCTAAGTTTTCGCATTTCTTCAAAATTTAAATCACAAACAAAAGCTTTGCCGTCCCTAATTAATATGTTGGCCCATTCAAAAAGTTGATCGAAATAGTCAGAAGCGTGGAAAAGCCGATCTCCCCAATTAAACCCGAGCCATTTAACATCCTGTTTGATTGCTTCTGCATATTCTATCTTTTCAGCAATTGGGTTTGTGTCGTCCAACCTTAAGTTGCACAATCCATCAAACTCCTTTGAGATTCCGAAATTCAGGCAAATGCTTTTTGCATGACCAAGATGAAGATAACCATTTGGTTCTGGAGGAAAACGAGTATGTACGCGTCCGTCGTTCTTTTTGCTCTCTTTATCTTCCTTCACCCGTAAGCGAATGAAATCGAGGTTTTTTTCGTTATTTTCTAAATTCATAAATTTAAATTGAGAAACTTTTGATTACAATTAATCAATTCGATCGCCGTATTTTAGACGGTAATCCTTTTCCAGTGATTTTAATCCTTTCTTGCTTATTCCAAATCCTTCAGCAGTTAAAAAATCGAGTGCTTTGCGTAAACGAATGCGGACTAAGTCTTGGCCAAGGATTTCTATTGAATCAAATAAAGGAAGCGAAACATGTTCGCCCGTTATTACCTGAAAAAATAAAGGCAGAATTTCCTTCAGTTTCTTGTCCTCCTTCTCAGCAAGATTTTGAAATAAATTACAAATTTCTTCTCTATTCCAAGACTTAATCTTTTCTAATTCCCATTCGAAAACTTTAATTAATTTACTTGCATAGCTGGCTTCGAATTTACCAATCAATGAAGTTCTTTCAAGCTTTGGGTAATCCTGAAACAGAAAGCCGGTTAGAGGGATAAAGTCTGAGAAACTTTCGAGCCTTTGTAAGGCGTGAGGGATAATTTTCTTCATAAACCCAGAATTGATTTTCCAGTCAATCATTCGTCTGACTACTTCGTCCTGGGTTAATTGTTCTCTGAGGTATCTGCCATTAAGCCACTTAAGTTTTTCTAGGTCAAAGGTGGGACCACCTAAACTCATCCTTTTGATGTCAAAACTTTGGGTCAATTCTTCGAGTGAGAAGATTTCTCGTTGGTCGGGTAGGGTATAACCCATCATTCCAAGGTAGTTGAGCAAAACCTCTGGTAGGAAACCTGCTTCCTTGTAATAATTTATTCCCGTCGGGTTTTTTCTTTTAGATAATTTTGATTTGTCGGGATTTCGTAGTAGCGGGAGATGCGCGAAGATCGGAGTATTCCATCCGAAGTATTCGTATAGTAACACATGCTTTGGTGTACTACTGATCCATTCCTCACCTCTTATCACATGACTAATATTCATCAGGTGATCATCAACTACATTGGCCAAGTGGTAAGTTGGATAACCATCAGATTTTTGCAGAACCTGGTGGTCAATTTGATTCCAGTTAATTTTAACTTCACCTCTAAGTTCATCTGTGAAACAACATTCTCCCTCGGTGGGGACTTTTAAGCGGATGACAAAACTCTCACCATCGTTTATTCTCTTTTCAATTTCTTCTTCAGTTAAATTGAGGCAATGTCCGTCATAACGAGGTGTTTCTTTTTTAGACATTTGTTCCGAGCGAAGCTCTTTTAAGCGATTTGCGGTACAAAAGCAGGGGTAAGCATGACCTTTTTCTCTAAGGATTTGAATGTGATTAGCGTGGATTTCCTTACGCTCACTTTGTCTGTATGGACCAAAATCTCCAATTTTATCAGGGCCCTCATCCCATTCAATCCCCAACCATTTCAGGGATTCTAGTATGGCTACTTCTGATCCATGGGTGGATCGACATTGATCAGTGTCTTCAATTCTCAGGATCATTTTGCCTTCATTTTTTCGAGCAAAGGCGAGATTGAATAGTGCCATGTATGCTGTTCCTACATGAGGAGCACCTGTGGGTGATGGGGCGATTCGAGTTCTAACGGGTAATGTCATTTGAGAAGGAGAACATTTATAGGCAAATAGTGAGTTAAGGACGAACAAATTCTGCCGATCACATCCTTGCAATGTTTGGCATGACAGGTTATTGATGGTTTCGTGAAAATTTTAATAGCGGGTGCCAATGGAAAAGTCGGTACAATTTTGTCCGGTAAATTGTGGGGGCACTCGGGTTTTTCTCCCGTCGGGTTGATTCGGGATAGTCGCCAACAAACTAAATTTACTGCCTTGGGTGTACCCTCTGTAGTTGGGGACCTTGAAGAGGGGATCTCCTCATTCTTACCTGGACTGGACGCGGTTATTTTTACCGCTGGTTCTGGTGGTCGAACTGGTCCTGATAAGACTACAGATGTCGATCAAAACGCCGCGATTAAATTAATGTTAGATTGTGAGAGTGCCGGGGTTCGAAGATTTCTTATGGTGAGTGCTATTGGTGCAGACCCAAATAGTGAATCAACTCGTATTCAACACTACCTTCGGGCAAAAGGTGTTGCCGACTCTCGGCTCCGCTCATCTAAATTAGACTACACTATCATTGCCCCAGGTAGTCTTATTGATGAAAGGGGGACTGGCCGTGTACAAGTTGCAGAAAATTTAGGTTTTCATGGTTATTTACCTAGGGAAGATTTGGCGGATTGTATCATTGAAAGCCTTAAAAATTTTAATAGCGTAGGCAAAACCATACAAGTAGTTTCTGGAGGTCAAAAAATTAAAGAAGCTTTTAGTGGTTTACTTGGCGGTGGGTTGCCTCCCATCGCATAAAAATCTTGAAAAAAAAGCTAGGATATTTTAAGGTTTATGAAATTTAATATTATGTCCGTTATAAAATTCTTGCCCGTTTTTTTATTCGCTTCTTTTTTATTTGCAACTCCGAGTTCTGTTCAGGTTGTTAATAAACTCTGCCCTTTTTCAAACAGGTCAATAGATACATCTGAAGTCCTGTCTTATGGTGTGTGCTGCTCCAATTGTGCCAAAAAAGCATCTGCTAATATTAAAGAATTTATTAAGAAAACTAAGCCTAACAACAAAACATGTTCCTTTTCTGCTAAGCCAAACCGCAAAAAAATCTCGGTTGGTTTTTGTTGTTCGAAATGCAAAAAAAAGGCGTCCTCTTAGAATATTTTTCGTTTGGATTTGATTAAATTGTCCAAAACATCTTTAAAAGGCTCCAAGTGGAGCTTTTTTTTTTGCTCCTTCATTTTGATCATTATTTTCCATGCCTAGAAGAAACGATATTAAACACATTCTCATTATTGGTTCAGGTCCAATCATTATTGGGCAAGCCTGTGAGTTTGATTACAGTGGTGCTCAAGCCTGCAAGGCTCTTCGTGAAGAGGGATATAGGGTCTCCTTGGTAAACAGTAATCCGGCTACCATTATGACGGATCCCGAGTTTGCCGATGCCACATATGTCGAACCTCTCACGGTTGAAAGTGTTCGTAAGATAATAGAAAAAGAAAGGCCAGATGCATTACTACCGACCTTAGGTGGGCAAACGGGTTTGAATTTATCGCTCGAACTTTTTCACGCGGGAATTCTTGAAGAATTTAATGTTGAAATGATTGGGGCGAAACCTGATGCGATTAAAAAAGGAGAAGATCGTGAACTTTTTAAGCAGGCAATGCTTGAGATTGGTCTTGATGTTGCCCGGTCATATTCAATTACTTCACCCGAACAGGCACAGGAATCCCTCGATAAGTTAGGGGATTTCCCTATCATTCTAAGACCCGCATTCACATTAGGTGGTACCGGTGGAGGGATCGCATATAACAAAGACGAGTTTGATGAAATGCTCCGTTCAGGCTTAGATGCCTCTCCTATTAACCAAGTGCTTATCGAGGAATGTCTTCTTGGGTGGAAGGAATACGAGATGGAGGTTATGCGTGATTATAAGGATCAATGTGTAGTTATTTGTTCGATAGAAAATTTTGATCCAATGGGAGTGCATACCGGAGACTCGATCACGGTCGCTCCTGCTATGACACTTTCGGATAAGGAATTTCAACTCATGAGGGACGCTTCTTTTGCCTGTATTCGTGAAATTGGGGTGGAGACAGGTGGAAGTAACATACAATTTGCCACAGATCCAAAAACTGGAAGAATGGTGGTAATTGAGATGAACCCTCGTGTTTCTCGTAGCTCTGCATTGGCATCCAAAGCTACTGGTTTCCCCATTGCCAAATTTGCAGCCAAGCTTGCTGTAGGTTATTCTCTCGATGAACTACAAAATGATGTTACCAAAGAAACACCAGCCTGTTTCGAACCATCCATTGATTATGTGGTAACTAAAATTCCCCGTTTCACTTTCGAAAAATTCCCCGAGGCAGACTCCACTCTTACCTCGGCAATGAAATCTGTTGGTGAAGCAATGGCGATTGGAAGAACCTTTAAGGAATCTTTCCAAAAAGCACTTCGATCCCTGGAGACAGGCCTTCGGGGCTTTGAATCTGGTAAGTTACTTGGACTTGAATTGGATGAATCCTCCATTCGAGCCGGTGTGAAGAGACCTTCTGCGGATCGACCTCAATACCTACACTCTGCCTTTGAATCCGGAATGACTGCAGAACAGGTTTCAGAAAAGTCAGGCATTGATCGTTGGTTTACAGAACAACTCAGTGAAATTCATTCTTTAGAGTGTATTTTGAAGAATACAAATTTATCCGATGTTGATTATGAGTTGTTTCGCAGTGCTAAGGAATCCGGATTTTCAGATCGTCAATTAGCGGATTTTTGGAATTGTCAACCCAGCGAAGTTAAACTGAAGAGGGAAGCTGAAGGAATCGTTACTTCATTCAGACTGGTGGATACCTGTGCCGCAGAATTTGACGCATTTACTCCTTATTATTACTCTTCATATGGTGACGAAAATGAGATTTCCACCTCCACGAATAAGAAGATTATGATCCTAGGCGGTGGTCCAAACCGAATTGGTCAGGGCATCGAATTTGATTACTGTTGTGTTCATGCTTCCTTCGCCTTGCGTGAAGCAGGGTTTGAGACAGTAATGGTAAATTCCAACCCTGAAACTGTTTCCACTGATTACGATGTTTCCGACCGGCTTTATTTTGAACCTCTTACTTTGGAAGATGTTCTTGAAATTTACCACCAAGAGAAATGTGACGGAGCTATTGTGCAGTATGGTGGTCAAACACCTCTCAATTTAGCCAGTGGTTTGGAGGCTGCAGGAGTAAAAGTTATTGGAACTTCCCCGAACAGTATTGACTTGGCTGAAGACCGTGAGAAATTTAAGCAAATTTTAAACCAGTTGGGCTTAAAGCAACCGCAGAATGAAACCGCTATAGAACCAGAAGATGCCAAGGCGGCAGCAGAGCGAATCGGTTACCCTGTTCTTCTTCGACCATCCTTTGTTTTGGGCGGTCGGGGGATGTTTATTGTTTATGATGAAAAGGAATTAGAAAATGTGGTAAAAGAGGCTTTTGCGGTCGCTCCCGGAAAGCCAGTCTTACTAGACAAGTTTCTTGAAGAAGCGATCGAGTTAGATGTGGACTGTATCTCTGATGGTGAGACAACAGTTGTGGGTGGTATGCTTCAGCATATTGAATTTGCCGGTGTTCATAGTGGAGATGCTGCGATGGTTTTACCTCCGCATGATCTTGCTGAGGAAATGATCGCTGAAGTCCGGCAGGCATCCCATGATTTGGCCAAGGCACTAAAAGTTATTGGTTTAATGAACATTCAATTTGCGATAAAAGATGGTGAATTATTTCTTATTGAGGTAAACCCCCGCGCGTCACGGACCATTCCTTTTGTAAGTAAGGCAATCGGTGTTCCATTAGCAAAGCTTGGAGCTCGGGTTATGGCTGGAGCCACTCTAAAAGAACTTGGTTTTACGGAAGAAATTAAACCCAAGCATTGGGCAATCAAAGAATCTGTTTTTCCCTTTAGTCGATTTCCGGGTTCACCTATTGTTCTTACTCCGGAAATGCGAAGTACGGGTGAGGTTATGGGACAAGATGAAGATTTTGGTATGGCTTTTGCCAAAACTCAGATGGCTGCCAAACCGTCTTTACCCATGGAGGGAAATGTTTTCCTAAGTGTTAAAGACTCGGATAAAGATAAGGCACTTTTGGTTGCAAGAGGCTTGTCTGATTTGGGCTTTTCTTTTTATTCAACTGAAGGAACTGCCGAGTTTTTGAAAAAGCATGGAATTAATTCTGAAAGTGTTTTACGAATAAGCGAAGGTCGACCTAATGTATCTGACTTGATTAAAAATGGGAAAATTCAACTTGTTATCAACACCCCTCTCGGATTAATTCCACGAAGAGATGAAAATGGTATCAGGAGTGAAGCGGTATTACACGGAGTTCCGGTTATTACCACCTTAGGTTCTGCCTTTGCTGCTTTGGATGGAATTCGTTCTCTTAAAGATCGTAAATTTTCTGTAAAGTCTCTTCAGGACTATTCTAAATCCTAGTTTGTTATGAATTCAATTACAGCGTTGCTTTACGGTTCCGATAGACCGGGCATTGTTGCAAAGGTTGCTGGCTGGATTCATGAGAGAGGTAGTAATGTGCTACATGCAGATCAACATCTTGATCGTCAGGAAAATGTTTTTTTTCAGCGAATTGAATGGGAATGTATATCAAATAGTGATCCAAAACTGGAGGGTATCGCTTTTCAGCAAATGGTTGAGACTGAATTAGGGATGTCTGTAAGGATCGGCTATGATGACGACAAACCCAGAATTGGCGTTATGGTTTCCAAGGCAGATCATTGCCTGCATGACCTTGCATTGCGAGTGAGGTCAGGGGAGTGGAACGCTGAATTAATAGGCGTTCTCTCCAACCATCAAGACTTACAAGAGATTTCAGAATCATACCAACTGCCTTTTCACTATTTTAACCTTACTCAGGGAAGTAGAATTGAAGAGGAGGCTAATCAGATTGAATGGATTCGAGAACAGAAAATAGAGCTTTTGATTCTGGCTCGATATATGCAAATTCTAAGCAAGCAATTTCTTGAAACGGTTGAATGTCCGGTAATAAATATTCATCATTCTTTCCTCCCTTCTTTTGCCGGGGCAAAGCCTTACCATCAAGCTTACACAAGAGGAGTTAAGTTGATTGGGGCAACGGCACACTATGTGACCGAAGATCTAGATGAAGGGCCTATTATTGGGCAGGATGTAACTCGGGTTAGTCATCGTCACGGACCCAAGGATTTGATCGAGAAAGGGCGAGACCTTGAGAAAATGGTTCTTTCTACAGCCGTTCGTAGGCATTTGCAAAATCGGGTACTGGTCTATCAGAATAAAACAGTTGTGTTCGACTAAGCGGGCTCAAGTATTATTTTCTTTTAACTAGTTTCCTCCCCTTGACCGTTCAATCTTGTTCGTTTACTCCAAAAGCTATGAAATATCCATTCTTGCTTTTTTTTCTAGTATTATTTCCAACTTTGGCAAAGAAGCCAAATATACTATTTATTCTTACTGATGACCAGGCACCACATACATTATCAAGTTACGGCAATAAAGTTTGCCAAACACCTAATATAGATAAGTTGGCCGAATCCGGGATTGTTTTAGATCAAGCATATCATATGGGGTCTATGAGTGGTGCGGTGTGTTCTCCATCAAGAACTATGATTATGAGTGGGCGTTCTCTTTGGCACTTACCTCCTCGTGGGAAGAAGCATCTCCAGCATGAAGAGGGGAAAGTTTCAGGTGTTGAAATTCTTAATAACTCGCTCCCTGCAGTTTTTAATCGTGCAGGTTATGAAACTTTTCGGACATGTAAAAATGGAAACAGTTATTCCTTGGCAAATAAACTTTTTCAAATTGTTAAAGATAAAAGTTGTCGAAACGCTGATGATGAAAGTGGGAGTCAATGGCATGGTCGGCAGGTCCTTAATTATTTAAATGACCGTGCAAAGCAGGAAGACAATAAGCCTTTTTTTATTTATTTTGGATTCTCACATCCCCATGACGCAAGAAATGGCCGTGAGGATTTACTCAAGAAATATGGTGCTGAAAATGTAAAAGAACCTCCTGTTCGGGTAAGTGAATTTGCTCCCCCATTACCGGTATCCTGGTTGCCTGAGCATCCTTTTAATCACGGGCACCCAGGCTTGCGTGATGAAGTTCGGGTGCCTGGCGTAATGACTTCTCGTACCAAAGCCACAGTTCGAAATGAACTTGGCCGTGAGTATGCATGCATTGAAAATATTGATGATCAGGTTGGATTAGTTATTCAGAAATTAAAAAGTATCGGTGAATATGAGAATACTTACATATTTTACACTGCAGATCATGGCATTGCAGTTGGAAGGCATGGCTTGATGGGAAAGCAGAACTTGTATGAGCATTCATGGAGGGTTCCTTTTATTGCAAGTGGACCAGGCATCAAGGGCGGGACCCGAGCGAAGGGAAATAGTTACCTTCTGGATGTTTTGCCCACCTTTTGTGATCTTGTTGGAATTCCTATTCCCGACACTGCTCAAGGGCTTAGCCTGAAGCCTGTTTTGCTTGGTAATAAGCAGATTGCTCGTTCTGTCTTGTATGGTGCATATTGTGGCGGAACAAAGCCTGGTATGCGTGCTATCCGAAAGGGGGACTGGAAATTAATAAAATACGATACTCTAGACGGAGAGATTCGCAAAACTCAACTTTTTAACCTAAAAGAAAACCCAGATGAAATATTAAAGGAGCACCATCTAAAAAAAGTGTTAAAAAAAACAGGAAACAAACCCTTGCTGCACCAAGTTAACTTGGCAGGAAATTCAACCTATGCCAAAAAACTTAAGGAAATGGAAGAGCTTTTACTATCTGAAATGAAAAAATTAAATGATCCTTACCGATTTTGGGATCAGCCGCAAATAGACTAAATTTCTATTTATCGATTCCGGATTGGTAATTTTAAATTGATCATCCCCCTTTCAGTTCATGCCACTCTTTAAACCTAGCCGTTGACTTTATTCAAAAAATAGGGAGTATATTCCCTTTTCCATTTATCTGCCCTATGGCCACTAACAACGAATCCGACCCCGAAAAAGATAACGACATCCCTACGCCCAGCGAACCTGAGCAACAGGGGCTTACAGCGGACCAGGCGGCTGAACATAGTTACAGCGAAGCGGATGCTTGGGACAAAAGTAAGAACAATTTGTTAATACTACTCGGTGCTATTGCTTTCTGTGTTGCTGTTTTCACTTATTTAGACAATTCGAAAAAGAGCGATGAATCCGAGCGCTCTTATCGTTTTCTTTCGGCTAGCATAAATGCAGAAGGTGCTGAGGAGCGTTTTCTTTCTTTTGCTGATGAATATGACGATACCTTGGCAGGAGTTGCTAGGTTTAGAGCAGCGGTTTTACAATATCGAGAGAAACGATATGCTGAATCTTCTAAAAATTTTGAGCAGGCTGCGGTTGAAATGGGAACTGATCCTCTTGCTGGTAGAGCCCTTTTAGGACAAGCAGTTTCCTTGATTAAAGAAAACGGTGGCCGAGGTGCCGAAGGTAAGGCCATTTTGGAGAAACTCACCAACAGTTCATCTTACCTCCCAACCGACCGAAGGGAGGCTTTATTCTTGCTCGCCTTGCAAGCTCTTGCAGAAAACGACATGAACGGGGTTGAAAAGCATAAGGAGAAACTAGCTGACGATATGAACGCATCGTATTTCTTATCGCGAATTGATGATTTAATTAAGACAAACAACTTCCTAGCTATGGCTAAATCTATGCCTGACCTTAATCTTGCTAAAGGAGGGGATTTTTTGAGAAAAAATGGCAAGCGTGAAGCAGTCATAACAACTGAAAGTGGATTACAATACGAAATACTCAAAAAAGGAAATGGAGTTAGTCCTAAAGAGGATGATTCTGTGGAAGTACATTACCGTGGTACTCTAATTGGAGGTGAAGTTTTTGATTCATCGATCGAACGGGATGAAACAGCTTCTTTTAAGGTGAATGGAGTAATCAAAGGGTGGACTGAAGCCCTCAAGCTAATGGTTGAAGGAGCAAAATGGAAGCTATTCATACCTTCTGATTTGGCTTATGGTGAATCGGGGAATAATTCGATCGGTCCCAATGAAACTTTAATTTTCGAAGTGGAGCTACTTAAGGTAACCCCAAAGCCAATCGAACCTAAAGCTGATCTTAACGAAACTGTTCCAGCTTTACCCCCTGCTCCAATCGATACTAATCAAACAGAAGTGATTTCACCCCAGCCATTGGATTTGAAAGATGTTAATTCAAGTAAGCAAAATACAGAGGGCCAGTAATCTGCCTTTCTGTACATAAATTATTTGATACAAGAAGTTTTAACTCCTACAGTTTAATACTGCTTTCATAACCTTGAGGTTTTCACTCTCTCTGAAAGCTGATTCTGCGTCCTTTAAATCGAAAATACTTACCATTATATCAGCATCTACTTGTCCGGCTTCCATCAGTTTAAATGCACGGAGATAATCAGGTTTAGATGACGCATAACTTGTCCTAAGATCTATCTGTTTGCGTAAAAATTGGGTAAGGTCAAAATCAATTGATCTTGAGTAAAGAGCTACTGCGGTGACTATTCCATTTGGTTGAACTGAGCGCCAAGTTTCTCCAAGAGCATGGGAAGCTCCAGAAGCTTCAATAAGAGAATTAGCTCCATCTGGAAAATAATTTTTAGTCTGTTCGTGTAGAGGAGCATATTTATTTCCTACTGTAATTGTTTTAAAACCAATTTTTTTTGCTGTAGCTAATCGAACCTCCTCATCTTTTTCAGTTCCTACAATAAGAACTTCTGCTCCGCGTGCCCGCGCGCAGACTGCACAGAGCATGCCAATGATCCCCGGGCCGCTAACAATAACACGATCTTTGTCTCTGATCGAAGTGCGATTCTCAATACAGTGTTCGGCCACGGACAGAGGTTCCGTTAATGCGGCAAGCGACATTGGGATATTTGTTGGTATCTTTATGAGGAATTCTTCATTTACGCATACATACTCGGCCATCCCGCCATCGAGGTGTAAGCCTTGGACTCTACGTCTTTCGGATAGTTGGGGTAAACCATTTTGGCAGAATGGATCCTTTGGGTCATTAGCCGTTTGAAGGGCAATCATGACAACCCGGTCACCTAATTTCCATTTTTCAACATCTTTGCCTAATTCGGTAACGACTCCAGATAATTCATGACCAAAAGTAACTTCAGCTAAGACTGATTCATATCCCTTATGATTAAGCCATGCATGCAAATCAGATCCACAAATACCACAATGGGAAACTTGAACTAAGACTTCCTTAGCTCCAGGTTTTGGAACTGAAATCTCTTCAAGTTTTGCAGAACGTTCTTTTTTTGCAAATCTCCTAAACGCTTTCATGTGATTTCAGTTGTATATAGATTGAAAGGGTGCGTGAATTGAGTCAGCAATAGTTCGTGCATTTTCTGAGTTGATTAGCACCTCAATTAAAGCCAATGCAAACTTAACCGCCGTGCCAACTCCTGTCGCAGTGATAAGTTTTTGATCAATAACTACATCTTTTTCTTTCATAAGCATGGGAAGTTCATTAGCTACACTGGCATGAGCAGTATATTTTAAATCGCCAAGCACATTTGCATCTAGGAGAAGAAGAGGGGCTGCACAAATCGCACCTATCCATCTATTCTTTTTTTGATGACATTTGATTATTTCAAGGATGGTGTTCTTTTTTCTGAGTTCAAAAACTGCTGGGCCGCCTGGTAAAATCAACAGATCAAAAGTTTGACTTTCAATTTCCTCGAGTAGGCAGTCGGCAAGTATAGAAATATTCGATCTCCCTTTAACAGATAATTCTTTTTCACAAGAACATGTGGTGACCGAAATTCCTGCTCTTCTTAGTAAATCAATAGGAGTTATTGCTTCAATTTCCTCAACGCCATTTGCCAAGATGACGAGTGCGCTTGGTTCTTTCTCCATTTTATAAGCAATATGAGAACATTACTTGGTTGATGGCTTGCTTTTTTCTTTTTTGGGGGATGATTCTTTTTTCTTGGATGATTCAGTGCTTGAACTAGCTTTTCCTTTATCTTTTGACTTTTCTTTGGAAGATGATCCAGATTCGCCCTTATTTTTTTCAGGTTTTTTGTTTTTATAATCGGTTTCGTAAAAACCTGTGCCTTTAAAAATTATACCTGCTCCGAGTCCAAGAAGGCGTTTGGCTTTGCGTTTTTTACATTTTGGGCAGGATTTCACAGGAGAATCGTTCATAGATTGAAATAATTCCCATTTGTGACCACAGTCCTGGCATTGATAGTCGTATGTAGGCATATTTAAAATAATTTCTAATATCTTAATTGAATCATTTTTGAGTCATCTTGGAGAAATTCCATGCACTCGAATAGGCAAGGAGTATCCAAGTGCCAAGAAAAAAAGAGAAACCATAAAGAGGGAGAGCGAGAAGAATGATTCCCCAAAATGCAATTACAGGTAAAATTAATTGTGGAATCATTGCCCGTGCAATCTCAATAACAAGTTTAACCCTCCAAGCGTCTGAGAATAAGCCGTCTCGAACAAATGTATGCATAGAAGAAAGGAAAAGAAAAGGGGCAATGAATGCACCTGCGACAAGGGGGACAAAGCTAACAATTCCTAAAAAGCCAAAAGTAATAAGGTCTAAAAGCATACTTACTAACCATCCAAATAAAATAGGACAGCCTGAATAAGCTATAAGTAGAAGGAATACCTGCAGACCACCAGTTAAAAGTGGAATGGGTTCCATTTCATTCCACTCGGGCAAATCCCAATCCTTATTTTGCCTTAATTGAATGGTGTATTTCAGAAGGTATCCCAATGAAAAAAGGTTGAGAATCGGTATAAAAGAAAGTGCACCACCCCAAATAACTTTTGACACCCAACCAGGGTGACCAAAAAGCTTCCCACACACCGCTTCCAAACTTGGCATAACCCATTGAATATGACATGGTGCTCAAAATTCGCAAGTCATGAATTTCATTAAAAAGCTAAAAAACTGGCAGGAATTGATCAATAACCGGCTTGATCAAGCATTACCAGCTGCTCATGTTCAACCTAAGCAACTCCACCATGCCATCCGACATAGTATGAGTGCAGGCGGAAAGCGTTTACGACCTATCTTGGTCATGGCTGCTCACGAAATATTCCCAGGGGATCTTGATCCTATGCCAGCTGCACTTGCTATTGAGTGTATTCATACATACAGCTTGATTCATGATGACCTTCCAGCAATGGACAATTCAGATCTCCGTCGCGGAAAACCGAGCTGCCATAAAGCTTTTGATGAAGCTACTGCAATTCTGGCCGGTGATGCCCTCCAACCCCTTGCCTTTGAAATCCTTTCTTCTTTTTACTTTGACGATCCTGAATTAGCTCTCGACTTAATTCAAATTCTTGCCCGCACTTCGGGTAGTAAGAAATTAGTTGGTGGGCAAATGCAAGATCTCCTCGCCGAGGGAAGCACTCCTGATGAGGAAATCCTTTCCTATATCCATACCAATAAAACGGCTGCAATGATCGAGGCTTCGCTTCAAATGGGATTTCGAATCGGTGGAAAAGGTAGAGATATGGAAAAAATTTCCCTGATTGGTAAAGTTGGGAATTCGCTTGGCTTGGCATTCCAAGCTGTAGATGATTTACTTGATATCACTCAGACAAGTGATCAACTTGGAAAGGATGCACATCACGACAATCAGAGTGGAAAGGTTACCTGGATTTCTCTCAAGGGAAAGGACGAAGCTCGTCGTCTAGCCCGAGAGCACTCCGATAAAGCCCTTGAATCACTTACCTCTATTGGAGGAGAAAGCGGATTCCTTTCTGAATTGATCGATTATATGCTTAATAGGAAATTCTAAATTCAGTGAACTATCAAAGCCATTCGAAGCTAGAAGGAATTCGTGATTGGCGTGTTCGCCTCAGTCATTCGCGAGACGAGGGGACAGGTTTTGCTGCACCGGGAGGAGAGTTTACGCGAGCCCTTTTTGAATGGTCCTTTACGCCAAAAGGAAAAATACTCCACTCTCTGCTCAAGGGAAGACGAGTGGTTGAACTGGGAGCAGGAATGATGTCTTATGGTTATGCTCTAGCAAGTACCTGTAGTGCTAAAAACTTTGTCGCAGTTGAACCCTTCTACCATGATATTCAAGAAAAATCGATTTTATCCCATCTATCAAAAAACAACGGGTTAAGTTATAGAATTCCATACAAAATTGTAGCTAAGGATATGTTGGCTTATCTTGAGGAGGAGCCTGATGATCTATTATGTATAATGGCGTGCGGAATTGAAGACTGTATTCTTCCAGGTCCGGATTATCGAAAAAAAGTAGAAAATCAAATCGTTCGAACCATGGAAAAAAATTCATTTTTTCTTAGTTCACACAGTGATCTTTTCCCCCAGTCTTTAAAGCACATTGAGATGATTTTTCGCAGACCTTCCAACCCGAAAGTTTTTGATCGTCTCCGCTTGCATGGAGGTAAACAGGCTTATGAAAGGCACAAAGATGAACTGAATCGTTTTTGAGGTTAGGCATTTTTTTGAACTAAACTTACTAATTTCATTATAGTTGTTATTCATACTTGTATCATTCATTTTTAAGTACATTGAGAGCATATCTCAATCTTGCAAGTGCTGGTGCTAGATGATAAAAAAAGTATCTATGTCATATAATTCTTCACAATACTGGGTTAATCAAAACGGAGAAAATGTAGGCCCTTACAGTCTGGATGAAATTAGACTCTTGGAAAAATCGGGAGATCTCGACATGGAAAATCCTGCGTGCTTAGTTGGTGAAGAAGAGTGGTTAAGTGTAGCGGAGTTATTGGGAATTGGTTCACCTGCGGACCCTGAAGTTGGCACGAATGGAGGGCGAAAAATAATCATGGCTAAAAAAACAGGAATGTCTCTGAATGTAATACTTACTGTTATTCTTTTTCTGCTCCTTTTTATCTGCGGCGGATTATTTGCATTCCTCAAGTTCAATAACTCATCTAAGACTCCAACTACGAAGGTTGTTAAAGAACAACCAGGTGAAGTAATAAATATAAAAGACCTAGCATCGCGGGCTATCCTTCTTGATACTTTGCAATTGAGTCAGGGGGTGATGGAAAGTCAGGGTGAGAATCTTCCATATTCAGGTTGGGCCAAGAAAAATTTTCCTAATGGCGATAAGTTAAGCAGCCTTTTGAAACTTGAAGCCGGCAAATATGTTTTAGGTTTTTCATGGAAACCAAACGGAGAGAAATGTAAGGAAACTGCTCTTAATGATGGAAAAGGGATCCTAGTTGAATATTTTCAGTCAGGTGGTGCAAAAAAAGAGACATCTTTTAGGACAGGCCTTATCAATGGACTTGTAACGAGTTGGCATGAGAACGAGCAAAAGTCAGCTGAAGATTTTTATGTTGATGGAAAACTCCATGGACAAAGTGTTTCATGGCATGACAATGGCCAAAAAATTAAACAGGTTTTTTATATGAAAGGTTTAAAGAGCGGGCCTTATTCGTATTGGACCAAGGATGGACAGAAATTCGATGAGGGTACTTACAAAAATGGGAAATTAGATGGTCGAAGAATTCTTTGGTCCGAGGATGGATTAGACCGCACTGAAGAGTTTTATGAAGATGGTGAATTAATACCACAGGTTCCTCCACTTGATCCTGCAATGGATGAAGAATTGGAGGATGTGCCTGAAGGTGATTCTGTTTTGGTAAACCTTTTAAAATTAGCTGATAATGAAGAAATATGGAATTCCAGGGCTGGGACAACTAGTGAGGTTGTGAAATTTATACAGGAAAGATTTGAAAAAAGTAAAATTGAAGGACATGAAGTTTTTGCTGAATTAGGACTCACTTTATTCAGGCACGCCCGTGGAGACCCAAGTGCCCTAAGTGATGTAATGGTTTTGCTTGAAAGAATTAATAACAAATGGGGTATTTCCATTCACTTTGAGGATGGAGTCTTTGCATTAAGTGATTTGCCGGAGTCAGTAAGCTTCGGTCCCATTACATTGAATAAAAAGGAATTTGCTCATGAGTTCCTAGGTTCACTGCAGGGGGAGAGTCGAGATTTGGTGGTTGAAGATTTAAAAAGTTTATTCTCTGCCATTGGCCTGCAGTTTATGATGGAAACTGATAGTGTACAAGGACTTGTGGAAAGAAAAATATGGGATGAACTGAGCGAGAAGGCGGAAGATGCTAAGTCAGCCAATCTTCAATTTATTAATGGAGAACTCAGTTTTAAAGAGATTATTGAAAAGAAGGTGAAAAAGATTAACCCACAGGGGCAGTCGATATTTGAAACCATGGACGAGGAGGTTTCATATACTTTTAGTCAGCAAAAGGCCCGTGATAGAAAAATTGGTCCATTTTTCCAGGTTTTGGCAGATGCACGGGCAGGGTTTAAGGAAGCGAAAAACGGAACATTAATGATAAGAACCTACTCTGATTTGGTTATATTTTCGGATAAGGTTTCTCCGAATGGTGCTTCATTTCTTTACCCCAGTGTCAGTATTAAATTTGCCGGAGTTTCTCCCCTGGGTGAGAAAACTCTTATTCGTTTTCTCCAAGTAGAGACTGGTGAATTACTTGAGGAACCTTCTGTGGGCAAATCTACTGAGAAAGAATTTCCGTTTTAGTTGAATTTAGCCAAGTTCGCTCTTCTGCAAGGCGACTAGTTCACTGATCCCTTTTTCAGAAAGTGTAAGCAGTTCATCAAGTTGAGTTCGTGAAAAGGTTGCCTCTTCACCTGATGATTGAATCTCCACATATTGGCCAGAGCCAGTCATAACTACATTTGCATCAACTGAAGCATCTCTGTCTTCAGGGTAGTCCAAGTCGAGAACACATCGATCATTGTAAACGCCCACACTAATTGCTGCTAGATGATCAAGTATTGGGTCCTCTTTAAGTTTTTGATCTTTAAGTAGTCCATTGATTGCTATCCTCGTTGCTAACCATGCCCCTGTAATGGATGCCGTACGGGTACCCCCGTCAGCCCTAAGGACATCGCAGTCAATCCAAAGTGTTTTGTCCGGGAATTTCTTTAAATCAAGTACAGCTCGTAAAGAACGTCCAATTAGACGCTGGATCTCAATATTGCGTCCATCCTGTTTACCTTTACTTATGGGACGGTCTTTTCTGCTAAGAGTTGAGTAGGGGAGCATGCTATATTCTGCAGTAAGCCATCCGCCGCCAACCTTTTGCTGACGCATCCATCCTGGTACCCGGTCTTCTATCATCGCAGCACAAATAACTTGGGTGTCTCCGTAGGAGCAGAGTACGGATCCATTGGCATGGGGGGCAATTCCAGTTTGGAATGTAACTTTACGCATCTCGTCAATTTCTCGTCCTGACGGGCGAATGAAAACTTGATCGAGTTGTTCTGCTAGAGGGGATTGTTCGGAATTATCAGGTTTCATAAAATTGTAGGGGTTCTGGATTAATAATTTTTGCACCAATCGGTTGAAGTGCATTAGCGAACCATTCACGGGCTTCTGGGTCGCCGTGGTGTAAGAAAATATTTTTAGGCGAGAGTTTTTCTGCGTATGCAACAAGTTGCTCTCTGTCTGCGTGTCCACTCAGATCAAATTGTTTAATTTTTGCACGAATAGGTTCCACATGATTAAAGACCTCAAATTCAAAAGGTTCACCATGTTCACTTTCTAGGAGTTTACCACCAGGTGTACTAGGGTCGCAATACCCCACAAAAAGAATGCAATTTCGATCATCGCCAAGCATGGAGGACGCCATAACATAGGAAGGTGTCTGTTCAACCAGCATACCACTGCTGACTAAGTAGATTCCCTGCATCGGAGGTTCTCGTCCAGGTTCTAATTTCCTTGGCAATGGTCGAGCACCTAAACTTCTTAAAACTTTCCGGTTGAATCGAATACGATTCGTATTTTTAGAAATTTCATGAAAGTGGTTAACTAAATCCATGCCCAAGCCCGAGCAAAAGACAGGGACTTTAGGAATCGCACCTCTTTTAATCGCTTCATCAATAACAACAAGCATTTCCTGCATGCGTCCAAGAGCAAAGACAGGAATGAGTACGGATCCACCCCTGGATATTGCTTTTCTTGATTCCTCAAGCAGGTTAACAATTTCTGCTTCGCGCTGCCGGGAAGGGTTGCGGGCGGAGAGACCACGAGTGGTTTCAGTTACCAGTGTATCCACTTTGTCCAAAAGAGGTTGTGCTCCATCTAGTGTACGTTGACCATCAAATAGAATATCTCCTGTAAATAAAATTCGTTCCTTGGGAGTTTTAATTTCTACTGATACAGCACCGGCAACATGACCCGCATGATGGAGAGTTACTTCTATCGATCGTCCGTCCTTTTCAAGGGTAAATGGTTGTTGGATAGAAAGAGTTCTCATTCTATCAAACAAATCGGAAAGATCACCCCTCCCGTAGAGTGGAAGCTCTCTCAGGTTTAGCTCGTTCCTTTGTCTCTTCATGACCGAGATCGAGTTGGATAACATTCTTCGGGCAAGAATCGAACTAGGGTAACTGAGCAGGACTGGAGCATCCTGATGTTGCCTTGAGAGAAGAGGGAGACTGCCAAGATGATCCAAGTGACAGTGGGTAAGGATAATAAAGTCGAGCGAGTCCCGCTCAATTTCTGAATGAGACGGAATTGATTCAAGACCTGCGAATTTTGGGTGAAGTCCCGAGTCGATTGCAAAACGAAAGCCTCCGGACTCGCATACGGTGCAATTTGCTCCTATCCCACCGTGGGGGTTAAGGTCCAGGAATCTCATGAAAGAGATGGGTCAATATCAGCGTCCTTTGGAATATCCAAGTGAAATGGATTAATTTTTACATGGATTTTTTTATTAAATTCATCATAGCCGTGAAAAGAACCAGAAGCTTCTGCGGAAAGATGGGTAACATGATAACTATTATAGGAAAAACTTTCTCCGGATTGTATGGTTGGGGTTTCGCCAACTATTTTATCACCTTCAACAACTGTTGTAGTTCCATCGCTATTAGCAAGGATCCATTTTCTTCCCAATAGGGTGACATTACGATCACTTAAATTACTTATGGTGATAAAATAAATAAAAGCGTGAAGGTTTATTCCTTTGACGGTTGATTTTTCTTTATGATGAACCAACTTATCAAGGGATGCATTCAAACCATCCAATTCTATGCTTTCTTCTTTCACGATTCCCAAATTTAAATTTTCAGCATAGCAGGCTAAATGAAAAGACCAATTCTTTTCCTTAATTTAAGCTAATATGAAAAAAAACGCTAAAAACGCTTGCACCTTAGCCTAATGAAAACAGAAAAGAAGAGATGCAAAAATTCGCTCTTCTCTCTGTAAGTGATAAATCTGGACTTGTTCCTTTTGCTCGATCCCTGGTGGATGAGCATTCCTTTACGCTTCTTTCGACCGGTGGCACCGCTCGTATGCTTAGGGATGAGGGAATTCCTGTCAGCGATGTGAGCGAGCGAACGGGGTTCCCGGAAATGATGGACGGTCGGGTAAAAACTTTGCATCCGAGAGTTCATGGTGGTCTTCTTTGCCTTCGCGATAATCCAGATCATTTGAAAGCTGCTGAAGAACACGATATTGCCATGATTGATTTAGTAGTTGTAAACCTTTATCCTTTTGAGGAAACAGTGGCACGTTCTAATGTATCTTTTGAGGAGGCGATTGAGCAAATTGATATTGGTGGTCCCTCCATGTTGAGAAGTGCAGCAAAAAATCATCGAGATGTTTCGGTTGTCTGCGATCCCGCTGATTATAATCGTTTGCTTAAAGCTATGAATTCAAAAGAAGATTGGTCTGGGCTAAGGAAGGAATTGGCATTGAAAGTTTTTCAAAGAACCTCGTCCTATGACAAGGCAATCAGTGATTATTTTTCAAATCAAGTTTCTGATGAACCAAATATGGATTCAATTTCAGGATTCCCCAGTTCCCTTGATTTTCAGGCCAGCAAATCAATGTCTTTGAGGTATGGAGAAAATCCACATCAACAAGCAGCTTTGTACGGAGATTTTCTTGATTATTTTGATCAACTTCAAGGGAAGGAATTAAGTTACAATAATATTTTGGATATTTCTGCATCAGCATATTTGATTGGTGAATTTGAACGACCAACTGTTGCAATTTTGAAGCACACTAACCCATGTGGTGTGGCTAGTGCTGATGACCTTGAGGCAGCTTGGGAGCGTGCCTTTGCGACGGACAGGCAGGCTCCTTTTGGAGGAATCATTGTTGTTAATAATACATTGGATATAGGCTTGGCCGAAAAAATTGCCGAAATTTTTTGCGAGGTAATTATTGCCCCGGGTTTTACGGGAGAGGCTCTTGCTCTTTTTCAAAAAAAGAAAAATTTAAGGCTTTTGGTATCCAAGTCTGGATTTGGCCCTGAAACATTACGGGAGATCAGGACTGTGCCGGGTGGTTTTCTTGCCCAGGATCGGGATCAAAAGCGAATCAATCCAAAGGAGTTTGAAGTGGTTACCGAGCGTCAACCAACAGAACAGGAATGGCGCTCAATGTTATTTGGTTGGCGGGTTGTTCGCCATGTGAAAAGCAATGCAATAGTTTATGCAGGCGATGAACGCACCTTGGGAGTTGGAGCAGGACAGATGTCCCGTGTGGATAGTTCTCAGATTGCTGTCTGGAAAGCTGGAGAAGCGAAATTGTCCCTCGATGGTTCGGTTGTTGCGTCGGATGCTTTTTTTCCTTTCTCTGATGGTCTAATTGCAGCTGCAGACGCTGGTGCGAGTGCAGCGATTCAGCCTGGTGGTAGCGTGCGGGATGAGGATGTGATTGCAGCTGCAAATGAGAGAAGCATGGCGATGGTTTTTACTAAAGTTAGGCATTTCCGTCATTAAAGAAGATTTGAATCTTATTTAATGTGATTCGATTAATAATCAAAATTAAATAGTATAGATATAGCCATTATGTATTTTTTGAAATTAATTAAACATTTCCTATTCTTAGTCACATTTTGTTCATTATTAGCTTTGTCTGGTTGTAGCACTGCCGTACTTTCAGATGAACATTTAGCAAAGCGTTCGAAAAGCCAGTTTTCTCAGATGAAAAAATCTGAGCAGATTTCAAGAAATGCATCACATCAAGCAATGATTGAAAGGATTGGTAGAAGAATAGCAGGTGTTGCTCAAGTTGATATTCCAGGGACTGAGTGGGAATTTGTAGTATTTGATAAGAGTGAACCTAATGCCTTTGCCATGCCCGGGGGGAAGGTAGGAGTAAATAGTGGTCTCATTACACTTGCCAATGGGAACGAAGACGAAGTTGCAGCGGTAATAGGCCATGAAATTGCTCATGTTGCCTTTCGTCACAGTAACAAAAGAATGTCCCAAGCAATGGGAATTGCTTTGGGAGGAGTTATTTTGAATACGGCAATGAGAAATAAAAGCTCGACCGATCGAACTCTTGCCACAGGTGCATATGGGGTAGGCACTACTGTCGGTATGGCTTTGCCTTTTTCAAGGTCCCAGGAGAGAGAGGCAGATCATCGAGGTTTATTTTATGCTGCAATGGCGGGATATGATCCTAGGGGGGCTATTTCTTTCTGGAAAAAGATGCAGGGTGGGAAAAAAAGAAAAATGCCCCAATTTCTTTCCACTCACCCTAATCCCGGAAATCGAATCGATTTCTTGGAGCAAAATATGGATCATGCTTTATCCCTTTACAGGGAAGCCAAATTGGCTCGAGGAGAAAAACCAAACCCATGAGTATTTTATTAAAATCTCCCATTGACGCTCTTCGTCAGTATGTTGAGTTTCCAAGTGTTTCCGCAGATTCCAAGTTTGCGAATGGCGTTAAAGGTGCGCGTGAATTTGCATGTGCCCGGCTAGAAGAATTGGGATTTGAGGTAAACCTTGTTCCCACTCCCATAAATCCTATAATTTTAGGCACCCGTGGGGATCCATCATGGCCGAGGTTGGTAATCTATGGGCATTATGATGTTCAGCCCCCTGACCCCCTTGATCTCTGGTCATCTGATCCATTTACTGCAGTTGAGAGAGATGGAAGGCTTTATGGTCGAGGTGCAGCTGATAATAAAGGGCCCCAAATAGTTCACATGGCTGCTTTGGCACGAGTTCTTCGCGACATTCCAGACTATCCTGTTCATATTACTTATTTAATTGAAGGAGAGGAAGAAATAGGAAGCCCTAGTTTTAGAGGCTTCCTTGAGGAGCATAAAAATAAATTACAGGGAGATTTACTTTTGGTCTCTGACACAGGGAGTCCTAGTCCGGATCAATTAGTTGTAACTACTGGTTTACGTGGGTTATGTGCAATGGAGGTTAAGGTATTTGGCCCTAAGCAGGATTTACATTCCGGAGTTCATGGTGGTGCCTTACTTAACCCATTACAAGCATTGATGCATGCATGTTCTTCTCTTCACGATGCCGACGGTCGGGTAACCGTACCCGGTTTTTATGACGCAGTTCGCCCACCGGAGAAATGGGAGCGTAAAGAACTTGCAAAATTACCAACCACAGAGGATGAATATGCTCGTTTTTTGGGAGTGTCCAATTTTTTTCCGCCCCCCGGTTACTCATCCCTTGAAGCAATTCGGTTTTGTCCGACTTTGGAATTTAATGGAGTGGGTGGTGGCTACCAGGGTGAAGGTTCTAAGACAGTAATCCCTGCTGAAGCATTTGCTAAAATTACCTGCAGGTTGGTGCCAGATCAAAAATCTGACGATATCGCTGAGAAAGTAAAAAAGGCAATCATTCAAGCTTGCCCTACTGCCGTTCGTGTCGAGGTCGAAATTAAGGGTGGGGGAGACCCTTATGTTGTCATACCCCCTGGCAAACCAGGTTCGACAGGAGAGGAGACTGACTTAATGAAGAAAGCATTTAGGATTGCTGAGGATTGTATTGAGCGAGGTTTTGGGTCTAGTCCAATCTTCCTTAGAGAGGGCGGGAGTATTCCTATTATACAGGACTTAAAAGAGGTTGCAGGTCTGGACTCGCTTATGATTGGGCTATTTACGAATGAAGACAATTTACACGCTCCGGATGAAAGTTTTCATCTCGGCATTATGGATCGGGCGATTCATTCTTTTGAATCATTTTTTAAAGAATTAGTCTGAAATTGATCTCGGGCTAATTTTTTGGGTAATCCAACGGCGAATTGCCTGGCCGAGCAGATCAAGGATGATCACGATAACAAGTATGCAGATGAGTATTGCGGTGACGCGTTGAAAACCGCTTGCCATCTCCATTGCTTTATTCAGTTCCATTCCAATCCCTCCTGCTCCAACAAGACCGATGATGCTTGCTGAACGAATATTATATTCAAGCATCCATAAAGACTGACTCCATACTTGTGCTTTTACATTTGGCCAAAGGCCATAGAGGAATGCCTGAACTGGACTTGCGCCGATGAGTTTGAGGCCGCGGGCTACTTTAATATCCATTGATTCAAAAATTTCGCTAAAAAATTTGCCAAGATATCCAAGGCTGTAAAATGTAAGGGCAAATACCCCCGCAATTGGTGTTGGGCCAAAAAAGATTACAAATAGGAAAGCCCATATAAGACTTGGTAAAGTGCGGGTAATATTGAGAAACATTCGAGTTATTTGAACTAACCAAATGGGGGAGATATTTCTCGATGCAGCTAATGAAATAATTAAAGATAGGTTAACTGCAATAAAAGTGGAAACAATAGCTATTTGAAAGGTTTCTCCTAAGGATTCTAAAATAAGATTAAAATCAGAAAAGTCGGGCGGGAAGAATTTTTTTAAGAAATAATCAATTCCAGCCATTACATCGGCTGAACGATTTTCCTGTATTAAGTTTTTTCCTGAAAAAATGGTTAGGAACAAGAAAATTATAATTAAAATATTTAGAAAGTTTAGCTTTTCATGCCATTTACGAACAGGTAATTTAGGTAAACTTGTGCTTTTATTTTCTTTCAAATTCGTACCCCCGGATTAATTTCTCTCAAATTCCATCCTTCAGGATGTTCGGGATTTAAGCTTAGTGCAAAGTCCGCAAAGCGAGAGATTAGTTGAGGATCATGAAGTGCGGTCAGGATAATCTTACCATCCTGAGAGGCAAGATTTCGTAAAAGGCCCATAACCCGCCCGGAATAATAGGTATCTAGGTTAGAAACTGGTTCATCCGCCAAGATAATCTGTGGGTTTTGGAAAAGGGTGCGGGCAATTGCAGTTCTTTGTTTCTCTCCACCTGAAGTTTGTGATGTCCATTTGTGTGCAAGATGGTCTATACCCAAGTCCTGAAGGATTTGGTAGGCTATTTCCCTGTCTTCTTTTGGAAACCCTAAAATAGACTCCTTGACCCCGTATTGTGCGATCCTTCCGTAAAGTACATTCTCTAAAACAGTTACATGTTCTGTTAATCGAAGGCTTTGAAAAATAATCCCTAATTCAGGGCTAATATTTTGAGGCGTACGGATGATGTTACTTTTTTCTTCAAACTCGATCTTGCCTTCAGTTTGTTTTTCCGAGCCTGACAAGCATGACAGCAGACTGGACTTTCCCACCCCGGATGGGCCAAGGATTGCAACTAATGAACCGCCTGGTATTTGAAGATTTAAGTTTCGAAAAAGCCAACTACCGTTTCTTGATAAACCTAATTCGTGAGTCTTGAGTAGTTTCATCTTAGTCAACTAGACCCACAAATAAAAAAAGGTGTCAGTTTTCGTACTTAATCCTTAAGCGTAGAAACCTTTAATTTCGCATCGCGTGGGGCTTTGAGATGTTCCGTTGCATTTACGCTGGTTAATGTTCCACCGAAAAGACTTTGACTGAGTTCTGGTTTATCTTCCACTATTTGGATGAGGGCATCCTTGATTATTTTACGATCTTCTGAACTTAAGCTCATTCGGGCACAAAAAGTGTGTGAGGCAACCGGCCCTTGTCTTTGGATAACTTTAAGTTTTTCTCTTTGAGCTAGTTCCAAGTGTTTGTCTTTTTCATAAACATAATAGCTTACAGCCGCCGCTTCTGCTTTTCCTTCTAGCACCTGTTCGACCGCACTTACATATCCAGATCCAAAGAATATATTATCTTCGCCAAAAAAATTCTCTAAGGAACCTCCCTCAGGAATTATGCCCTTTTTAATAAGGTCCCAACATGGAATAAGATAACCCGAAGTACTAGTTCTTGATGAGAATGCAATTTTCTTTCCTTTGAGGTCAGCTATACTTTCGTATGATCGATCTTTTAATGTTAGCCAAACACTGAAATAATATGGCCCCTTATAATTATTACCTTCGGGGTCCACACTCTCATGCTGTCCGGCAACGAGAACTTCTGCCACTTTATTGTCAGCAAATGAAATAGCATCGCTCGAACTAACATAACCTACATCAATGGTTTTATTAGCTAAACCAGCTTCAATAATTGTCTTATTATTCGGAGTGGTAATATTTACAGGTATACCGATCACTTTTTCTAGTGCTTGCCCCAAAGATTTTTCATCTGCTCTCTGAGCCTGAACATTTTTATTTGGTTTGAGAGCTATATTAAGACTACGAATAGAAAGTGATGTGTTTCCGTCACCATTTTCGTTCTTCACCTCTGGTGAATTTGAGCAAGATTGAAGGAAAAGAATTGCTGTACTAATTAATAATGTAAAAACTTTCATTGGTTTTTGAGATTGAGTCTCAAAAGATGCAGGAGAGACGAAAAAAGTCAATAAGACAACAAGGTTAACTGAGGAAACATGGATATGAGCAATGCTATTGTAACACTCAATAACATGTGAAAAGGGGGAGGCCCTTTTAAGTATAAAAGATTGAAATTAGATTCCTTTGGAGACAACAAAAGTTGCCCGTCGATCCAATCTGGACTGTTCTGAATCTGCATTAGGGACAGCTAATTCATCCCCTATGGAAATAACTTCGATTCGACTGCTTTCACAACCAAGTTCAACAAGATAGTCTTTCACAGTAGTAGCACGACGATCTCCAAGGGATTTATTATAATCTGGGGTTCCCTTCCAATCGCAATATCCTTCAATGAGCAACCTGGCTTGGGTGTTTGATTTCATGAAATCTGCAATCTCCGTAATTTTGACCCGCTCTGTGGAATTAATATTATATTGATCAAATCCAAAAAAAACGGGATCAAAAGGGCGAATCACATTAAGCGGATCATCAAATGCAGACAGGGCAGGGTCACGAGGAGCAAGCGGGTCAGGTTCATTAAAACTTCCCCTTAGAGGATCACCTAATCCTGCAAGATCATCTGAACCGTCATTAAAGCCAGCGCCTGGATCGCTTAAGCCATCGGTATCCACACCACCACGGCTAAGAGTCGATTCAGGTTCTACTTTTTTGGCACATGATGAAACTAAAAGGAAAAAGACGATAGCAAAGTTAATGAAAAAAGAAGCTTTCATGATTTTGAACAATCAGGAATCTTTAAGAACTAGAAACTGGGCTTTTCTTTCAAGTCCAGCAGTAGTTGGATCTGCATCAGGTGTGGCGATTTCGTCGCCCATTGAAATTATATCTACCCTTGAAGAATCAACCCCGAGGTCAAGGAGGTAGTCTTTGACACTACTAGCCCTGCGGTCGCCGAGAGATTTGTTGTAAGCGGGAGTGCCTTTCCAGTCACAATAGCCCTCAACTAAAATTCGGGTATCGGGGGAAGATGTTAAAAATGAAGCAATGTCTTGAAGTTTCGTACGCTCTTCAGGACCTATGCTATATTGATCAAATCCAAAAAAAATGGGTTCAAATGGACGATCCCCATTGGCAAGATTATTTGAATCACTCCAAAATGGATCTTGCGGAAAAAGTCCATCTTCCCCATCTAGGCCTGATATAGTTGCACCTATGGGGGATAGTTCATCTCCATTCTGCCCCGCAAAATCTTCTGCAGAGCCAATGAATGTACCTCTGTCAGTTCCTTTAATAAGAGAAGTATCTTCCGGACTAGGACCTTTGCTCTTGGAGCAACTCGCCAAAAAGGATACCACAACTAAAACACCCACCATCCACACTGAATTTTTCATACTTATATCTCCCGCTGTTTAACGATTAACCATCCCATAGCTAATCTTCTGTAATTATTTTCTTGCACGCGACTCAACCTTCGTCAACGAGAAAGCGCATGAATTTACCAATTTGTTTGTTGGTCGACAATGGTTCCCTTCGACCAGAAGCTGTTTTTAGCCTTCGTAGAGTTGCTGAAAAATTATCAGTTGAAACTGATTTTGAAGTATTGCCGGTAGGCTTGCTTCATTCAAACAAGATTAATTCTTGTGACCTTCAAGATGTAAAAGCTGAAACGATAGGAACTTTTTTGTCTAGTCAACGTGGTAAACAAGAAAAGGCATTACTGATACTCCCCCTTTTTCTTGGACCGAGTCTAGGAATTACGGAATGGTTGGTTACAAAATTAGATGAATGGAAGAAAGAAGAGTCCGATCGCTCTTATCACATTCTCGATTGCCTGCATGCAGATGGCGACCATCGACTCGCCATGGCTTTAGCAGGTGAAATTAATGGCTTAATTGAAAGGAAAAGCCTGTCAGAACCTCGTGTTGCAATGGTCGATCATGGTACTCCGATACATGAAGTTAATATAGTTCGCGAACAGGTAGGAGCAAGTTTGTGCAAGATTCTGAATTATTCTGATTCTGGATTTTCAACCTGTTCCATGGAGCGCAGAGACGGGGATCTTTATTCTTTTAATGAACCCCTTCTTGAAGGACTTCTTATGAAATGGGGAAAAGAAGGTGTTCGTGAAGTGGTGGTTGCCTTATTTTTCCTTCTTTCTGGAAGGCATGCCGGTAAAGGTGGGGACTTAGCCAAAATCTGTAAAAATGCTTCTTCTTTATTCCCGCAAATGAAAATTTATCAAACTAACCCAATGGCTGAGCATGAGATTGTTTTTGGTATATTAAAAGAAAAGTTAGAAGTTTTTATTTCACGCTAGGATTTCAGGGTTCTTTTTATTAAGCCCTTCCTAAGGGAGTGAAATATATACCAGCGATTAAAAGGCAGGCACCCAGTAACCTTCTTCTGAATATCGGCTTACTCATTTCTCCCTCATTTAATCCAATCCGCTTGCCTATAAAAGAGGCTAAAAGAATAGCCCAAATTCCACGGCAGGCATAAAAAACATTTGCCTCTGCTGGCACTTGGTAAAAACCCATCGCTAGTGACATGAGCACAGCCTGTATTCCCATTGGTATACAGGACGCAATCATCCACTTGTCTGCATTTTTTTCCAAGTAGAAAAACCTGCCCTTTACTAATGGGAGAAGGAAACAAGATCCAATTCCAACAGTAATGAACATAGTAAATACAACATGTGCTGGAGTTGACTGCTGGGCCAGGTGAGGTACCAGTGCATCGGTTAAGCCAAAGCCCGATGCGGTCAATAAGCCAAGGCATATAGCTGAAGGGCGAACCTTTCCCTCTTTTTCCGGCCAAGCGATTAAACCAATAGCAAAAGTTGCGAGTAAAACGGCAACCCAGGTGCCCGGTGAGGGAATCCCTGTCAGACCAAAGGCAAAAACAAAAAAGGCTACAAAAACTGGTTTTGCCCCCATAATAGGAGTAACCATGGACGCGTCTCCCTGTTGAAGGGCTAAAAAACAGACAAATTGAGAAAGAAAGAAAATTACTCCAAGGGTGAATCCTGCAAGTAAATCGGCGCTTACAGGAATACTCCCTTGGATAAATGGATAAGGTATAAAGAAGAAAGCCATAATCCAATTGGAAATGATTAAGGATCTAATAGTTCCCGCACCAAGTTCGAGTCCTCTCTTACAAAGCAATGCACTAATCGAATAAAACGCACCCGCACTGAATGCGAGTAAGTAGGGTGGTAGGTTAGCGGGCAAAAAGAAGTATCCTTAGATTACAGAGCTTTTAAAAAGAGACGGCTCAATTTTTGGCAATCTTCGATTGATCGTTCATTTTGTGAAATATTTAGCCGATACTTAACTGAAAGTGGCTTGCTTGGAGTAATTTCCGAGCTGAAATAAGATCCGAATCGACCATAATCTCTTTCACTGTAAAAAGTAGGCTTAGGGTTGCCTGGATGATCGAGGTAAACAGTTGTGTAACGATTTCCATTAACAATAACGCTTTGTGCTTTCCATAGTAAATTAGTCATGTCTTTGTCCTGAGGCCAATTTTTCGTATTCCCCTTCATATCTCTTCCGTCGATCGGTCGAATGTAGTAGGTTTGCTTGCTTTGGGATTCAGCCACTTCATTGGATGCCCTAAACTGGAAACCGGCATGCTGAGGATCTCCATCAAATTTAACCCGTTCCTGATCTGTGCTGAGTTTTGATTTAAAATCAATTTGAACAGAATCGTCTTCAAGTATTGAAAAATAAAGTGTTCGGTATTCGGTAACAAATGTAGTTCCATCATCTGCTTTCCATGAAATCTTTACAGTTTGGCTGGCACTATCTTTGCCTGCCTTTTGGCTTATTACTTCTTCATGGATTTGGTAACCACGCTTGCAGTGCCATGTGTCCACTTTGACTTGTTTTCCACTCCCGTTGATGACTGTGCATTTTGAGAAACCGAAAAAGATTCCACGGTGATGAGTAAATTTACCACCTGGACCTTTTGTCAGAAAATCCCTGCCATTGGATTGGTAAATGTGGTGGAAGGGTTTGTAAGTTCGTTCTCGGTCGTCCGGTTGCATTCTTTCATAGACATAACGGGCAATTTTTTTATCAGCATACAGAAGGTCAAAGTGTTTTCCCTCTTCATTCTGCCATTTCAACGATTTTGCAAAGAGTTGGCTTAGTCCTAAGAGTGCATAAAAAATAATTGTAAATGAAGTTAATTTCATAAGTTTATGGAAGCTGTTAATTCAATCTATTCCAATAAAAAAAGAATCTGCCTATTAGAAAAAAAATTGCACTGAGTGTTTTCCTTGCTCGCCAACAAAGGAATAAAATTTGTATTTCACTAAGTGTTTATGAATAAATTCTTTTTGATATCTTTGATATTACCAATGGCCCAATGTAAATTACTAGCCGTGATTGACTTCGAGAGGGAAGTTTTACCTATTTTGCAGGATCGTTGCATTGAATGTCACCAAGCACCCTTTGATCAAAATGGACGGATAAAGAAACCAAAAGCCGGTTTACGACTTGATGGTGCCAGTCATATCATGGCGGGAAGCGATGATGGGGCAGTTGTTGTGGTAGATCATCCCAGCCAAAGTTCACTTTATCAAAGAATTATTTTACCATCTGATGATGATGATATTATGCCCCCCAAGGGTGATCCTCTAACCTTTATCGAGAAAGAGTTAATTAGAAAGTGGATTGCACAGGGAGTTGATTTTGGCAAATGGGTGGGTGCAACAGAAGGAGTTCGAGAACCAGTTTTAAGTGGCACATCAGTTCATGACATGCCCGAGTATCTTATGTTCTATGATCGATTGGCACATGGACTAAACTCAATAGCAGCATCACATTTAACAGATCTTCAATTGAGCACATCTCTCCTGGTTCGCCCAGTAGGTAAAGGTAATTCATTAATTGAAGTTCGGGCAGTGACAGATGGAGATAAAATTAACGACCAAGTTGTTTCCCAACTATCAACATTGGGTGATCATCTCACCCATTTGGATCTTCGGAATACAAGTATCACAGATAAATCCTGCTTGATGATTTCAAAATTTAAAAACCTTTCAAAATTAAATATTCGAGCAACTAAAGTTGGGGATTATGGCATCAATCAACTATTGAAGATGCCAAACCTGAAAAGCATAAATCTTTCTGAATCCAAAATTTCGGCAAAAAGCTTAAAATCTCTTCTTGTGCTTAAATCATTGGAAGATCTATCTATTTGGAATTGTCAAATCACTGACACTGAAATTCAAAAATTTAAGCAGGCTAAACCATTGGTAAAAGTTAACTTTTAATTTTCTGAAAGCCTCCATAAATGTCTATCCGATCTTACAAATAAGGCGTTTTCTGAAATTGCAGGTGTACATAAAATTGTTTCTTCTAGATCAACACCCGAAACAAGTTTTCCTTCACTTTGATTAATTTTAATGACCTGCCCCAGTCCGTCTTCATTGAAGAAATATAAATGTGAGGATGTTGCAACGGGCGAACCACTCGATGGGCCTTTTATTCTCATGCGCCATAAGATTTCTCCAGTCGTTATCTGGGCACAGGTTAAGACATTTGCTTTATTTATGACTAAGAAATAATCTCCGGAAACAGTTGGGCTTCCTGTCCCAGGTCCTAATTTATTATCCTGCCATAATTGAGTGTGCGATTTTTGGTCAATCCGTCCCTTGAGTGCTGTCATTCCGTTAGATGGAACCAATAAAATTTCCCCAATTGGAGTCGAAGATGGTATCGTGGAGGCACCTTCCTCAAAACTCCAGTACTCTTCTCCTGTTTTTGGGTTAATAATTGAAATTCCATTTTTGGATTGTAAGGCAACCTTTTGTTTTGCTCCTGAACCTAGCAATACTGGGGATGTCCAATTTGCACCCTTGGGCCGAATTTTTCTCCAAATTGACATCCCGTTTTTTAAGTCGATTCCTGTTGTAAATGAATCCGCATCATTTTCAACTTGGGCAATCAGAACTCCCTGAGCGATGACGGGAGAAGAGGACATTCCCAGACCATTGGCCGCATTGGGGAAATCATAAGTTAATCCACGAAGCCAAATTAAATCTCCTTTTAAATCCAAGCAAAAAACATCATTGGAAGAAAATTGCGCAATAACCACCTTTCCGTCGCTAGTCATTGTTGGTGCCGCCACACAAGTTTTTTCATGGCAGATTGTTCGTCCTGTCGATCGAAATTTCCTTTCCCATTCTAACTTTCCTTCATCTTGAGAAAAGCAAAGAATATGTAGGGTTTCCTGCTTGGGCCCGCTTGATGCAGTGATATAAATTTTATCTTTTACAAGGATGGGGCTTGATAGTCCACGTCCAGGTAATTTGGCTTTCCATGATGTGGGGCTTGTGATTGATAATTTTGAAACAGAATTTACGGAAGCCTGACCATTTCCAAGTGTTCCGCGAAAATTAAGCCAATCAGCATGAGAAAGGTTATTGAGAAAAAAGAATAGGATTAGAGAAAAAAGTTTCTTCATATTAATTTCAATTGGGTTCAGATTCAGCATTATGAATAGCGGAGCCGGTTCGATCAGTAACGCGAAAATTAAATTCCCATTGTTTTGTCCAGGATTGTGTTTGTTCATTTTGACAAACTTTAAGTAAAATTAAATTCTTACCTTTTTTTAAATCACCTTCGATTATGAATTGATCAACTCTAGTTTTCCCTCGGTGATATTCATCTCTTGCGAAAAGAAGTTTACCGTTGAGCCAAAGTTTCCAGGCATTTTTTGAGCCTACTCGAAAGTGTGCGGGTTTACTATTCTTGGAATAAAAAGTAGTTTGAGCGTAGGCACAGACTTCTTTAATTTCACCATATTGTTGATTTATATCCAACATTCCAAATTCTTCTTTAGTTGAAAAAGGAGACCATGTAATTATTTCTCCCATACTTTTGTATTTTTGATTAAGATCAGTTTTTTCTTCAGGTTGAAACTTCTGATCAAACCCGTTTCTTTCTTTGTTATCAAAGGGGCCAACGGTATGCCAATTCACAAGGAAACCCATCAGTTTAATAATGTTTATATCTTGCCCCATCTTTTTAAGGGTTTCGCTGATTTCTTTTATTTGATCAACTTCACGAGCTTTTGTCAGAGTGTTAAGCAGAAGCTTTTTCTTCTTTTCCTCACTTTCAATATCTTCAATCCGGTCAATCATTAAAGCGACTGATATTCTTCGTAAGTCTACCGCTGGATCATCGATAAAAGATGGGGCTAATTTATAAGCAATCGTGGGCCTGTAAGCTTTTATGATTTCATAGGCCATTTGCCTCGCCTCATCTTGGTTTGATTGGTTATTGAGAAATTCGACGATTTTGTTTATCGGCAGGCTAGTTTTATCCAGTTCGCAAATTTTGCTTATTGCTCCTCGAATCCAATTATCTCCAAGAGGGTTTGCTTGGTTCATAGCTTCAAGTAACACAAGAACATCAGACGCAGGCAAACTTGCGACTTTTGGCCATACTTTAATCGCTGCTATGTTCCCAGCCCCCAAGTTATTGATATTAATCAATGGTTGAATTAATTCAGTTGTTGAATTTTTTTTCTTTGCCGGAAGACCAAAGGAAAGAAAAAAGTATACGAAAGAAAGAAGAAATAATTTCATTACCTTTCTATATGCCGAAAAATTCCTTAATTTCGCAAAATAAAAATGAATCATTTATTCTCTTTTGTTTTGCATACTTTGAGAAGTTTAGGTCTAGAAGATGCATGAGGATTCAAGCTTACACTTTCTTTTTCTTTTTCACCTTTTGTTTAATAGCTGCACCCAATGATGTTAAATTTCTTTGGCCTGGGGAAGCTCCGGGAGAAAAAAAAGGTGAAATTGAAGCCGAATTTGAAAACTATCCTAAGGACCCCAATGATGTCCTGCGAATTTCTAATGTTTCCAGACCAAGCATGAAGATCTTTCCTGCGGATCCAAAAATTTCAAATGGAGCCGCTGTCTTAGTTTGCCCTGGGGGAGCTTACAATATTTTGGCTTATGAGCATGAGGGTTTAGATGTGTGTGAATGGCTAAATTCTTTCGGGGTGACTGCAATACTTCTAAAATACAGGGTTCCTCGAAGAAAAGGCCGCGAAAAGTATGATGCTCCTTTACAGGACGCCCAAAGAGCAATGGGTCTTATTCGTCAAAATGCAAAAGAATGGAATATAGCAAAAGATAAAATTGGTATTCTTGGATTCTCAGCTGGTGGTAATCTTGCTGTAATGATATCCACATCGTTTAAGACTAGGACATACCCTAAGCTTGATAATTCAGACGAGATTTCCTGTCGGCCAGATTTTTCAATTTTAATTTATCCAGCTTATTTAGTAGATCGAAATGAAAGGTCTCGATTATTCCCTGAGGTTAAAGTTGGCCCTGATTGCCCTCCATGCTTTTTTGCCCATACAGGTGATGATCATGTTCCAGCAGAGGGTAGTGCATTATTGTACCTAGCTCTTGAGAAAGCAGGTGTAACCGGAAATGAACTTCATCTCTATCCATTTGGCGGCCATGGTTACGGAATGAGAAAATCTCAAAACTTTGTATCAACCTGGCCTAGTCGTGCCAAGGAATGGATGTCAGCTATTGGAGTTTTAAAAAAATGAATACCCCCGAATCTTTTGATGCCTTGTGTTACAATGAATTTGGAGATGCCTCCAATGTTTTAGAATTAGAAAACAAATCATTACCCACATGTCGGCAAGGTGAAGTTATCGTCCAAATGCAGGCTGCAGCCCTACACCCATCTGATATTGGATTAATCAATGGGTCATATGGATCATTGCGTAAATTACCCTCCGTTGCTGGGCGGGAAGGCGTGGGCACAATTTATGCAATAGGAGAGGGCGTGGATGAGAAATTAATTGGCAGACCCGTTGCATTGCCTCAAGGACCAGGAGCATGGCAGGAATACATGATGGAAAAGGCAGATCAACTCCTGCTGCTTCCCTCCTTAGTCCCCCTTGATCAGTTAGCAATATCTATCCTGAATCCCATGACCGCCTGGCGTTTACTTAATGATTTTGAATATTTGAAACCCGGTGATTTTATTGTTCAAAATGCGGGTAATTCGGCGGTTGGACTTTCCGTTATACAGTTTGCTCAAAAACTAGGGATTCAATGTATAAGCATTGTAAGGACTGAAGAAGCAAGAGACAGAATATTAGGATTCGTAAAAACTGAAGTGCTTATTGATCGGGATGATGCAGTTGAAAGAATTAGAAAATTAACCGGAGGAAAAGGGTGCTCATTAGCCCTAAATTCTGTAGGTGGAAGAAGCTCCATCCGATTAGCCAAATGTTTGTGTGATGGGGCGGTTCATGTTACTTTTGGAGCTATGGATGGTTCTCCTGTTAGGTTTCCAACCCGTAATTTGATTTTTAATGATATTCGTTTTGTGGGTTTCTGGTTAGATCGATGGAAGAAAAACAAAAGTATCGATGAAATCAGGGCGTCCATTGATGAGGTTCTTCAACCACTTGCATTAACAGAGATCAGTCATCCCGTTGATTCAATTTTTAATCTTTCAGAATTCAAGGAAGCATTTAGAAGAAATTCAGAATCTCGCTTAGGGAAAGTTCTTCTTGCCCGAGATAAAAAATTAATTACGCCAACTAAGGGTTAAGCCTATGTATAAAACTTGGTAGGGATAGAAATTTCCCAGGGCAGGCTGTGTGTCCCGGATGTAAAAGCTTATGAGTAGTTACTTGGCTTTTGGCAATCCTGCAGCGTTTCATTAGGTATTCACATAAGCCCTCTAACGCATTTAGTTGGCGTGGAGAAGGGGGCTTTAGTTCAAAGTTCCCAATGAGACAGATACCAATACAAGTTTTATTCCAACTCAGTTTTTTTACATGCCCGCCATCAAGTTGACCCTTCCATCTTGTACCAATAAAAACTTCTCCATCATAAGCTTTTCTCGATCCATTTGAAATTACAAAGTGATAGGCTAATCCATTTTTCATCCCTCTTGCTTTATGTACTCGATGCATATTCATCGCATCATCTACTGGGGTAGCAGAATGATGAATGATGATTTTTTTCCATTTTCCGGGGTAAGGTTTAATCGATGAGAGAGACTTGATTAAAGAGCTTGGGAGAAGGGATGGAGGAGATTTTGTGGATCCCTTGACAGGGATGATTATCTTTTGCCCAACTTTAATTAAATTTGGGCTAAAGATACCGTTCCGAGAACAAATTTCGCTAAGTTTTGCTCCAAATCGAGACGCAATACTACCTAAACTATCTCCCTTTTTTACGGTGTATGGAATTTCTGAAGTAGACCCACTTGGAATTTTTAATTTTTTACCAACAAAAAGAAGATTGGGGTCAGATATACTGTTGACAGCTTGAATGGAGTTGGCGGATACCCCATATTTTTGAGCAATAGCGCTCAATGTTTCATTTTTTTGAACGGTGTGCACTGATTGTGCTTTCGCAAAAAGCAAAAAAAATAAAAAAGAAATTAAGAAATATAATAACCTCATCTACCAAAACCTTTCTTCGAAAAAGAAACTCTCTTGGCAACCATGAATTATAAAAGAAAGATAAATAGTTGTTTATTTTTGCAACGAACTTAAAACTTGATAATAAATGAATGATGAAACTTCGCACCAAAGCATGGTTGGTCTCACAAGGCCTTTTGATCATTACGGCAGTTATTATTCAATTCACTTTTTACAGAGAGATTCAAGTTGGTCCCATTTTGAATACCCCCACCAGAGATTACTGGGATATTATCAACCGGGTTCCACCGACAATTCCTCAAGTTTTTATTAATGAAAAGATTCCATCAAAATTATATGATGCTCGTTTGCAAATGTCGTCCGAGGAAGTTTTAGAGAGGAATTTAGTTGCCCACCGTCGTGCTGCCAGACAAGAAGAAGGTATAAGGACGGCACTTGCAGGTGGGGTAATAGTAAACATTATTTACTTCATTTTATTTCATTTAATATATTTTTATTTGATGAAGACTTTAAAAAATAGTTCAAGAATTCACTCAATACCAAAAAAGGTAGACATTTAGTGTTGCTTTGATTGAATTTTATTCTTCCATATCAATCTGTTTGCCCATGATTATTTTTTTTAAGATCCCGTTTTTGACACTTACTGCATTCTTCCTTTCACCGTTCGCAAGTTTTTTTCTTGTTTATGCTCAGTCTGATTACAAGGTAATGAAAAACTCAAAGTCAGTTGTTGATTATTACGACAAGATGGATGATAAAAGTTTTTACCAGCAAAAGAGAATTCACGGAATGAAAGGAGAACTGAATAATTACTCCGAGAAATTACATGATTTGCAGGAACGTTTTGACCAAATTTTTTATGGTCTTTCATCGCAGGGAAATTTTAGAACGCCTTTCGATTTGTCTAATCAACCCAGGCGACCAATCATTGAAAAAAGCCTAGATGTAGATTCGTTAAAAACAAAAAATGGGATTGAAAACCCACAGATCGTCGATGAATCTTTGAATTCTGAGAAATCCGATAACCAACTTGCATTTAAAGTTAATGCTCCTGGAACTTTCACAAAAGACGATGAGGTGGTAAGTACTTTTAATCCGCATGACCGATCAAATGGTTTAGGATTTTATTTATTCCTCAGACCGGGAGTTGCTTTCCCACATAAAATCCATAAATCTTCGATTTCTTACAAGAGATACGAACCGGGTATTTCTACAAATATTTCAGGAGGAATTACTATTGACCGATTCAAAATTGGAGTAGGGGGTTTTTATAAATTTAATTCATTCCAGAAAAGTTCAAAGTTTCATTCACCTCTTGTTAATCTAACGGGCCAAAGCGAAACTTTTGCCGGTTATTTGGATATTGGATATGACCTAAATGTTTTTCGCTCTATTGATGCTTATTTAGGCCTAGGGGTGGGTTATTATTTATCCTTTATTGATGATAAAAGGAACTTAAGTACTAGGAAGGATCATGATATCTTTCTTACTGCATCAACTGGTTTAAAATGGAGGTTTAATCAGATTTTTGCTTTAAGCTTTGGGTACCGCTATTTTTATGAAGATGAAGTGCCTGCACATCTTGGCGAATTTGGTTTGAACTTCGAATTCTGATTATTAATGATTAAGAACTTGCGGCAAAGTCCGCAGTCGCCCCGGTCCCTTGGGTTTAAGCAAAGGTTTGTATTTTTTCCTTTTGGCATTTTGTATCATCTATGGGTTTCTACAATTAGGTTTAAATTTATAGATTCTGATTCTAAATCTATGATTATCCAAAACACTGAACCTGTTATTATAACTCTTTGGCATAATCGTTTATTTCTTGCTGGCGAATGGCAAAGAAGATTCAGGAGTGGTAGAAAGTGTTTCGGATTAATAAGTGGAAGTCGTGATGGAGCTTGGCTTGAAGCCTTTTATGGTTGGACTGGCATTCACGCAATACGTGGTTCAAGTAACCGAGGTGGATCGAAGGCAATTCGAGATTTGGTTAGGACATTAAAAAGTGGTAATGATATTGGGATTACTCCCGATGGCTCAAAGGGTCCTATCTATGAAGCTAAACCTGGTGTTATCCTCATCGGAAAACTTGCCAATGCGCCCCTTCTTTTACTGGGGTTTGAGTATGGTTGGCACATAAAATTAAACTCGTGGGATAAATTTGTAATTCCTCTTCCGTTTTCAAAGGTAAAGGTAAAAGTGAATATTATGGATCCACAAGATTTAATAAGTGATTGCTCTATCGAAGATGGAGCGAAATCCTTAGGTGAAGAATTGATGAAAGTAACACATGATTAAGCTTTTTATAAATAGCAATTCTATGATGGTATTTTTCTTTTTTAAAATTCAAGGTTTATTAATCAATATTTTGTCCATATACAATGAGCGTGGTGCTTGAAACGGATTCGTTGGTCAAGGATTTTGGCTCAATACGAGCTGTCGATCACCTCAATTTAAAGCTTAATAAGGGTTCTATAACTGCTTTGCTAGGAGGAAATGGTGCGGGGAAGACAACTACGCTTTCAATGTTACTAGGGTTGTTAATTCCCACGAGTGGAAAAATCAGTATTTTGGGAGATGATTTCGTTAAGGATCGTTATCCTGCTTTAAAAAGAATGAATTTCTCTTCCCCGTATGTCGATTTACCTCAGCGACTAACAGTTCGGGAAAATTTAACTGTTTATGGTAAACTTTATGGACTGGATGATGTAAGATCAGCGGTAATGGAAATGGTGGAAACTTTCCGTCTCACTGAACTCATTGATCGAAGGCTCAGAAAGCTTTCTGCAGGTCAAAAAACAAGGGTTTCCCTAGCCAAGGCTCTTATAAATAAACCTGAGCTGCTCCTTTTGGACGAACCTACCGCAAGCTTGGATCCTGAAACCGTTTCCTGGATCCGTACATTTTTGAAAAATTATCAACGGGACAGGGGAGCAACTATTCTTTTAGCGAGTCATGACATGAAGGAAGTTGAGCAATTATGCGAAAATGTCTTACTCCTTCGAAAGGGGAAGTTAGTGGAGGAGGGCACTCCCCCTGATTTACTCGCGAAATACAGTCGAAAGACGCTTGAAGAAGTTTTCTTAGACATCAGTAGAGGGGGAGTAGTATGAAATCAGGGTCTATTTATCGAATTCATGCATTATTACTTCGATATTTGTATGTTCTTCGGAGTTCCTGGCCAAGAATTATTGAAATTTCATATTGGCCTACAATGCAACTTATTATTTGGGGATTTGTATCTCTTCATTTTGGCGCGGCACAGCCAGAGATTACCGCATCAGGTATTTTAATTTCAGTTGTTTTAGTTTGGGATTCGTTATTTAGGTCGCATGTTAGTTACACTTTATCATTTTTAGAGGAAATGTGGTCAAGGAACTTGGGTAATCTCTTTGTTGCCCCCCTTCGACCATGGGAACTCATGCTTGCCCTTGCCACGATCAGTATGATTCGGACCTTAATTGGAATGATACCTGCGGCGTTATTGGCCATTCCTTTTTTTGGCGTCTCTGTTTTTGATATGGGCTTTCCATTGTTAGCTTTCTTTTTTAATTTAGTATTCACTGGTTGGGCGATCTCTCAGGTTGTGACCGGTATTCTTTTGCGCTACGGACTAGGTGCTGAAAGCTTGACTTGGGTGATTCCTTTTATGATCGCCCCTGTTTCATGTATTTATTACCCATTGTCGACACTTCCAGTATGGTTGCAGGAAATTGCCAAACTTGTCCCAACATCTTATGTTTTTGAAGGAATGAGGGCACTTTTGCTCGAAGGTGAATGGCGTGCTGACCTGCTTCAAAAAGCTTTCATGCTTAATTGTATATATTTCATTTTAGGAATGTTAGTTTTTCTTTTGGCTTTTCGATCGGCAAGAACACATGGATTACTATTGCAGGCAGGTGAATAGTATTGTCGATTGCCAAAATCATTTTTTCTTCTATATTTCGAACTTTTTAAAATGGCTAAAATTAATCAAAACTATCAGAAATTATCCGCTGGGTATCTTTTTCCTGAGATTGCACGACGGACAAATCTTTTTTTAAACGAGAACCCAGGTGTTCAAGTGATGCGACTTGGTATTGGTGACACAACTGAACCTATTGTTTCATCTGTGATCAATGGCTTGCATAAGGGTGTGGAAGACCTGAGCAAAGTTGAAAGCTATTCAGGATACGGACCTTCTGAAGGTATTGATTTGCTTCGCCAAGGCATAGCGGATTTTTATAAGGAAAATGGGGCACCGATTGATGCAAGTGAAATTTTTGTAAGTGATGGAGCAAAGTCAGACTCTGCCAATATTCAAGGAATTTTTTCCGAAGACTGTGTGGTAGCTGTTCAAGACCCTGCTTATCCTGTTTATGTTGATAGTAATGTAATTGCTGGTCGAACTGGATTATCTGCTGAGAATGGCTATGAAGGTTTAGTTTACATGCCGTGCACTGAGGAAAATGGCTTTTTTCCTGAATTACCAAAGGGAAAAGTAGATTTAATTTACCTTTGCAGTCCAAACAACCCGACAGGTGCAGTAGCTACAAAAGAGCAACTAAAAACTTTCGTAGATTATGCTCGCGACCATAAGGCGATCATTTTGTTTGATTCCGCATATGCTTCTTTTATCACAGACCCTAGTTTGCCTAAAAGTATTTATGAAATTGAAGGAGCATCTGAATGTGCGATAGAACTAAATAGTTTTTCCAAGACTGCTGGATTTACGGGTGTTCGTTTAGCATGGACTATTGTGCCAAAGGCTTGCGTTGCTGAAGATGCACAAGCTGGTGTGTTACACAGCTTATGGACTCGTCGACAAAATACATTTTTTAACGGTGCATCTAATATTGTTCAATCTGGAGGTGTGGCTGTTCTAAGTGAAGAGGGAAGGGCTCAAACCGACGAACAAGTTGCATTCTACCTTGAGAACGCAAACATCATAAATAACGGACTAAAAGCAAAAGGAATTACAACCTATGGGGGAGGAAATGCACCTTATGTCTGGCTCAAGGCTCCTGGCGGGATGACATCGTGGGAATTCTTTGATAAGCTTCTCAATGAATGTCATGTTGTGGGAACTCCAGGTTCTGGTTTTGGACCTGCAGGAGAAGGTTTCTTTAGGCTCAGTGCTTTTGGACACAGGGAAAATGTTGAATCTGCGGTTTTATCGATTACCGAAAATTTAAAAATCTAGTTCAAGTAAAGCAAACACAAGCAGGAGAAGGCACTTCACACAAAACTCTGCTGACTGGGTTTAATGACCAACTCGGGTACATGTGCTCGATTTGGAAGCCTTACTACGGTCGCCACGACTTCTGCAATATCACTTGGCTGTAGGATGCTCTCTCGATGTTCAGCGGATGGTGGGTTTAATCTTTCGTCTAAAATGGGTGTATTTACTTCACCAGGATAAATATTTGTAACTCATATACCATTCTCCCGTTCTTCCTCACCGACGCTTACGCCAAGTGCTGACATGCCAAATTTCGAAGCGTTGTATGCAACTCCAGCAAGGGGGATGGCGCGCTTGCCTGCAACTGAATTGATTGAGATAATTAAACCAGATTTATTGATCCTCATTTGATTTAGTGCTTCACGCATGCAATTATATGCTCCAGTTAAGTTGATTTCAATAAGCTTATCCCACTCGTGCGGATCCAAGTTTTTTATAGTTCGATTAGCGATATTTACTCCTGCCGCATTGATCAGCACATCGAGTTTTCCAATATTTTGCTTGAACCATGTAAATAATGTGGCAACGGATGTTCTGTCTGTTACATTGACCGGATGAAACTTGATCTTACTATCGCTTAATTCTGACACCTCGCTAATTTTCTCAACTCGTCTTCCGGATATAGCGACCTCAGCACCTTCATCTTTTAGTTTTAGGGCTATATCCCTTCCCATTCCCGTCCCGCCACCAATAACCAAAATTTTTTTTACTGAAATTGCTTTTTTCATTATATGTTAAGGATGAAATTTAATAGAACTCTAGATTCCTGGAATTAGAGGAACACCGCAACCCTGGATGCAACAAGAAAGTATAAATATTAAAATTTTCAAATAAATCATTCCTTCATCTAGATTGTTTTACGAGTTTTCTACAATCCAGAAATCTTAAAATACTCTTTCGTGTTGCACTTAGATGTGTGCCTTTACAATCTAACTACTTGTTTATGGAGATATTGAGAAGTTTATTTGGAGTTTTTTGCCTTCTGTTCTTATTGTGGTTAGTTAGCACGAATCGAAGAGCAATTTCATTTCGTCTAATAGTTTCAGGCATAACTCTTCAGTTTATATTCGCATTGCTACTTTTGAAAACCCCTTTCGTAACTGAGTTAGTTCTCGGTATCTCGCAGGGTGTGGTCAAGTTAACTGAGTTCTCCTACCAAGGGGCTAGTTTCGTTTTTGGAGACCTTGCAAGTGATGCACCGACTTATGGTACTGTGGTTGCTTTTAGAGTTTTACCTTCAATTTTATTTTTCTCTGCCCTTTCTGCACTCCTTTATCATTGGGGCATTCTTCAGCGAATTGTTTATCTATTGGCTTGGTTAATGAAAAGAACGATGAAGATATCAGGACCAGAATGCCTCGCAATGTCTGCGAATGTCTTTGTTGGGCAAACCGAAGCACCTCTACTTATTCGTCCTTATTTAGAAAAAATGAGTAAATCTGAAGTTCTATGTTTAATGACAGGTGGATTCGCTACAATTGCTGGTGGTGTTTTTGCAGCTTATGTTGCATTTCTTGGTGGTTCTGACCCAGAAGCTCAAGCACTCTTTGCTAGGCATCTCTTGACTGCATCTTTGATGTCAGCACCAGCTGCTATTGTTTGCTCTAAAATACTTTTGCCCGAAACCGAAGTTAGGGAAGATGAATTTGTGTTACACCAGGATGGAAAGACCTTGAATGTATTTGATGCATTAACCTCAGGAACAAGCCAAGGGCTTCTTCTGGCATTTAATGTCGGTGCTATTTTAATTGTTTTTACCGGTTTAGTTGCGCTTGGAAATTTTATTATCGGTGACTTTATCTCAAAACCACTTGGACTTGGAGAATGGTTAGGATCAGGCTCGGGAGAACTTAGTTTAGAATATATTTTTGGTTGGTTTTTTTCTCCAATTGCTTGGTTATTTGGGGTTCCCAATGATGATATTCGTTTAATTGGACAATTACTCGGAGAGAAGCTAGTTTTGAATGAATTTGTTGCCTATGCACATTTAGGCGAATTCAAAGAAGCCGGTTTAATATATAATGAGCGGTCCATAGTTCTTGCCAGTTATGCTCTTTGTGGGTTTGCAAATTTCGCATCAGTTGGCATACAGGTCGCTGGTATTGCAATTCTCGCTCCAGGACAGCGTCGGAATTTAACCAAATTAGGATGGCGTGCCTTACTTGGAGGTACTTTTGCCTGTCTTTTGACGGCATCCGTTGTTGGGTTGGTGATTTGACCTTTTGCTAAAATCGGACAATATACTATTTATATGGATTCCGAAATGTTTGAACTTCCAAAGCACATGCCTGCTATGACTCTGCGGGGAGTCGTTTTGTTTCCCAAGGCAATGATGCCTTTGAGGATTTTCGAGGAAAGATATAAAACCATGCTAACCGATAGGCTAAACGAAGATCGTATTTTCGCTATTGTTGGGGAAAGAGAGAATGTTTCACAGGAAGAAGAACACTTGGAATTACCATTCGGTGTAGCTACGGCTGGACTGATCCGTGTTTCTAAAGAGAATCCCGACGGAACTTCATTTGTTCTTCTTCAAGGCTTAAGCAGAGTAAGGATAGTATCAATTCCACAAGAAATTCCATACCGAATTTTAGAAGTTGAGCCTATGGAGACAATTATTGAAACAAGTTCAATTGGATTACGTGAAAAAATTATTACTCAACTCGAAAGGAACCAACATCTTGGTGGTGAAGTTACGCAAGAAATGTTTGATTTCCTTAATCCTCTAGACGATGATGTGGCATTTGTGGATCTAACTGTATATACTCTTTGCAAGCATACATTAAGAAAGCAAGCTATGCTTGAAGTGCAGAATTTAACGAAGAGAGCAAATATGTTGCTTGATGACTTGACTCGTGAAAATGATCGTCTTGACCTAATTAAGAAGGCACTTGGTGGCAAGCAGGATGAAGACTTGGGATTTAATTAAAAATGAGTAATCTATCGGACGAACAAAAAGCTAATAAAGTTTCTCACTTTCGTCGAATTGCAAAAGGCAGAGTGTTGTTTGGGTGGACTTTCACTGTCGTTGGTGCCGTTCTTTTTGGAGTCGGATTTCAAAATAATCAATCCCTGCTCATTATGCTCAACGGTTTAACCTTTACTGCCTGGGGTTTATTCATGGTCTGGCAAGCAAAGCGTGCGCTTTCCAGTCTTACAACTCATAAAAAATAATTATTTAACTTATTCCTCCCATAAGTTTGGATGGAGCATATTTGGGTCGGCATCTTCATTTTCCGAAAAATAAATTGCCATTCTTAGGTATGCTAATCTGTATAATGGCGTATTGGGTCTTATTTTTTTAATTTCCTCAAATAAACTTTCCGCTGAGCGTCCCTGAATTTCATACAATTCCTTACATCCAATATCAATTAAATCTCGCGCCACGAGGATATCCATCCTTGGGATTCGCATTAAAGGAGAAGAAAGGGCAATGAAGTCGACTTTTTTTTTCTTTTTTTTGTTGCCTAAATTGTCGTCACCAAAAAGTGCGTCGAGTGGAATTATATCATTAATAGACATCTTTTATGATGAACTCTTTAGTA
>JAOHKZ010000010.1 GCA_028101545.1 Opitutales bacterium | reverse complement strand
GATAAGTTAGAAAAGACCTTCTACTTCCTTTTTTATTTAAAAACCTTCCTTAACCAAAAATTTATGCAACAATTAAGATTTTTTCCCATTTTCTTTTTTATTTGTTCAACCAGTTTGCTATCTGCACAGACAATTGTTCAGGTTGGATTAGGTCAAATGAGTGTTTCTCAACCCACTAGGAACACTGCCACACTTACCGGTCAACTTTTACAGAACGGCGGTGAGAACCCAACGATTAAGATCGTTTGGGGTGATGAAGATCGTGGAACTTCCCCAACACCTTCGGTAGCTTGGGATAATGAGGTTATTATTTCCACCAACCAGGCACCGGGTAGTTTTTCGACTACCATCAACATTCCAAATCTAGACAAAATTTACTATTTTCGTGCATTGGCATCAAATGCAGGCGGAACAGTTGTCAGCAGGGAGCTTGGCATTTTGAATCCCTCTGCCCCTGTCGGAAAAGCAGATTTGCAAGGTAGATGGAATTTTGATGCAAGTAATGCCAATGATGTGTCTGGTAAAAATAGACACGGAAGTGCTAAGAAATTATTCTCTCCTTCAGAAATTTCGAATATAGAACTTTGGTTGGATGCTTCCGACTCTTCCACTATCACCCAAGCCTCTAACGCCGTCAGCCAGTGGGATGATAAAAGTGGAAATAATTACCATGCCACACAATCTACGCAAAGCGCAAAGCCCATGACTGGTACGAAGCAGATCAATGGTATGAACACAATAGCTTTGGGTTCAGGCAAAGTAATTAGCAGTTCTTCCCCATCCAGTGCAAACTGGCAGGATCTTTACATCGTTGCCAGATGGGACGGAGGTTCTACTTTTAATAGCTACGATGGCTTATTTACAGGAACCGCAAATGTAAATGGCGACATAGGAATCATAGGCCATTCAGGGAGTAGCAATCTATTCAGCACAAATTGGTTTAATAACTTTTATCTAAACGGTTCGAGCTCCGCCATAACCGGTGTTCTCGACACGATGTCATCCAAATTTATTGTTTCTGTATCCGCAAACTCGGCTATTTCTGTGAGTGGTTATCAAATTGGAAGCGATAGAACAAACGGAGGTCGTAATTGGAATGGTGTCGTTGGAGAGGTTCTTTCCTTTAGCTCAAAACTGTCCGACACAGACCGTCAAAAAGTTGAAGGGTACCTTGCACACAAGTGGGGCTTAAATGGGTCGCTTCCTTCTTCACACGACTACAGCTTAGGACACCCCGTTACCGCAAGCGGTTCTCCAAGTTACATATCGGATACTCCATTTGGGAGTGGAAAGGCAGTGGATCTTTCAGATGGGCATATTGAAGTAATAACTGGTGGTAGTGAAGATTCATTTGATGGTGGTTCTGCATTATCTGTTTCTGCCTGGGTTAAGGGTTGGCCCAAACAATTTGGACAGCCTATAGTATCCAAAGGTGCATCTGTCCCCAGTCCAAATGATGTCCCTTCGCTTAAACTTTGGCTAGATGCCTCGGATACAAGCACCATGGACAAGGGAACTTCCGCTGGTGCAATTGGTTCACCATCTTCTGGAGACCTTGTTAAATACTGGGCTGATAAAAGTGGAAATGGGATCGTATTCACCTCCACGGGTTCTCCGAAATTTGAAGGATCTGCATTAAATTCAGATTATCCGGGAGTGAATACCGATTTGGGGAATTTTTCGACCAGTGGTGGCCAAATTATTGACGGATGGAATTCAATGACCTTCTTTATGGTTTTCGATTGGCTGGATACCAGTAACTGGGAATATTTACTGTGGAAAGGGGATCCCAATAGTGGTCATGGGTTCAGAATTCAAAAAATGAATGTCGGTGCGAATCAGGGTAGTGGATGCTATTTCCCCAGGCACGCGGACAACGGTGGTGGTCAGGATCGAGCTTACAATTCAATATTAGATGCCCGAAGCTCCACTAAGATTTTGACTTTAACTTATGATGGTCCATCCAAAACGATTAAACTTTATGGAAACGGGGTTTCAGCCAGTACAAAAACAAATGCTAAAAATGATCTGGGTTCCAGTACAGGATCTGCAATTAACCTGGGTAACGATCAAAGATATGGGGATATTCTGATCTATCGTAACTCCTTATCCAATGCTGACCGCGAGCATATCGAGGGATTTCTTGCCCTCAAATATGGAATGGTTAACCAATTGCCAGCCACTCATTCAGGTAAACCGGTTGATGGATGGTTGCTTGGTGCCGGCATTGGCAACGACTTGGCTGCCAACCTAGATGAAGTGGGAAATCTTAAGTCTGGGAGTTCGACTGTATCTCCGACCACGGATAATGCCTGGCACCATGTAGTATCCACTTATGATGGTGGAACCAGGAAACTTTATCTCGATGGGACAGAAGTTAGCTCTGGGCAAGCAACGGGAAATATTTCTTCAACCGGAGCATCCCTTGTTTTCGGTGCGATCGATATGAATTCCTCTGCTGGTGGAGTAGCAGCTTCGAAACATACCAAGATTAAACTCGATGATGTTCGGGTTTATAATGCAGGTCTATCCTCCACCCAAGTGGCAGAGCTTTACAATAATGGAAATGGTGACTTAAACAAGGTGGGCGATTTCAATTCCGTAGCTGATATTAATGGTACTTCCGGCTCTGCACTTTCGACTACAGTTTCTGCAAATATTGCCAGTCCAGTTTATGAAGCAATTAACCTGACTCCTGGGTTAAGCATTAATTCTTCAACCGGAGAGATTTCCGGAACACCAACAGTGGGAGGAGACCGGAAGATCATAGTCGTTGCCCGAAACTCTTCCGGTATGAGAGCAAGCACAATCCTTCAATACAAAAGCCCGGCTTCGGATCCACTTTTCGCCTTCCCTACCCTTTCTCCCTCATCAGATCACGCGGTTGTGGTAGGAGAAATCTCTCATTCCGGTGGCGAGGAAAACATCGTCGATCTCTTTTGGAGCTCAAATTCCACTCGAGTGAATACTCAATACAGTGACCTCAATAATTTACAATCCGGTTCCTCCTACAGTTACCAAAATTATCTACCCAACTCTTCTTCCAGTTTAAAAATTTGGCTGGCGGCAGATGATAACACTTCGCTATTTGCAGATTCTAATTTCACCACGACTGCAACTGGGACTGTGGCAGGGTGGAAAGATAAAAGTGGAAACGATAATCACTTACTCAGTCAGGGAAACCCAAGCACCGCCGCTCGCAATCATAACGGAAAAAATGTAATTGATTTTGATGGTGATGACTATTTTGAAACCTCTGCTGTTTATGCCACCGGGGTTGATTTTTCCTTTTTTATGGTTGCCGGGATTGATGCCATTAATAATGCGAACGATTCAATTTTTGCAATCAGACAGGAAGCAGGCGACCCCAGTTTTCAGATAGACGCAGAAAACGCATCCGCGTTTAAAATTCGCTTTTGGCAAACTGGCATGGGCACAGGTAAAACTTTCGCCTCCTCGGCGCAGCACGGCCCGAGTATTTACGAATTTATTTTTAATGATGCGACTAATCTGCTCGAGGTCTTTCAAAATGGTACAAGCCTTGGAACCACGGCCTACACCGCTTCTCCAAATCAAGGAAATAAACTAACCGTATTTACAAACCGAGGGAAAAGTGCAGCACCAGATGGTTTCGTTGCCGAGATGATTGGACTAGGTGCTATTCCCACAACAGAAAGGCAAAACATTGAAGGCTACCTTGCCCATAAATGGGGGCTTACATCCAGTCTACCCAATGCACACCCATACAAATCTACTCAACCTCTTGCCTGGAGTAGCTCCTTTCAAGAGTCTGCTTCTTTAGAAACAAGTGCTGTCCGGGTAGGTTCAGGAATGGAAGGTTTTTATGGTACAACGATCAGCGACCTTAGTGTTGGCGAAACTTATTATTACCGTCTTCGCAGTACCAATAAATCGAATGCGAAGGGAATTATGGGGGCTAATTTAAAACTTTGGCTCGATGCAAGTGACACGGCCAGCGTCTCTCAGTATTCAAATACAGTAACATCATGGAACGATAAAAGTGGAAATGGATTCCAGCTTCAAAGTGTTGGCGACCCAAGTACAGGAACCCGTTCGTTGGACGGTAAAAATGTGATTGATTTTGATGGTGATGAATATTTGGAATCTGCAACTGGCTACCCGACAGGAAATGATTTTTCCTTCCTCATGGTTGCCGGGATTGATGCCATTAACCATGTTAATGATTCGATTTTTTGTATTAGGCAATCAACAGCTCAACCCAGCTTTCAGATAGACACAGGAGATACTTCTGCATTTAAAATCAGGTTTACACCCACTGACATGGGTACTGCTAAGACTTTTGCAACCTCCGCAAAGCACGGGCCCAGTATTTACGAATTTGTTTTCAAGGATTCAACTAATTTATTGGAGGTATTTCTTAATGGTTCGAGTTTAGGAACAACCGCATACACAGCTGTACCCAATCAAAGTAACAAACTTTTAATTTTCGCGAACAGAGGAACAGATCAAAGACCTGACGGTTTTGTAGGAGAAATGATTGGTGTTTCCACCGCCCTTTCCAACACAAACCGGGAAAAACTGGAAGGTTACCTTGCCCATAAATGGGGGTTGGAAAATAAACTTCCGGGAAATCATGCTTATCGTTCCAATGTTCCCACTTCACGCACTTCATGGAGTGCGGTTCAATCCTTCACCACTCCCACCAATGTTTCTGCTCCTACCCTGGGCACTCAATCTACTGCCAACCTGACCACATCCTCGGCAGACTTACAGGTTGCCCTGACCAGTAATGGAAATGCAGCAACCACAGTGGTAATACACTGGGGTGATAATGATGGAGGGACAAATCCTGCCTCATGGGATTCCAATTTCACCATAACCAATGCTCAGGATGGGACCATTCGAAGCTCAATTACAAGTGGATTGAGCAGTGGTAACACATATTATTTCAGAGCTTTTGCATCCAATTGGAAAGGCGATATCTGGTCAGCATCCACCATGAGCTTCACCACGGTGACCAGTGCTTTTAGGGACGCTCCGGTAGCCAATGCCAAACTGACTGGATGGTGGAAACTGGATGGTAATCTATTAGATTCTTCGGGTAATAATAATCATGGGGAGGCAAAATTTAGTTTCAAACCAAGTGACTTAAGTGATTTGGAACTTTGGCTTGATGCCAAAGATGAAAGCAGTGTCACACATTCCTCCAATGCAGTAAGTCAATGGAGTGATAAAAGTGGAAATAATAAACATGTCACACAGGGCACGGCAGCGAGCAAACCCACATTCAGCACAAATGGATTGAATTCCATGCCCACCCTATCCTTTGATGGAACGAATGACTCCTTAAACCGGAATGATGGGAGCCCAACTTTAGGATCTACCGATTTGGACTCACGAACAGGAGGAGACACCTGGACGGTATTTGTGGTTGGTCAGGGCGGAGCAAATACATTTCACCAATCCGGCGGAGGAAGATGTTCAACTTTTGTAGGTAAAGGGGGTGGTATCGGGGGTAGCGGAACCTTTGCCCTTGGACTACTCACACATAACGGAGCAAACTCTGCTCTTGCCACACCAAGATGGATCATTCAACAGAACGGGTTTAGTGGATCCGGTGCGGAGGCAAATAATAATTGGACACCAGGCGCCATTAATACCCCGGTAGTTATCGGAGCAATTTGGGACGGGTCTGTTACCACCGGAACACTTAATGGTTCTGCGTTCCTAAACTCTGGGCCAACGGGTACAGCTGCCAATCAAAACAGCGAACTGCGAATTGGCTCAATTAGCAGCACTTACGGAAATTCCAAAGTTTCAGAAGTTCTCATTTTTGACACTGCCCTTTCAACATCCGATCGGGAAAAGATTGAGGGTTATCTTGCCCATCGTTGGAACCTGACTAGCAGTTTACCTAACGCTCACCCATACAAAGAAGTAATTCCTGTTACAGGTAACTCACCCTTTACCACGGATACTTTTTCAAATAATGGGCGTGCCTTTGATTTAACAAACGGTGCATTTGCCACCGTATCCACCGGAGGAACAGAAGATACTTTTGACGGGGACTCCAATTTTTCCGTTTCCATGTGGGTCAAAGGCTGGCCATCGGACCCCGGTCAGTCCTTAATCGCCAAGGATGATTATTCCCCTGCAAATTATGGAAAATTGATGACCTGGTTGGATGCAACCTATCCACAGCATCTTTCAACCAACGAAGGAATATCACCACCAGGTGACGGTCAGGCAGTTATGTTATGGTATGACCGGAGTGGTAATGGACATCACGCAAGGAAAATTGTTGGTAAAGGCCCATACTGGAAAAGTTCTGATCTTAGCTCTAAACCCACGATGAGATTTGATTATAGTACCATGTTACTCGATGATAGTAATGAAAGCTTTGATGCGTGGTCCGAATTGGAAGTCTTTGCGGTGATGGATGAATTGGCCGCAGATACCTGGCGGATCTGGTTTGGTAAGACAAATGCCACTAATAATGGAACCAGTTCCAATACATCCTGGCATTTCTTGGCACGGAGGCCTGACCAAAACCCAGCCGCTTATCGTTTCCGGGTCAACGGTACATCGGGTGGAGATACCCCGGAAATCAATACAAGCCATTCCAATAAAGTACATGATCCAATGATTTTAAATCTCCGTTTTGGTGGAGGCACCCGAAAACTATATTTGAACGGTACCGAAGTAATTAGCCAAAGCGATACTGGAAATATTGGATCTTCTAGTCATCCGGTCAGTATCGGCGGCAGAAAAGACGGAGGTAATTCAGCTAAGTTCAATTTATCTGAATTCATTATCTTTAACGATATAATGACGGATGCAGAACGGATTTTAATTGAAGGAAACTTAGCACATAAATGGTCTTTGACCAGCGTGCTACCTTCTGGGCATGCTCATAAATCGACAGCACCAACGGTAGGCGGATGGGCGATTGAACGAGGTGCCAATGGTCAAAATGACATCACTCTCGATTTGACTGGTGCAGGCGGTCAATTTACGCAACCCACCACGATTGATGATGGTGACTGGCATCACCTCTCCGTTACTTTTGGAAGTGGAAACAAAAAGATTTATATCGATGGGAATCAAATTGGAACCGCTAGTCAAAGCGGTTCAGTAACTGACTCAGCAATCAAGTTAATTCTGGGTGACCCCGATCCTTTCGGTTCAGTTGCGACTCGGGCAAAAGTTGATGATGTTCGATTTTATCGTGGCGTCCTTACCGCCGATGAGGTGTCCGCTATTCATAATGATCGTGCAGGCGATATCGGAGCACCCAAATTTGCTTTAACCAGTCCATCCACACTTTCCGGTTCCAATGGCAGATCGGTATCCTATCAAATATCCGCAAATCCAGCCCATGGTCTGACCGGTTATAATTCTTCCATAACCTACTCCCTCCTCAATGCCCCTAGTTGGCTATCGGTTGGGTCGACCTCAGGTTTGGTTACCGGTACGCCACCTACTTCTGGAACATACAATTTCCAGGTTCGGGCAGTTAACACCCTGGGTTCTAATGTTCAGGATGTATCTCTAACTGTTGCTGATTTTACAAATTGGGACTACTCTCTTTCTTTTACCACTGACTTTAATGGAGGTACTCCTCTGAAAGACTGGAATATGTTGGTCAGGTTATCCGAGGATAACTCAACCGGTCCTGGATCCAAGGGTTTTCGGTATTCTCAATGTTCAGCCAATGGGGGTGATCTTCGCTTCATAGATAAAGATGGACAGGAACTGTTTTTTGAAATTGCAAATTGGAATACCGACGGGGAATCCCAGATATGGGTTCGTACACCCACCTTAAAATCGGATGCGAATGTCACCATGTTTTGGGGAAATCCAAGTGCTGGACTTCCGAGCTACGCGAACAATGGAAGTGCATGGAATGACTATTTTGGCGTTTATCACCTCGAACAAAGTACCGGCCCGGCAAAAGACTCCAGCCCTTCGGGTAACGATTTATCTGCAATTAATGCCCCGACTTTAACTAGTTCCGGCCTAACCGGAACAGCTTACTCCACAACAGCTTCCGCTGAAAACGGATTTCTTTCCAATGCCCTAAATGGTGCGATCAAGGCAAAGGAAGGAACCTACACAATTTGGGCAAAAACCCCAAGTAACCCAGCAGATGAAAAAGACTGGTTCGGTGTGCAGTACAACAACGATCCGAATTATGTACTTCGCCTGGAAAGCTCAACTTCATCTCCCCCAAGCACCCTGGTTAATTCGAGTTTTGATTTTTCCACGATTTCCGGTCTTAAACTTTGGCTCGATGCATCTAGCCTGAGCAGTATCGGGAGCACATGGTCTGATTTAAGTGGAAATAACAACCATGCGACCAAAACAGGTTCCCCTACCCTTCGGACAAACGCCTACAATGGCAAAGCGGTTATAGATTATAATGGCAGTAATTCCGAATATCATTCTTTTACAAGAATCAGTGATATAAGAACGGTGTTCTTAATGCTCGCCAGAAATGACACATCTGACCAACGGTTTATTCTGGGGGATACAAGTACTTATCACTTTCACACGAATGGTAATACTTTCTTTCATTCCTCCCATGCACATACGAATGTGAAAAATGGTCTTCTAAAAGTGAATGGTTCAACAGTGAATGGCACATCAACCGGAATGCCCAGTTCCTTATCTGTGGTCTCCCTTCGTACATTGGGTAATGTGCAGGCTAATAACTTCTCTAATGACCGGAATAATGCAGGCCGCACCTGGGCCGGTGAATTGGCCGAGTTGTTAATCTACAACCAACCTCTGAATGATAATGAAATCGCAGTCATTGAAGGACAACTTGCTCACAAGTGGGGTACGAGTGGATCGCTTGACGAAAACCACCCCTATCGTTTTAATCAACCTGGTGGATCCTTTGCTGGATTAACTGATCCCAATGACAATGTGGGTACGGGAAATTGGCAAATGCTAACCCTATCCATCAAGGATGGAAAAATGAACCTCTATGTGGATGGTGTTCAGGATGGAACAGCGAATAAATGGTATTTCCTAGGCAAAGATTTTGTAACTGGACTCTCCCTGGGGCGTGGCTCCCTCGACGGTGGTCCGGATGCAGTATTTGACGAGGCTACCTTTTCAACAGTGGGTCGTTCGTCCTCATGGATTTCTGCCAGTTTTAACAACCAAAAACCAAACTCCAGTTATTTAAACTTTGGCACCCTCGTGGGTCCACCAAGTTTGAATGATGATGTCGGGACAAAAGTATTTGCCAAAAAGGATACTGCGATGTCTTACACCGTTGGTTTTTCTGGAAGCGGTACCTTTGTGGCAACGGGTCTACCTCCCGGGTTATCAATTAATTCAGCTACCGGTGAGATAAGTGGCTCCACCAGCGTGACCGGATCACAAACCTTTACAGTCACTGCAACTGGTACAACCGCTGGAGGGGGTACTGAAACGGACAGTTTTGTATACACTATTGTAATTAGTGACCCTGCATCCTTCCCCTTTCGTATGAACCTTACTCTATCTGGATATACAGGATCTTCCACTTTAAATGAATTTCCTGTACTCGTAGATTTAAACGAAAGTTCGATCAGTGGCTTTGCATATAATTCATTTTTAGATTCAGATGCGGATGGAATTAGAGACGGTGGAGACCTCCGCTTTTTTGCATCTAACGGAAAAGAACTGCCCTATGAAATTGCGGATTGGAATGTAACTGGCACTTCTAATATTTGGGTAAAAGTGCCTTCCATTTCTGGAACAAATACTGTAATCACCGCTGCTTGGGGAAAATTAGGAACAGAAACTACTCCTGATTATGCAACAGATGATCCAGTTTGGTCAGAAAATTTTGGAGGGGCTTGGCACTTTACTTCAGATTCAACCCTCTTTGCAGATTCCTCCCCAAACTCCAACCATGCCACCCGCAATTCCGTAGGAGTAAGTAATTCCGGACAAGTTGGCAAAGCAGCCAACTTTACTGGTACCGAATTTGCGGATATCGCTTTTTCTGAAACCATTAACACCGAGAATTTTACGATGTCGATTTGGGCAAAAAGAGATGGAAGTGCCGGTACTGGTTACCGCACACCATTCTGTGCCCGTAAAGATGATGGTGGTGGATTGACCCATGGGTATATGCTTTATTCGGAAAGTGGAAACTTTAGGTTTTGGACTGGAAAAGGAGTGAGCGCAGGTTCTTGGCACACTTCGCCCATTGTTAGTCACTCCAATGATGCATGGCATCATGTCACTGTATCCTTCGATGGTTCGAGCAAGAAAATTTATCTTAATGGAGGAACCCCGGTGTCAGTTACTGGTAATCCTCTGTATCATAAAAACGAGCTCTACGGATTAAGAATCGGAGCGGGAGCGAATGAAAACCCGACCGGGCAATATTTTTGGGATGGTCAATTGGATGAAATGAGACACTCTTCGGTCGCTCGTTCAGCTGATTGGATCAAAGCGGAATTCGATAATCAAAAAAGCTCAGGTACAAAATTGGTTAGTTACGGATCTGTCACCGGACCTAGAATTATTACCTCCCCTCTCTATGTGGATGGCACCTACGGACAAAGTTTTTCCTACAACCTAACGGCATCAGACAGTCCATCCGGATATACAATACTTAACTTACCTGACGGTTTGACTTTTGTACCCGCTACCGGAGCAGTAAGTGGAACTCCCACCCAAGCAGGTTCTTTTCAGGCTACCCTTGTAGTTGATTATTCGGACGATGATGGAGACATTACTGACTCAGACTCTCTCAATGACCGGTTGGGTAATGTGGATGGACTCGCAGCCGATGCGATCTCACTCAGCATTACTATTAATCCATTGGCTCCAACGATTGCTACTTTAGCAGCTAATGCGGTAGGACCTTCCTATGCTAATTTTGAAGGCAATGTGACTAATTCTGGCGGTCTCCCTCCTGAAGTAAAGATTTATTATGGAACGACTGATGGGGCAAATGATCCCAATGCATGGACCACGGTTAAAAACATTGGTAACCAACAAAGCGGTGTCTTCTCGATTCAAATTGGCGACTTGTCGCCCGGAAACACTTATTACTACCGGGCACGTGCAACCCACAGTGGAGGAGATGCATGGGCAAACTCATCGAAAAGTTTTACCACGCAGACATCAACCAATCCAATTGCAGGAAATGGTCCGGTTCAAAATGCGACAGGTACCAGTGCGAAGCTAATTGCAAAGATTGCCAATTTTGGAACCGGTACAGTCAATTTCGCTCCACGAACACTAAGTGCAAGTGAGTTTCCTGGAATTACTCTTTGGGTAGACGGTGCAGATGCAAACAGTATCACCAAAGTATCAGGTACAAACGAAGTGTCCACCTGGACCGATAAAATTGACTCGACCGTCAAGCTACACGGACACGCAACGAACAAACCTGATACCGGTGCTTCGATCAACGGATTAAACGCGATTACATTTGATAAAAGAAGTAATAGTAACATGGAGCATATCATTGCAAAAAAAGGAAATGCAAATTGGAATCCTGCCGGTTCAAATGGAGCAGCCAGTGGTTCTATCTCCGATGTTGTGGTCATGCTGGTTGGACAGTTTGATACAGTAAGAAGAAGTAATTTTCCGTTTAACTTTGGATGGGGCGACCACTTACCTTGGAGTAATGCATATACCTATTGGCGCTTTGATGGTGGGCGTCATCAAGTAAAAGTCGCAGATGCAAATGTACCATTCATGCTGTGCTACGATTTCTCGGTTACCAAAGGTAGGCAAATTATCTTTAATAATGGTACGAGTGTATTTAATAAACCACGGACTAGTGTAACTAATATCGGTGGCGCATTCAAATTCCCAGACATCGGACGTACGGGAGGAAGCTCAGACGGAACGGAATGGACGCTTGGCGAAATGATGGTCGTACGTGGAACCATGTCCGATCAAGTCAGGCAAAATGCCGAAGGATACCTAGCTCATAAGTGGGGCTTGGTGAGTAATCTTCCACTAGATCATCCGTGGGCAAACATTGGACCTTATGAAGATACACGGACCGGTATCGATCTGACTTTATATTGGGGTTCAAGTGATGGTGGTGAAAATGCAAATACCTGGGACAATGAGGTAAATATTGGTAAAATCGCACCCAAATTTGCACTTTGGTATGATGCCAGTGATTCCTCCACCCTATCCCTGAGTTCTGCCAATGTAACCACCTGGAATGATAAAAGTGGCAATGGTAGGCATGCCACTACTTCAACCGGAGACCCAGCCTTTAGTTCAACCGATGGACCCAATGGTATGCCAGTCGTTCAATTTCGAAGCGGGGCTGCGAATGGTGGTACAGGTGATGAGGAAATGAATATAAATGGAACATTCAAAGTGAAAGAACATTTCTATGTTGTCCGCAGTCCAAGTGAAAATTGGAGTGATTATGGAGGAATAATCGGGAATGGAGCCTCGAGAGAGAGTAATTACCTGTTTGAGCGAAATCAGAAATATTTCCATAGCAATAAATATCCTGCAAAGGTTTGGAAAGACGGAGATTCCATTTCTTCCAGCAATTTTAATTTGGAAACCATTAACGCCTACATGATTTTACGAATCGTGGTAAATGATAATAATCTGGGCCCACATTCAAACTGGAAGATTGGAGATATCACAGGATGGAGTATGGATATGGACCTTGCCGAAGCGATGTGCTTCTCCACCTCCCTGACCGATGAGGAGGCAGATAAGGTGGAAGGTTACCTGGCCAATAAATGGGGTTTAAGTGGAACCCTAGCTAATACCCATACTTATAAAGTTTCTTCCATCAGCGATCCCAAATCTCTTTTCGAAAACAGTGTTGATTTAACCAACTTGGTAAAAGGAAATACTTACCATTACAGGATTAAAGCAAGTAATTCACAGGGTACAGACTGGTCAGACGCGACCGCTTCTTTCGTTTCTGAAAGTGCCATTGACCTTAGTTCCGGTACATTAACATTTAATACCAGTGGTCCAACTCCATATTGGAGTGCCAGTGATGGGACGAAAGGAAACGGGGTTTTAGAAACACTTTCCTGGACCGATGCCAATCAAAATACCGTTCAGTACAAAGTGGCGAAATTTTCATTCGACCGCTTGGTAATTGGCGATGGTGTAAATGTAAAGCTAACCGGAGAAAATCCAATCCATATGGATATAGCTGGAGATGCCACCATTAGTGCAAATATAACTGCCAATGGAAATCATGCATCCACCATTGGACCGCAAATTCAAAACTCCGGTCAGCTAGGTGGAGGTTTTGGGGGAGGTATCTCCCCTGTTCGTGCTCAGGATCTGCTTGGATGGTTCCCCTTTGATGCATCGTCAGGAAGTATCGCAAAAAATTTGGGAACCGCTGGCTCGGATGCAACATTAGTATCTGGAGCGGTCTTTTCTACTGCTGTTGTAAAGCAGGGTACTTCTTCCCTTCATATCCCAACGGCCAGTACCAGGGCCTGTGCTCAAGTAAATACACCCATTTATGTCGGTCCTAATAATTCATCGAACGACTACTCTCTTTCCACATGGTTTCGTGATCTGTATGCACCTGTTGGCAGGTGGAGAACCTTGACCCGGGGCAGTAATGCCAACCACCAGGTTATCCTCGCACAAAACAACGATAGCTTGGGTACGCACTCCGGCTGGGTTGATTCAGGTTATGACCTGCCCGCTAGTGCATCTGCTGGCACATGGCAGCACTTGGTTGCCACTTTTGACGGGACCTACACAAAGTTTTACATCGATGGCACTTTCGTGGGGCAACTCACTGGATCCAAAGGGAATAACATTAGAGATATTGGTAGTTACAGTGGCAACGATCAAAGATTTGCCCAGTACCTGGATGATTTTAGGGTTTACGGGATTGTGCTTTCAGCAAGCGAGGCATCCTCCATTTATAATAATGGAAATGGTGATTTGAGCTACGCACATGGAAGTGGCCCTGCCCATTTAGTGGGTACAAGTCCTTTTAATTCTGGTGGCTCCCGGTATAAAGGCGGAACTCTTACCGGAAGTGGATTAGTGGCCGGAAATGCTCCGGGTGGTGGTAGTTATGGAGGATCTGGAGGACGCCCCGAAGGAAATGGGGGTACAGACTCACAGGGAGCTCACTCAATCTCAGGAGGTGTTTATGGAACTTTGGCAATGGATGCTTTTCTTGGTGGTTCCGGAGGAGGTGCCGGACAAAACCGTGCCGGTGGAGCTGGTGGGGGTGCAATCAAAATTGTGGCTTCTGGAACCCTGACCATTGATGGTAATATTATTGCAAATGGTGGAATTGGAGGAACGGCACCCGTTAATGATGCGTCATTGGCTGGCGGTAGTGGTTCCGGAGGAGCAGTTTATTTAAAGGGTAATAACCTAGTCATTAATGCTGGCGTTTCCATTACTGCGGATGGCGGACCAGGGGCATCTTTTGTCTCGAGTGGAGGAAATTCACAATCAACGGACGGAGGTGGGGTCGGCCCCGCAGCCGGAGGCGGTGGACGAGTCTTCATTGAAGGAACCACCACATTTTTAAACCACCATAGCGTCACTAATGAAAATATAACTGCAAACTCGGGTGGAAAAGCTTCACCTGCAGGGTTATTTTCGAAGGATGTAGATGGTCTTACTCTTTGGTTAGATGCAGCGGATAGCTCATCGATTACCCACTCCTCCAATGCCGTAAGCCAATGGAGTGATAAAAGCGGTAACAACAATCACGCGACTCAATCCACTTCCGCAAACCAACCTGTACTCACATCCAGTGGCTTACAATTTGATGGAACAAATGACGGTTTTACACTCACCAATGATATCAGTCATCCAAACTTGAATATCTTCGTGGTTTTACAAGGTTACGGGTATTTATTTGCCAATAATGGTACCGACCGTGCCTTATTTCTAAATTCAAACCAAAATTTATACTGGACATTCAACTCCTCAAGTACAATCGATAATGTCGCTATAAGTGCTTACTCATCCTCTTCATCTCAGTTGCTCGAATTCAGCTTAAACTCAGGGACTGCTAAGCTTAGACTCAATGGTGCGGAAGTATCAAGTCAAGGAAGTATAAGTGGTAATTTAAAAATCGACCGTATCGGCTTAAAATGGGATTCAAGTACCAGTCAGCCCACATGGACAGGAAAGATTATGGAAGTCTTAGCACTAACTTCGACAAGCGAACGCCGTAAAACCGAAGGTTACCTCGCTCATAAATGGGGTATCCTCAAAGGCAGTCGTCCCGGTCAGGATGGTACCGTACGCATTGTTCGTCCTCAGGTTAGTGCCCTGGCCTTTACTTCTGGCACACTTACGATTGATACAGACAAAGCAGAAATCGCACACACCGATGGCTCTTACATGCTCGGTGAATACGAGAATAAAACTTATTCGCTCAACGGAAAAACCTACAATTACAAAGTTTCAAAATTCACAGCTGATAATATTAGTATCGGATCCGGCGTGGTGGTTAATTTAGTTGGTACTAATCCGCTCTCCTTACAGACGAGAAATAATGGTGATTTAACCCTTGGATCCACTATCAACGCAAACGGAGGAGCCGGTACGGAAGGACCCAATACAGGCGGGATTGGAAAACTTGGCGGCTACAATGGAGGAACCACTGCAACTAGCGGAAACGGACCGGGTGCAGGGTCTGCTTACAGTCCAAATTTTGGCCCGAGTGCAATTAATTCATTGGAACTCTGGCTGGATGCAAGTTCACTTGGCAGTGCTGACTCAACTTGGTCTGATAGCAGCGGCAAGTCTAATCACGCATCCAAAGGCGGTTCTCCATCCGTTGTAACAAATGCCCAAAATGGTTTATCGGTAATGAATTATACAGCAAACGGGCAGCGTCATAAATTTTCAATGATCAATACTGTCAGGACTGTATTTTGGGTTGTATCACAAGATTCAAGTGTCAATGGATCAGGATTTAGATACATATTGTCTGACTCAACTAAGCATCCTCATTGGCATAATAATAATAATGGTAAATTCTGGGGATCCTATACTGCTGCACAAGTTAAGAATGGAATTACTAGACTCAATGGCACTGCAATCAATGGGGAAACAACCAATTATCCAAATAATCTTTCTGTAGTTGCTCTCCGAACAACCTCGAATGCAGATGCCGACCAATTTGGTTACGACCGAACAATAACTGATCGTCAATGGATTGGAAAATTGGGAGAACTGATTATCTACAGTACTCCACTGACTGATTCTGAGATTCAAAAAGTAGAAGTCTATCTGGCTAAGAAATGGGGGCTTGAATCCTCCTTCCCCAACTCCCATCCCAGTAATTTGGCACATGCTGGCGGAGGTGCAGGGTATGCAGGAAAAGGAAATGATCCCTTTATTGGTATCACTACTAACACATATGGAGATGGTGCTCTGACTAACCTGATCGGCGGTTCCGGTGGAGGTGGTGGCGACTATCCTGGTGGTGCTGGAGGTGGTGCCGTTGAACTGCTTGCTCATGGGGATGGTGCTCTCACATTAACAAGTGGGGCGAAAATTCTAGCCAATGGAGGTGATGCTTCACGGGTTCATGCCAAAAGTGGTGGTGGTGGTTCCGGTGGTGCAATCAAACTTTCAGGTGGTTCCGTATCGATTGCGGGAACCCTCGAAGTAAAAGGTGGAAAAGGACTTACTGCAACCGAAGGTGGCGGTGGTCGAATATCGATTCAAACGAATGGCAATTTGGTACTCGGTACTACTACCCTGAATGGCTATCATGTGGGTTCATTACATATTTCTGGTGCAACACCAACCAATTCATTATCCCTATCCTCGGGCACATTGGTTTTTGATACCACTTTTGGTTACTGGCATCATACCAGTGGAGTCCATGGAGTGGGTACCATTGAACAAAAGGAAGATGCAGATGGAATATCTTATAAAACTTGCACCTTTACATTTGATTCAATCAACCTTGCAGCCGGATTAAATGTTGTTCTCCAGGGAGAAAATTCACTTATTCTCAAGACCCGTAACAATGGAAACTTTTCTGTGGGCACGAACCTCAATGCGAACGGTGGAAATGCACAGGACACATATGTTGGCTATTATTCAGCTATTGATCATGGAATAGGAAAACTTGGCGGTCTAAATGGTGGAATCAAAGCCCTGACTAATGGAAGCGGCTCAGGAGGCGGTAAACTCGAAGGGGGGGGAGTTTCCGGCAACCTAGTGGGTGGCGGTGGAGGTTATGGCTCCGCTGGCGAATACAATTCCAATGACTTTGACTATGGTAAAACTTATGGCATCCCTACCCTGTCTCATCTACTTGGCGGTTCTGGTGGAGGGGCAGCATCCCAATCTGGAGGGGGAGCTGGTGGAGGTGCAATCTCCCTGGAAGCGGATGGTAATGGAACCCTTACCATCCTAACAGGAGCAACGGTTTCTGCCAATGGTGGTGGAGTCTCAACCTCCCTTGCCAATATTGGTGGGGGTGGATCCGGTGGTTCGATCCGACTAGCAGGCAGACAAATCATTAATAATGGAACTATTTCAGCAAAAGGAGCCACCCCGCCAGCATCGGCATCGAATTATGACGGCGGAAAAGGCGGTGGAGGTCGGGTCGCATTCAACTACAGTCTCAACTTGACCGAAGGAACAGTTGAACTTGGTAGCGGAGCACTTGAAGGTTCAAAATCTTACAACACCCCACCCTCGGTCAGTAATTCAAGTTTAACATCCACACTTAGCTATTCAAACAACTCGTACCGCAAGCAAAGTGCTACTCGTTATAATGACCTTGTATTATGGTATCCGTTTGATGATGCAAGTGGTGCAACAATAATGGACTATTCACAGTATGAGCGAAATGGCACTTTAGTGAATGCAAGTGGAAATAATTGGATTAAAGGAAAATCAGGAGGAGCCATCTCGTTGGATAATTCAGCAGGCACCTACTCCAATGATCCTAGTGGCGAATACCTACAAATGGGAACCTGGTCCTTGGGAGGTGCATTTACTTTTACTTCCTGGGTGAAGGCAGATGATTTTCGTGCAGACGCACGGTTGATCAACTTGGACGGCACTTACAAATTAGCCGTTCATCTTGGCTCCCCCAATAACCTAAGCTCTCTTTTTGGAAGTACTCCGGGTGGAGATGAAATCCATGATTCTGGAACCGGTTTTTGGCAATGGAAAGCTTGGACACATATTGCGGTAAGTCTTGAGAATGCAGGAACAGACTCCTCCACAATACGCTACTACAAAAATGGCTCCCTATTCTCATCATCCACATCCGCAACCGCACCTGTGGTGGAGAATCGTACATCCCAATTCATTGGTCGGTCCGATACAAGTAATTCATTTCATGAATATTTTTCTGGTGACTTGGATGATTTGAGAATTTACCGGGTCAACCTTAGTGCCAGTGAAATTGCATCCGTATATGCAGAAACTAACAGTTCTTTGGTATACACGATCGAAGGACTCAACAACCCAACTAGTTTCTCTGCTACCGGACTCCCTACAGGGCTTAGTCTCAATCCAAACACAGGGGAGATAAGTGGTCACTCGACTTCCATTGGCGATCACAATGTAACCATTATAGCTTCCAATCTTTCCGGTTCATCTCCGAGCAAAACATTAACGCTCACAATAGGAGCATCCAAACCTATCATCGAAACCAACTATCCAGTCACTCGTGAATCCGATCTTCTTGGTTGGTTCAAATTCGATGAAACTTCTGGTACAACTGCTTCCAATTATGGAACGAAGGGCTCCGCTGCCCTTCTTGCTGGAGGTGCCACTTTTTCAACCAGTGAGAAAAAATTTGGATCCTCATCCTTGAACCTTCCTACAGGAAGCACGGGGGCTTATGCACAGGTTACAACTCCGATTGATCTTTCTGGAAATCCATTTACATTGTCTTTTTGGTTCAAGAAACTTTACGGAACAGGGGCGTTCCGAACTTTGACCAGAGATAACTCTTCCAACTATCATCACGTAATCATAAATAATGGAACCAATAATATTGGTACTTGGGGATGGGTCGATTCTGGATACGACTTGCCCACATCGACTTCGGCTTCGTCTTGGAATCATTTGGTGGTTTCATTCGATGGTACAACAGGTAAATTTTATCACGAAGGAAATTTTGTTGGATCGGTGAATGCGGATCGGAGTTCCAATATATATGCTATTGGAAATTACCAGGGAGGCGGACAACGATTCGCTGAATACTTAGATGATTTTCGAATTTATGGAGTTGCCCTAACTGCCAATGAAGCTGCCGCTGTATACGGTGAAGGAAATGGTGATCTCTTCGCTGTAAATTCTGGATCCACTTCTGCCACTGCAACGGTTACCTTAAAAGAAACTGGAGGTGCAAATGTATCGATGGATATCTTTTATGGCACGGTGGATAAAGGTGCGACTACAACCGGTTGGGATGCCAACACTTCTCTTTCCGGGAATCAAAGTGCGGGACAAGTTACCCTTGGAATGAACGGATTGAGCGGAAACACATCCTATGTATTTCGTATTCGTTCAACCAACTCAGCAGGTTCGACTTGGTCGGATGCTTATTCCTTTAAAACGGGTAACAAACTGGATCCGCCATCTGTTACCGCACAGGATGCCTCTTCGGTTGCCGGCTCTTCAGTCACGGCGAACGGAACCGTTGTTTCCTTTGACGGAAATACACAACCAACAACAACTTTATATTACGACACGGAGCAAAGCCTGACAGACGGTAAATTTGATCCATTTACCCCACTCTCTCTTGGTAGCGGTCTAAGGCTTTGGTTGGATGCCAACGACTCATCCACAATTACCCACAGTTCTAATGCAGTGAGTGAATGGAGAGATAAAAGTGGCAATGGGTTTAATCTAACCCAATCAACCGCAGGTTCAAAACCAACTTACAACGGAACGAGTAAAAAGATTACTTTTGCAACTGATTTTCTTTCCGCATCAGCCCCATCTCTTACTCAACCCTTATCTTTCTTTATCGTTGCAGAATATTCAGGGGCAAACACGAATGATCAATATATTCACGATTCTTCAACGGGGCGATACCGTCTTGGAGAATGGTCAACCCAAGGTTTTGGATTTCCGAGTGGTGATGCAGCACTGAGATCAGCAAGTTTAAATCCAATTGGTAAATCCATTTACGCATGTAAGTTTAATGGCTCGAGTAGTAACCTTTTCATTAATGGCGGTCACGCATTAAGCGGTACTCATCCAGCTACATCTTTCGGAGGGAATTATGTTCTTGGTGCACACAACAATGGCTCTGGCTCGCCTTTCCAAGGTTCCATTTACGAACATTTGATTGTGTCTGGATCCCTGTCCAGTTTTGAACGACAAAAAATAGAGGGTTATCTCGCAACAAAATGGGGTTTATCCTCTGCTTTAAATGCTTCCCGATATATTGGTGCCGAAGGATGGACATCGTCTCACCTTACTGGAGATGCTGATTCAGGAATTTCCGCCGAGCACAATTATACCTGTGCAGTCAGTCTCAATGGATCAAACAAAACGATCAACGGAGTAACCTTTGAAGGTGCATCCGGAACCGGTGGAACGGGATGGCAGATCACTGCCGGAATGACAAGCACCCACAACTCACAAGCATCCACCGTGGGTGGTCAAATTGGAGCCATGCTTTCCAATGGTATGCGTTACGCTGGAGACCCACAAAAAATAAAGATCTCAGGACTAACGCCTGGCAAGAGTTATGTTTTCACGCTTTATAATCAAGCTTGGGAAGCATCTGGCAGAGAAGCCATTTTATCTTGCTCAGAATTATCTGCCACCGTAACGCTCAATCAAAGCCAATACGGCTCATCCTCTCAGGATGGGTTGCTGGTTAATTGCTCTTACACCGCATCAGGAAGCGAAGCCGAGTTCACTATCGACCCGACCACTAACAGCACTTGGCATATTTATGGTTTCAGTAACCGAGTAGCAGATTATGATTTCCCTGTTCAAACCAACCTGCCGACTACTGCAGTTAATTTGGGTCAAAAAGCAGTCGGGGCCTTTACTCACAACCTAACCGGTCTTTCTGCTGGTACCACTTACAAGTACCGATTCTCCGTTCAAAATCAGGGTGGTATAAGTTTGTCCGATGTTAAAACCTTCACCACATTAGGGCCTCCAATTGTTGAAACCCCAGGTGCCACGGAGATTACCAAGACATCTGCGAAACTTAATTCGAAACTTACTTTCACCAATGGAAATGACAGTAATGTAACTTTTTACTGGGGGGACGATATAAAACAGGGAACTACCATTCTCGACTTTGCTACTGGACAAAGTAGTAACGATGATCTTTCCAGCACTTTTGGAAGTAGTCTCTCAAGTGCTGTATCAGGGGCAACGGTTTCAGACGGTGGAACTACAAATATTTCACTCGCATGGACTGCAGCTAGCAATGTTCTCGAAGTTCATGGTGGAAGTGGTTTTAACTTCCTCGACCCGTCAACATCTTCCGTTGATGTTTTGCAACTGGATATGGACGGAGGTGTAGCTTTACCGTATGTTACTTTCAATGTAGACAGTGGTAAAGCGCTCTACTTACAATCTCTTGTAATTGGACATGCTACTGACATGACTGAAGCAGATAGTACTTGGACTTTAACCATTACTAAAGCTGGCGGCAGTCAAGTGTTCAGTATGACCACCGCGGCCATGGGGCCAGGTGACAAAGAGCTTGTAAACTTTAATTTCATGGGCCAGGCGGGGACCAACTATGTTCTAACTTTTAATGATAATGGTGCTGGCCATGTAAGAGCTGCTATTGACAACTTAAAGTTCAGCCAAATCGATACTACTAATTGGGACAATAATCATGCCCTTTCCGGTTCTCATGGAATAGGTGTACTGTCTCACTCACTCACTGGTCTGACAACGGGTGCAGATTATTTCTATACATCCAAAGCTACCAACTCTGCTGGTACGGTTTGGGGACCAGTAAAGACCTTCAAGCCAGCCAATACTTCTATCAATAAATACTCGATCCCTGGTCTTGCCTTATGGCTTGATGCAACAGATATAAATGGAGATGGAAATGTTGATAATCTGAGTAATGGCACTGCGGTGTCAAATTGGACTGACAAGTCCCTCGAGAACCAAACAATTAGCCAGTCAACCAGTACCAACCAGCCTGCTATTGCGAGCACTTCATTTGGTAGTAAATCCGGAGTCCGCTTTGATGGGAATGGAGATATACTGAATGTTTCCTCTGTTCGGACTACTGCTGGGGGTTATTCCATATATGCACTCACTCGAAGAGCCGTTGATTCAGGTGATGCAAATGCACACTTGGTCAGCGAGTCATCTTGGGCATTAATCCCAAGCACAACCAACTCAGCCTTTACCGCAAAAGTTGCCAAAAAATCTGCTGCCAGTGGTTCCACACTGACCAATATTAAACTTGGAAAATCAGCGAGTTCCTCCAGTAACGATTTTGCAGGAGACCTAGCAGAGCTTCTTTTATTTACTCGTCAACTGACAAGCCAGGAAGAACAACAAGTTGAAGGGTATTTAGCCCATAAATGGGGAGCTGCAGACAGCTTGGACGCAAATCATACTTACAAAGATGTTCCACCAATCTTCAACAACGGACCACGAATCGAGGAGCTGAGCGGAGTGGTGTTCCATCCTGTTCACGCCTCAGTATTTATGGGGCCAAATCCAAGTTCCGGTCAAAATAATTTGGATGGTGCCACATACTCATATTCAAATGCTCGGGTATTTACTGGAAGCAAAGGCTTATTAGCACACACAGGAGATTCTCACAACATTCAGTTATCGAACACAAATGTGGATATTCAAAACTGGAATCATTTCCCCTCTTTCAGTGGTGGTAATAATTTCATGACTGCAATCTCAGGGTCGTTCCTTGCCACAAATACAGGAAGTTATACATTCCGATGGAGCAATGATGATGCTGGTGGAATGTATATTGACTTGAATCATGATGGAATTTTTGCCTCTTCTGAAAGTTTGGCCCCCTGGGCATGGGATGGAAGTGGTACTTTAGAATTAGTTGCAGGAACTGTATACAATTTCTTCTACATGACAGCAGAAGGTGGAGGTGGGGATACAAATAATTGGTATGTTACCCAACCTGGTGGAAGTGAAGAACGCGTAAACTTGGGCAAACCTTCTCAAATCGCCATGTGGTCAGCACCATCAGTCGATGCTATTCTTACTACTGGTAAACCGATTAGCCTGCAGGTTCCAGCTTCGCGAAACCCGACGAGTTGGACTGCAACCGGTCTAGCATCCGGATTGAGTATTAATAACTCCGGTGTTATTACGGGAAGTACCGGGTTTATTGGAGACTTTAACGCTACCTTTACTGCAATCAATTCAGATGGAAATGACAGTAGAACTTTTTCTTTTAACGTAATTAAGGGAAGAAGAGTTATCGATTGGAATCAAACCATATCTGGAAAATCCTACGGTGATGCCCCCTTTACCTTAACCGCAACAAAAACTGGAACAGACACAAGCTTGGATAATTTCCCAAGCACTCTCCCCGGTATGAAACTTTGGCTCGATGCAAGTTCCTTATCAAGTGCCGGTTCTACATGGACAGATAAAAGTCCTGCCGATAATGATGCCACAAAAGTGGGTTCTCCGAGCGTGGTTACAAATTCTCAAAATGGGTTATCGGTAATGAGCTACAGTGGCGCAACCAGCGAAAGTCACGCATTTACAACAATCACTGATATTCGGACTGTCTTTTGGGTGGTTTCTGAGGATTCAAGTGTCTCCGGTTCCGGTCTCAGATATTTGCTCGGAGATACTGTAGAACCAGATTGGCATACCCAGGGAGATGGAAACATTTGGGGTCACCAGTGGGGCGAGCCAAAAGTTTACAATGGATACACCAGATTAAATGGGGTGCCAATCGATGGAAGAGTAACTGCAAAGCCAACATCACTTTCTATATTAACAGTCAGAACTACCAGTAATGCACGGGCAACAAGTTTTAGTAACGATCGGAACATTGCAGGTCGTTCATGGAAAGGAAAACTGGGTGAATTATTAATCTTCAACGCCCCACTAGACGATGACCAAATGCAAAGAATGGAAGGTTATCTGGCCCAAAAATGGGGATTAACTTCGAGCTTACCCAGTAATCATCCGTACTTAACGGTTAGCCCAGCTGCATTCCGTTACAGCTCAAGCAATCCGGAGATCATCGATATTAATGGTAGCACGGCTATTATTAAGAGTGGCGGATCGGTTACAATCACTGCTCATGCACCGGCTAACACATCTGCACACTCCGCAATTCCGGTAAGCCAAGCTGTGTCCATTGCAAAAGCTCCCCTTACAATAACTGGGGATGATCTTTCAATTACCCAGGGGGCATCTATACCAGATCTTAACTACACAATTTCTGGATGGAAACACAATGACAGTTCACTCGCTATCCCAGCTAACCCTGCCGGTCTCAGTAATCTTGCACTGTGGCTGGATGCAAGTGATGAAAACTCAATCACGCATGCAACCAACGCCATTAGCCAATGGAGTGACAAGAGTGGAAACAATGTCCACGCTGCACAATCTACAGCTAGCAAAAAGCCTATGCTTTCCTCAGGCACACAGAACGGTCTTTCAACCATATCTTTTGACGGTGTTGATGATAGCCTTTCCGCCTCCTCCCTCAACATCAGTCAATCCTACACGATTTTTGCAGTGGCGAAAACGACAGGTGGGGCTGGTCGAGATTATCTCTTTGATGGAATAACCAACAATGCAAACCGAAGCTTGATTGCATTAAACAATACTGGAAAACTTCAACTATGGGCAACCAATTGGGCTAATTCCAACCTCAATACACCTAGTGGTTTCTTTACTCTCTCTGCCTTATTCAATTCCTCAAGCAGCCAACTAACTCTTAATGGTACTACAGTAAGTAGTCTTAATACAGGAAACTCCAGTTTATCCAACGGAATCTACCTCGGAACTAATTACCAAGCTAACGCTGATTTCCTTGAAGGTGAGATCGCTGAATTTTTAATTGTAGATTCTACATTAAACTCAAGTGATCGAGACTCCATCGAGGGCTACCTTGCTCATAAGTGGGGCTTACAGGGGAACTTACCAAACAATCACTCACATAAAACCGTTGCCCTGACTCGCGGGCCAATCGTTATTACAGACGCTAACAATTCGAGTGCAGCAGGTACTTATTATGTGCGCCCAAGCGATGCCGCTTCACAAAAGTATGCGATTACTTATGTGGATGGACAATTGATCAAGAGTAACAAAACCGAACAGACTATTGCATGGGGACAGGACTTTTCTTCCTATGGCGTGAATCAGTATATCGACCTGAATGCAACCGTTGCGTCAGGATTACCTGTCACCTACTCACTTAGTGATGCAAGCGTTGCAGAACTTGCAGTAACCATGCAAAGTAGTCTACAGGGATGGTGGAAAATGGATGAACTGAGTGGTTCAACCATGAACGATTCATCAGGCAATAGCCGAACCGGAGTCGTTCCGACCTCTTCTTCTGCACTTGGCAGCTCAGGTAAATTTGGTAATGCATTTGCTCTTAATGGAAGTAATATTTACGCATATACTTCTGGATTCAAAGGAATTACCGGGGGAGATCGTCGTACCATTGCGTTATGGTTTAAAACATCTACTGCCAATAAACCAATACTCCAATATGGAGCTGCTGGAACAGCCACTCTGTTCAAACTATCTCTTAATTCTTCCGGAGCTGCGGTTCTTGATTTGGGCGGAACCACCTTAACGAGTTCAACCACGGGTCTAGCAGATGGAGCTTGGCATCACCTCGCTGCTACCATTCCAGCTAGTGGAAACACTGGCGGTGCAAAACTCTATGTTAATGGTTCAGCTACTAATGGATCTGGTTCCACTGCAATCAATACGAGCAATGCTAATGATCTAAAGATCGGAACGGATGGTTCTGCATACTTTAACGGACTCTTGGACGATGTTCGTTTCTATGGAGCAGAATTAAACTCGACTTTAATTAGTCAACTGTATGGTTCAGGAAACGGTGATTTTAACCGGATCCATGTCAAAGCAGCGGGTAATGTTACCATCACTGCCAACCAGCAGGGAAATAATAGCTATGCTCCTGCACCTGCTGTAACAATCGCCGCATCTTTTGATAAATCGGATCAGACGATTTCATTCTCCCCCATTACAGATAAATCTGTGGGTGATTTCGACTTCTCCCCTACCGCAGTTGCCAGTTCTGGTCTACCAGTTAGCTTTGCCAGTTCTGATAGCCTGATCGCAGAAATTCAAGGTACTGCACCAAATCAGACAATCAAGATTCGTGCTGCGGGAACCGCAACTATCACCGCAAGCCAAGCTGGAAATACCGGATATAATGCAGCTAATAATGTAACGCAAACTGTAACAGTGGGATACTACAATTTGCAAAGTGACTCCTTCCCCGGACTCCGCCTCTGGGTAGATGGGAATAATTTGGACGGTGATACCACAGAAGATATTTTGACCAATGGATCAAATGTTACCCAATGGATTGACCGCTCAGGGAATAATAATCACCCCGGTCAGGGTACAAATGCAAATAAACCTACCTATGCAGCGAATGCCCTTAATGGAATGGGTGCGGTTCGTTTTACTGCCGCGCAGAGTTTTAATATTAGCACGAGCAATGACTTTGTCACTGTGTTTGCGGTGTTAAAACAGGCATCCAACCAGACGGCCGAAACAAAACCATTAGGAAGTAATATATTTGCCACTACTGCGGCCGGTAAGTTTGGTCTGAAACGACAAGGAAGTGCATGGATGGATTCGGGTGTTTCATCTCATGCTTCTGCACTCTTAACCATGCAGTTGTCAGCAGGTAATTATGCAATCTTTGTCAATGGAGTAAACAAAGGTACTGGAACAGATCCAGTTGCACCGGATTCCGCAACTAAATTGGGTAACGACTTTGCAGGTGATATTGCCGAATTTGTGGCCTATGGAAGTGTACTTAATTCTGGTGTTCGTCAAAAAGTCGAGGGTTACCTCGCTCACAAATGGGGATTGAATTCCAACCTACCCTCTTCCCATTCTTATAAAGTCGGAAAACCTGCCTTCGGTGGTGTGCAAGTTCTCACTTTTCAACCCGTACCAGATAAGCAAGTTGGACAAACCGTCACCCTTGATGTCAGTTCCGATTCAGGACTAAGTGTGTTTACTTTTGACAGTAATGATAGTTCGGTTGTCTCCTTCTCCGGAAATGTTGCCACTCCATTGAAGGTAGGTAAGGTAACGATTACTGCCACCCAAGGTGGACAGGCTCCATGGTTATCAGCAACTGCAACCCAGCCTTTCATTGTAACGGCTACTCCACGGGTGGATCAGACTATCACCTTTATCGACATTCCTGACAAAACCGTTCAGTCTGCAAATTTCGAATTGAATGCAACAGCTTCATCCGGATTACCGGTTAGCTTTACCGTGGTCTCAGGAACTAGTGCCACCGTAGAATCAAATGGCACAGTAACAATTGCCGGGGCCGGTGTTACAACAATTCGAGCATCTCAGGACGGAAATGGCAGCTACAACCCTGCCCTGACTGTGGAGAAAACACTAACCGTTAATAAAGTAACGCAGACCATTATCTTTAACAGCTTAAGTAACGCAAACCTGAGTGCGGGAACCTATGAACTAAATGCGACCGCATCTTCCGGTCTTTCGGTAAGTTTTAACAGTAGCGACACTACGGTCGGTGAAGTAAGTGGAAATACTCTTACCCTTAAAAAAGGTGGTACTATTACTATTACGGCAACGCAGGGTGGAAATGGGACCTACCTCGCAGCTAGTGATGCCACTCGTACTTTAACAATATTGGATGATACCCAACAGGCACAAACTATCTCTTGGAACCAGAATCTTTCTGGCTTAACTGTTGATTCTAGTGATACCAATATGACTGCCACCGCTTCTTCGAACCTTACCGTTTCCTACTTTAGTTCCAACACAAATGTAGCCACAATAATAAACAACACATACCTCCATGTTGTAGGTGCAGGAAGTACCACAATAAGTGCAATTCAGGCTGGAAATGGACAATGGCAGGCCGCACCTACTGTGGATAAAACAATCACGCTTTCCAAAGCCGGTCAGCGAATCGTAACTGATAGTAACCAGACATCCATCCCCAACCTCACTATTGATAACGCTGATTTTGAATTTGCTCCTGCCCTTAAATCAGCTAAAACAAGCACTTTTGCATCAACTGGACTCGCCTTGGCATACTCTAGTTCCAATGCAAATATTGTTGAAATAACTGGAGGTGGAACACGCCTTAAACCAAAAGGTGACGGAACCGCAACCATTACAGTTTCTCAATCCGGAAGTGCGATTTATAACCCTGCAACATCTAAAACCTTCTCGGTGACCGTTACCGAAAAGAGTCCTTACTCGGACTCCCTTCCCGGCATGATTCTGTGGTTGGATGCAAATGATATTAACGCGGACGGTCTTGCTGAATCGAATACCGACTTTATCAGCAACGGTGGAAAGAGCCAGGCCAGCACATGGGCGGACCGATCCGGTAGTTCCAACACCTTGAGCCAGGGAACCACCAACCTGCAACCCGTCCGGGTAATCAGCGGTGGAAAACCAGGATTGGCATTCGGTTCAACATTGGGCAATGCCGGAGCACATATGACAGCTACGATGCCAAGTATTCTCGCCGGCAATCCAAGCTTCACTTTGTTTGTCGCCGTCAAAACAGCTGGTACTCAGCCGGAAAAAATTCTTCACTTCGGAAATTCCGCCGGTACTGCTGGACAGGTCCTGGGCATGGCCAAGAACGGGGGCTACTACTTCAACGGAGGAGGTGAACTGACCTTCCCTTCAGTCAACTTTGGCGGAAATGTTCAGGTCGGAGCATTCCGTCGTAAAGCAAATGCGACCTATGCCGACGGTGAATTCTTCTTCAATGGAACCAATCAAATTGGATCCGCTCAGTACGGGACCAGTGTGCCGGCCATTCCATCATCCGGAACAAGGGAAATCATACTCGGTGCAGGGCGTAACGGGACCGCAGCAGTCGCCAACCAGTTAAGCAATGCGGTTGTCCACGAAGTCATGCTCTTCTCCGGTAGCCTGACTGACTTTGCCGTCCGCCGGATGGAAGGATACCTAGCCCACAAGTGGGGTTCGAATTCGAGACTCGCATCCAATCATCCTTTCAAAACTTCCCAACCTCTATTTGGAGGTTCACAGTCCATTTCACTCAATCCGACCAACATACCTACAGATAGCAGTGACAATGTGCCCTTCATGTCTATTTTTGATTCCGCCTTTGAACTAGAAGGGGTTTACGCCACCTCCGGTCTTGCTCTATCTTACGAGTCGAATGATACTTCGATTATTTCCATAACCTCTGCTGGTCTACTACAACCCACGGGGCAGGGCCTTGTGCGGATTACAGCCAGGCAGGCGGGAAATGCCTACTTCTCCGCCGCCACTCCTGCAGTCTATAACATGAAGATTCTAGGCAGACGTTCACAAACAGTAACCTTCACTACTCCAACCGAAGTCAGGATTGATCTGCCTCTCGATTTGAATGCTTCAGCGTCTTCCGGTTTGGATGCCAATTTCTCTATTGCTTCAGGTAGCAGCATTGCCTCTTTATCCGGAAATAGGCTGACATTCTCAAATACTGGATCGGTAACAGTACGATCTGGACAAGCTGGAGATTCAACTTACGCTCCAGCCAATTTTGTGGATCAGACCTTTCTAGTGAAACGTCCACTTAACCTCGTATTTGACGCCATCGGGGATATGGGAAGAGGTCAGAGTTTCTCAGTGAAAGCAGTTGTACTTGACGGGATCACCAATAATCCCGTACCTGTCAATCCAACCTACTCCATTGTATCTGGCACGGCTACTATCAGTGGAAGTCAAATTACCTGTGGCAGTTCTATTGGAGTTGTAAAAGTTCGGGCAGTAGCAACAGGAACTTTATACTTTACCAGTTCTGCAGACGCTACCTTCAATATAACTAACAAGCAGGGCCAAACTATCTTTTTCAAACAAGGGGAAAAAGGTGGATTACGCGACCTTCCACTTTCTAGAAAGCCAATTCCAATAGGCCGTATGGCCAACGCTAGTTCCAATTTAGCTATCGCCTACTCTCTTACCACAAACCCAGGAAGCGTCTTTCAGTTAAGCGGTAATGGAGCCAATGCCATTCTTGTTTTTAACAAAAATTTTAATGCGTCGATACCCCAAGCAGGTCTTACCGTAAGAATAACCGCTTCTCAGGCGGGAGATAGCTCATACAATGCAGCTGCAAGTGTTGTTAGGGAAATTATTGTAAAACAACCCGGCAAAAATGCTTTCTATGCCGAAAGACGACTTGACCCTCGCTATGAAAAAGAAAAAATCAAATTTGCGCGCAAACTTGCAACCAAGAAAAACCTTAAAGGCCTTATTGACCTAAATGGCGACGGTTCTGTTAATGCATTGGATGCAGAACTTATGTTCGATTCAGATGATACCGATTCCGATGGCGATGGAATGAGTAATTTTATGGAACGCGCATTTGGAGGGGATTCCCTGGCAAGTGATGCCAAGTCTGTTCTTCCACGATCCATTAATAAAAAAGACGGTAAACAAAGAATTACCTTCCAACGATACCAGGATTCTTACAACTCGGAAGGTATTGAATATATTGTAGAAATAAGTACTGATTTACGCACTTGGACCACAACTGGTGTTACCCAAGTTGACCTGAACGGCGGAACAACTGGAAAAGGAGTTAATTCTGGTGGAGGAATGGAGCGCGTTCTTTACGAGACGACTGGAACGGCAAAATCCAAAGGCGGAAAACAATTCCTACGGGTCCGTGTTAGAACAAAATAATTAATTTGGGAGAAAAAATAGAAAATAGGTGCCTGTTGTTTCTGGTATATTCATTCTGACAAAATAAGTTTACCCCTTACAACAAAGCTCGTGTTTATTAAATAGAAATTATTGTCTTTCTTTTATACCTTGCATCATTTCTTTGGATTGATTTTGGTTGTTCTTAGCCACCAAACTCCATTTTCATGCAAGTTTTCCTACTTTCACTTCAATTAAAAGATATTCCTGTTATCATCAGGGAACACCTTGAAGTACTTGGTCCGATTGATCATTTCACCCTTGCGGTAAATTTACTTATCCTGATTTTTTCCAAATCATTCGCTACGCGTTACGGCGAGCTTAAGAACAAGAATAAAAGTCAGGCTAGGCTTCGTATTCTAAACAGCACGAATCTAATTCTCTTTTTAATATACCTTGTGGCAGTAATCTTTGAGATAAAATTGGGAAAGGCAATCAGCCAGACTTTTCTGGTAATATTAGGTAGCTATTTATTTATTCATTTTGCGGAAGCACTCATTCTTAAAAAGTATGGTAAAACCAAGGCGATTGACAGTTTATCCTTAACCACAGAAACCCAAACATCACGAACCCTAGAACTCTTTGTTTCCTTTCTGATTGTTACGATAACCATCGTTTTGCTAATTAACATCTGGGGATTTGAGGATTGGTTACAAACCACCAGTGTGCTAGGATTTTTGGCACTCTTTGTTTTTGCCAGTAAAGAATATTGGGCCGGAGACTTCCTAAGCGGAATTCTTATCATTAGCCAGGGTCGTATTGAACGCGGAGATGTGATTAAAATTAGAGATCAAAACCTAACGGGAATTGTTCTTCAGGTAGATAGTTTTCAAACTATTGTTAGAGATCTGGTTAACCAGCATGACATTATTCTTCCCAACTCACAACTCAGGCTGGCACGCGTCGATGTTCTAAAAACTGACTCAAATAAAGGGGTACGTGAATTCGAAGATTTCTGGTTCGGATACGGAACCGACTCACAAAAAATAAAGACCATGCTCGAGGAAGTTTGGCAAAGAACTGTCGAAGAAGGCTTCATTAGTAAAAAAGGCGGTTTTGTGATCGCCAATAAGGAATGTGGAGACCACGGAGTTCGATGGAGGTTAGCTTACACGCTCAAATCTCCTCATAAGTTGATTGAAACTGGAAATTACGTACGAGAATGTGCTTATGTATTACAGGAAAAATATGACCTCGAATTGGCAACTCCTTTGACCCACAGTATACAAAACGAAACTCGGGAAAAGTCTAAATAATTCGAATTCAATTATGGATGACAAAATTGAAGAGTTGATCCCTGATCAATCCGCTATTGATGACGAAGAGCCCTGGTGCAGAATATGTCATGATTTTACTGATTACCGTAGAAAATGGGATACTTTTAACCGGGCAGACCAGGACGGTGGTTCTTATTCCGAAATTATTGAAGTGCCACACTGTATCAACTGCGATCACTCAATGCTCCTTATTTCAACATCGAGGAAACTGGTCTGGTCAGTAAATTTCCTCGCACTGCTAACATGGGTTGTCGGTTTACTTTGTGTAATTATATTATTTGAATTTACCTTTGGCTCATGCATCGGTCTTCTCATACACGGAAGCATTTGTTATCTACTGAGCCGCCTACCGAAAAAATCCAGACTCACTCTTACAAGCTGGAAAAAAGAAAAAAAAGAAAATGCAGTCCGCGAACTTTTGCAAAAAGTCTAAGGTTAGGTTCTAATTTGTGAAAATCGACGGACATGTTCATTTTGTAGGAGACGGTTCGAATGGAAGCGAATGCTGGCTCCGGTGCAGTTCCCTTCTCGACCAGATCATTGAACCGGTGGTCAAGGCACAGGCAGGTATTTTACAAGCAAGCCGGAAACTCGGCATCGACCAAGCCTATGAGGAAAAACTAATCGAATTAATTGACCAGTCATCCCTTGACGCGGTCCTTCTTCTCGCTATGGACTACCCCTACGATTCGGATGGAAACTGTCTGAAGGAAAAAGCAAAATTCTACGTCCCCAATGACCATGTTATAAACCTTGCCCATAAATATTCTCAGATTCTACCTGCCTGTTCCATACATCCCGCAAGAACGGATGCGATCGAGGAACTGGAACGATGTGCAGAACAGGGTGCCAAAGTGCTAAAGCTCTTACCCAACTGCCACAACGTCGACTGCACAGATACCCGTTATAAAAGCTTTTGGGAAAGACTCTCTGCCTTGGGACTCCCTTTCCTTGCCCACACTGGGGGAGAATTCTCCGTTCCCGTTCTGAATGCGAAATTTGCCGATCCCCGCATACTCCGCTTAACCTTGGAATGCGGAGTCCAAGTAATCGCTGCCCACGGTGCTGGAAGATCGGGTCTTTGGGATCCAGATTATACAAATGATCTACTCAAAATGATGGACGAGTTCCCCAATCTCTTTACCGATAACAGTGCCCTTGCCTGTCCCAATCGCTGGCGTACAATTCCTGCCCTGCTCGACCCAAAAATACAGCCACGGGTTATCCATGGGAGTGACTTCCCGATTCCATCCGGTGGATTCGGTCCGTGGTTTGGAAAACTTCTTAGCGGGGCGGACTATTCAAAATCCCGAAAAATAAAAAATCCTCTGGAACGGGATGTATTCATCAAGCAGGCTGTAGGGTTTGAAGACAGTACTTTTACCCGATTGGCCGAGTTAACTTCCTCAACCAAAAGGTAAAAGAATCATGGCACATATCTTCCTCGGTCTGCTGTTTGGATTTTGGATTTGTTTTTACTAGGTAAGCAAAAATAAACACGATCCTCTTTGATATAGTTAGATAAGTTAAAGTGATTAACTAAAAATTTGGATGCAGTGGATCGCCACGGGCTTACAGCCCTCGCGACGACAAGGCGTGGTGAGGAATGGAGTGTGGGTTAAGAAATAAAGTGTGCGGTTTGATAACCATACACTCTTGTCATTGCGAGGAGGGAGCGTAAGTAACGGACGCGGCAATTCATGGTGTCTCGAATGACGCGGATGACTCGTCTATTCGCTTCCTGGCTCACAGTAGATCGCCACGGGCTTACGCCCTCGCGATAAGAGGGTGGATGATTCTTTTTGAATCCATAATTGTGATGAGCTTGCACCAAATATCTCGAATAGATAATGATAAAAGTATGAGAAATCTTGTTTTACTGTCCGTTGTAAGCCTTCTTTTTTACTCGGTAAATGCTTATGCCGCCAAAGGGAATGCCAAACCAAATGTTATTCTTGTGCTTGTGGATGATATGGGTTGGATGGATCTGAGTTGCCAGGGGTCGGACTTTTACCGCACTCCCCATGTTGACCGTCTGGCCAAGGAGGGAATTCGTTTTACCAATGGATATGCTGCATGTGCAGTTTGTTCCCCTACCCGTGCCGCTGTACAGACCGGTCGCTATCCGCACCGTCTGGGTGTGACCGACTGGATACGGTCTCTTTTCCAACGGGGCGGACTAGGCACACCGGAAAAAAACCCAACGGAATATGTCGGCGCAAAAAACCGCAAGCTCCTCTGCCCACCCAATCCATACTGGATGGAAAGTTCCGAAATCACACTGGCTGAGAATTTACATAATAACGGATACAAGACAGCATATATTGGCAAGTGGCATCTTGGAGACGAGGCATGGTATCCGGAAAAACAGGGATACCATGAAAATTTTGGTGGATGTGATTATGGACAACCCCCGTCCTTTTTTGATCCCTACAACAACCCAAAACACCGACACCCAACCATTCGTGCTGGGATTCATAAACTACCCGGAAGAAAGCAGGGAGAATATTTAACTCATCGGGAAGCGGATGAGGCGGTCAAACTCATTCGCCAATGGAAAGATCAGCCATTCTTTATTCAGGTATCCCACTATGCTGTGCATACTCCCATACAGGCAATTCAGGAAGTAGCGGATAAATATAAATTTAAGGAGGGTATGTCCGAGACCAACCGGAAATATGCCGCCATGGTCGAGTCCATTGATGATTGTATGAGAGATATGCTCGCCGAGCTTAAGAAGCATGGGCTTGACGAAAATACTATGATTATTTTTACCAGTGATAATGGCGGACTCGACAGGAATGGTAGCCCGACAGAAAACGCTCCCCTGCGAAGTGGAAAGGGATACTGCTATGAGGGTGGAATACGCGTGCCATTTCTCGTTCGCTGGCCTGCAAAAATTCCTACTAACAAAACTTCGGACTTTCCAGTTTCTTCAATTGATTTATTTCCCACTATTATGGAAGCAACCGGAACAGGTTTACCAAAGGACCGTCCGATTGATGGCCTCTCCCTGCATACCCACTTAACAAATGGCGGGAAAAAGAGTCCGGACCGAAAAACTCTGGTCTGGCACTTTCCTCACTACCGCCATGCCCCCGGCCCTTACTCCATCATTCGCAAAGGGAATTATAAACTGATCAAGTTCTGGGAGGGAATTTATGAACTCTATGATTTAAAAAACGATTTGGGAGAAGCGAAGAACCTCGCCGAAAGTAAACCCGGACTGGTTAAAAAACTGGAGAGCGAACTCATTACCCGATTAAAAGCAGATGGAGCAAAATTGCCCAGAAAAAATCCGGAATTTAAAAACTGAGCGAAAAATCTTTTTGCCTTGAGAGTGTAATTTTATATTCTTAATTCCTATCCTCCTCCCAATAAAATGTTTAAAGCTTTCAATCTGTTCGTAGGAATTCCTGTTCTATTTTCCCTGCCAGTGTTGGTTTCAATGGGTAAAGTCGATTTCAATCGGGAAATCCGTCCGATTCTATCCGACAAATGTTACAAATGCCACGGGCCGGATGCGAAGAATCAGAAATCTGATTTCCGAATTGATTCATTTGAGGAGGCGATTAAGGAGCATAATGGATTTGTGGGACTGACCCCCGGGGATCTCGAGGAGTCAGAAATCCACTGGCGTATATACAGTGATGATCCAATTGATGTAATGCCCCCGCCCGAAAGTAAGCTGCCCCTTACGGAAGCAGAGAAAAAATTAATTGATCAATGGATCAAGGAGGGTGGGAAATATGAAAAGCACTGGTCTTTTCAGGCTTTGCCTAAATCTGTGGATGTACCCAAAAGCACCCATCCAAAACCGCAAAATGAAATTGATCATTTCATCGCTCAGCAATTGGACCAATCCAGCCTCAGCCCAAGTCAGGAAACGGACAAAATTACCTGGTTACGCCGAGTTACTTACGATATTACCGGGCTTCCCCCCACCCTTGAGGATGTGGACACTTTTCTGGCAGACTCATCCAAGAATGCCTACGAAAAGGTGGTCGATCGATTACTTAGTACTGATGAGTATGCCGAGCGGATGACTTCGGAATGGCTCGATGTGGCACGGTATTCAGATACCTACGGCTATCAGGTGGATCGTGGACGTAATGTCTGGCCCTGGCGGGACTGGGTAATTCAATCATTTCGTAAAAACCTCCCCTATGATCAATTTGTAACCGAACAAATTGCGGGTGATCTTATCCCCAACGCCACACGCGATCAGATTCTTGCCACCTGTTTCAACCGACTGCACCCGCAAAAGGTGGAAGGTGGAAGTGTGCCGGAAGAATTTCGGATCGAATATGTCGCCGATCGGGTGCATACATTTGGCACCGCCTTTCTCGGACTGACCATGGAATGTACCCGTTGCCATGACCACAAATATGATCCCGTCACCCAGAAGGATTACTTTTCTTTGTCGGCATTTTTTAACAATATTGATGAGGCAGGCCTGTATTCCTACATGACAGGTTCCGTTCCCACACCAGCTTTGGAATTAGGGGATTTACCAAGTGATGAAAAAATTAAATCTGCAGAGCAAAAACTTAAAACAGCCATTAATTCTAAGGATGTTGATAGTTCTTATGAAAATTGGATCAAAGGGGTTAAAATGGAAGCAACTGGACTTGCTCATTATTTCTCCAAACCAATCGGTCAAGAAGCTTCCGATGATTCTGCTAAGGAAATAAACCCACTAAGTTTCAAACCTGTTCTCTGGTTGGATGCTAATGATTATAACAATACATCGGGCACATGGAAGGATCTGAGTGGTAATCAAAACCATGCAAAAAGATTTGCATCTCCAAAAATAGCATCCCATCAGCCGAGTGGATTAAAAATCGTCAGGTATCATTCGAGTTCCAGTGATTATCATGAATTTAAAGAAATCAAAAATATCCGCACCGTTTTTTGGGTAATGAGTAAGACCCCGGGAAATTCAGGTTCCCCATTATGTCATCCATCCGCTCATCACTTTTATTCAAATGGGGATAAGTTTTGGCATCCTCAGCATACTCACCAAAATATTAGAAATGGAAGTCTCCGTATTAATGGACTCAATGGAAATTCAGATTCAAACTATCCAAACCATTTATCTGTGGTTTCCCTACGTACTGCTGGTAATGTAATAGCCAGCAGGCTGGGAAAAGATCGAAATCATGGTGGCAAGTATAACTGGAACGGTGAAATTGGAGAACTTCTGATTTTTTCCGATGCCCTCAATGATGAGCAGATCTATACAATGGAAAATTACCTGATCAAAAAATGGAAAGTAAAAAGGGATACGGAAATCAAGTATGCAAATCCCATGGCATATCTTTCCTTTGATGAGCGTAGTGGGAACCGATATCCGAACACCGCCAACCGTACCAAAGATGTAAACACCAATGAGAACAATAAGGAAGTGGAGGGGAGATTTGGAAAGGGAATTCAGTTTAGCGGAGATGATGCCATGAATTTTCCATCCGGGTTTGGAGATTTTAACAGGCATCAGGAATTCAGCATGGCTTTTTGGATAAAGCCCACGCAGGAACATGACCGAGCCGTAGTCGTACGCAGATCAAAAGCATGGACCGATGCCGCGAGCCGCGGGATAGAAGTATTGATTGAAAATGGGCGACTATCCCCTGCCCTGATTCATTTCTGGCCGGGCAATGCAATACGTGTGCAGTCAAAATCGGTGGTTCCCCTTAATCAGTGGACTCATGTCGGACTGACCTACGATGGATCGAGCCGGGCAAGTGGTCTCAAACTTTTTGAAAATGGAAAACTGGCAAACACCGAAGTGATCAGGGATCAGCTGACCCGGGAGATCACGGGGGGTGGGGATCCGTTTATTGGATTTGCACAAAGAATGCGGGACCGTGGATTTAAAAATGGAATTCTGGATGAGTTCTATCTGTTTGACCGGGTAATTTCAGGTTCTGAAATCGAAAAACTGGCAGGACTTCGTGAAAAGATTGATGATTCCGCGGTGCGGAAAATCTTTTTACACTCTGCATATAAGCCAAGCGTGACTGCCAGGCAGGAGTTGTACACAGAGAGGAAAAGATTTGGGGATCAACGTCAGCGGCTCACTGAAATCATGGTCATGAAAGAAATGTCCGACTTACGGGAGACTCATATTCTTGAGCGTGGCCATTATGAGAATCATGGAAAAGTGGTGGGACGGGCAACTCCGGAAGTATTAACTCCATTTCCTACCGGTGCCCCTGAAAATCGTCTTGGACTCGCTCAATGGCTGACATCTCCGGATCATCCATTACTAGCCCGTGTAACCGTAAACCGATACTGGCAAATGATTTTTGGCCGGGGCCTGGTTTCCACATCCGAGGATTTTGGAATGCAGGGAAAACCGCCCAGCCATCCAAAACTACTGGACTGGCTGGCCAGAGATTTTATTAAGTCCGGATGGAATCTACACGAACTTTTAAAAAAGATGGTTCTTTCCCACACCTACAGGCAAAAAAGTCGGATTTCAGAAATTGCGAATGAGAAAGATCCGGAAAACCTGCTCCTCAGCCGGTCTCCCGCTTATCGACTATCTGCTGAAATGATCCGGGACGGATTACTCAGCCACAGTAATTTGCTTCACAAAAAAGTGGGAGGTCCAGGAGCCAAGCCATATGACTTGAAGGTGTCCTTTAAACCGATGAATCCAGACAGTGCTCCCAATGTATACCGTCGGAGTATGTACACTTACTGGAAAAGAACCGGACCCACTCCTGTAATGATGGCACTCGATGCATCCAAACGTGATGTCTGCACAGTAAGGAGGGAAAGAACGGACTCCCCCTCGCAGTCCCTGATTCTTTTGAATGGCACCCAGTTTGTGGAAGCAGCCAGGGCATTTGCAGATCATTTGATTATGGAATTCGGCACCAATAATCCTGCCGGACTCGTAAAGGAAGCTTTTCGCCAACTAACCAGTCGATATCCAACTGAACAGGAAGCCGTTATTTTGCTAAAGCTATTGAGTGAACAAAAAGAACATTTCACGAATCCAAAGGAAACCGAAAAATTCCTCAAAGTAGGATACTACAAACCCAAAACAAAAGACCCTCTCCAATTGGCTGCGGTCACCACATTTGTTTCCACTTTGATGAATTTTGACGAAACCATTTCCAAAAGATAGGCATACTATGAAAAATCAAAATCTTTGCACAGGGTACGAGTCATCCATTGGAATAAACCGAAGGAATTTCCTGCAAAAATTTGGAGGCGGGCTGGGCGGGCTGGCATTGGCCAGTATGTTGCACGCAGAATCTGGTAATGCCCTACACCACCCGGCCAAAGCAAAACGGGTCATTTATTTATTCCAGTCCGGTGGGCCTTCCCAGATCGACCTTTTTGATCACAAACCAAGATTAAACAAGGAGACAGGAAAGGAGTTACCCGACTCCGTTCGCAAGGGACAACGGTTGACCGGGATGTCAGGAAACCAGGCAAGCCTGCCCCTGGTTGGTTCCCCTTTCAAATTTTCCCAGCACGGACAGAGTGGTCAATGGATAAGTGAATTACTTCCAAACACCGCAAAGGTGGCTGATGATATGTGCATAGTAAATTCAATGTACACCGAGGCAATCAACCACGGACCAGGTGTGACTTTTATGCAAACTGGATCGCAGTTCCCCGGCCGTCCAAGTATGGGATCATGGCTGTCCTACGGTTTAGGGTCGATGAATGAAAACCTGCCCAATTTTGTGGTCCTTAAAACCAAGGGAAAAGGCGGACAGCCATTGGTATCGAGGCTTTGGGGGAGCGGATTCCTACCGGGCAAACATGCAGGCACACGCTTTCGGGCAGATAAAGATGCCATCCTCTACCTGAACAGCCCGGATGGAGTTTCCTCCAAAGCAAGACGTAATATGCTCGACCGCCTGAAGGAACTTCATGAAATCCAATTGGAGAAAACAGGAGACTCCAGACTCGAGACCAAGATTGCGCAGTACGAAATGGGCTATCGCATGCAAAGTTCAATTCCTGAGGTAACAGCAATTGATCAGGAACCAGAATCGACATTTAAACTCTATGGGGAGGAGTCTCGCAAGCCCGGCACTTTTGCAGCGAATTGCCTGCTCGCCCGCAGATTGGCTGAAAAAGGAGTCCGGTTCATCCAGCTCTACCATCCGGGCTGGGACCAGCATGGTGGGCTACCGGGAGGTATCAAGAAACAATGCAAAGAAACTGATCAGGCATCCTATGCTTTGGTTCAGGATTTAAAACAGCGTGGTTTATTAAAAGATACCCTGGTTATTTGGGGTGGTGAATTCGGCCGTACTAATTATTGCCAGGGTAAATTCAACGGAACCAATTTTGGTAGAGATCATCATCCAAGAAACTTCTCAACCTGGTTTGCGGGTGGTGGGGTGAAACCAGGAATAACTCACGGACAATCGGATGATTACTCCTACAGTGTGGCAGAAGGCGGGGTGCATGTGCATGATTTTCATGCCACGATTTTACACCTTCTCGGAATTGACCATGAACGCATCACATTTAAGTACCAGGGAAGATATTTTAGGCTCACTGATGTTCATGGACATGTTGTAAAACCAATGATTGGTTAATTTTTTGAATTCTAACAATTTCATTCAAAACCAATCAGAAAACTAATCTAATTTTAGTAATTTTATAATAATTTCATATAATTCTTCTTAATAATTTAATGTTTTCATTTGTGAAGTCCTGTAAAAGCCTCAGTATGTTACATTGGCCCAAATAAGAATCTTTATAATTTATGACTGTTTCATTTAATAGGTTTCTCGTAGCTCTCACATTGGTTTTACAATTCTGTTCATTCGGTTTTGCGAATATCAGTGTAAACAAAAACGATACGATATCATTTGTTGGTTCTGGTATGGGCTCAAGAATGATTCACTACGGACATTTCGAAACTGAGATCTTTCTTCGGTTCCCCAGCCATAACCTGACTATCAGAAATCTGTGTGATGAAGGGAACACTCCAGGTTTCCGGCCACATCCAAGCAGACCGCAGGAAGGCCAATATGCTTTCCCCGGTGCCAAAGAGTTAATTCACAAAGACCTGCAGGGAAACACCAAGCCAAATGGCCATTTTCCCAGTCCTGATCAATGGCTTGCGGATCTAAAAACTGATATTGTTCTGTGTTTCTTTGGATTTAATTCTTCTTTTGACGGTGCCAATCAAGTGGATCGATTTAAAAAAGAGCTCGATGCATTTCTCAAGCATACAAAAAATTCTAAGTATGATTCCACCAATCTTAGAATCGCATTAATCTCCCCAACTGCAGTCCAGGCAATACCAAATATAACCAATGGAAGGTATCAAAACAGGAACCTGAAATTGTACATGGATGCAATGAAATCCGTAGCACAATCCAACAGCATAATCTTTATCGATGCGTTTACTCCTTCGCTTGAATGGTACAAGGACGGAAAAGAGCTTTCCATTGACGGTGCCCTTTACAATGACGATGGATACAAAAAACTTGCGACTTTTCTGGCTGATTCTCTGTTCAAGCAATCCAATTCCAATGAAAACCTACGAAGTAAAGTTCACAAGGCAGTCATGGATAAAAACTTTTACTGGCTGAACGATTTCAAGGTTCCTAACGGAGTACATGTCTACGGAAGAAGATACAATCCATTCGGTCCCCAAAACTACCCATTTGAAATCGAGAAAACCAGAGAATACACTCGTATTCGAGACGAAGCAATCTGGGCAGCATCGCAAGGAAAATCCTACGATATTAAAGCTGCTGAATTAAAAAGTCCAAAGCTACCCGATGTACCAACCAATTATCTGCCCCCAGAAAAGAACGGTAAAAATGGAAATATTGAATATACCCCAGGTCCATTGGCGAAATCCAAAATTGAAGTTGCTGACGGGTACAATATTGAGCTATTTGCAGATGAGAAAACTTTTCCGGATCTTGCCAATCCAGTCCAGGTATCCTTTGATAATAAAGGCCGCCTGTGGGTGGCAACAATGGCAAGCTATCCGCACTACCGGATTGGGGATCCTTTGCCGAGTGACAAACTGATCATTTTTGAAGATACCAACAAGGATGGTAAGGCAGATAAGCAGATTAATTTTGCAGACGATTTGCATATTCCCATCGGGTTTGAAATTGCTCATGATGGGGTTTATGTCTCTCAGAGTGGTAGTCTTGTCTTTCTTCAGGACACGGATGGTGATGATAAATACGACAAGAAAGAAGTTTTATTGTCCGGCTTTGATGATCACGATACTCACCATGCAATCTCCTCTTTTACAGCAGATCCTTCCGGTGCAATTATAATGTGCGAGGGGGTCTTTTTACACAGTCATGTCGAAACTGCATTTGGTCCACAAAGAGGATCCAATGGTGGATTTTTTCGCTACGATCCAAGGACCCGCAAGTTAATCCGTCATGCACAGTTTAGCATTCCCAATCCATGGGGAGTAGCAGTTGACGAGTACGGTCAGGAATTATTTCTTCACACATCAGGCACAAAAATGTCATGGATGCTACCTGGTATGGTGAAAGCCCGTTACGGTGCAAATATGCAAGCTCCTGATCTTATTACTTCGAACAATGTACGACCAACTTCAGGAATTGAATTTGTCTCAAGCCGGCATTTTCCAGACGAAGTACAGGGAGATGTATTGATCAATAACAACATTGGTTTCTTGGGGGCAAAACAGCATAAAGTTATTGATCAGGACCCAGGGTACACAACAGAATACCGCCACGATCTTTTTGTATCCAAAGACTTAAATTTCAGACCAACTGACTTAGAGTTCGCACCCGATGGTTCTTTGTATGTCGTCGATTGGCAAAATGCTCTGATTGGGCATATGCAGCACAATGCAAGAGATCCAAACCGTGATCACAAGCACGGAAGAATTTATAGAATTACTTACCCTTCTCGTCCATTGGTCAAACCGGCTAAAATTCACGGTGCATCCATTCCTGAATTATTTAAAAACCTGGAACTACCAGAACTTAGAACCCGTTACCGTACACGACGTGAATTGCGGGGACATGACTCGGAAAAAGTTGCGAAAGCAGCCACCGAATGGTCAAAAGGAAAAAACGATCGTCTTAAACTAGAAGCACTGTGGGTAAGCTGGGGTGCTGGTAAAGTAAACGCAGAACTTACAAGGGAATTGCTCAAATCAAGTGATCATAGAATTCGATCTGCTGCGTTAAATGTTCTCCGCTTTAATATCAACTCTTTCAAGGACCACGATGCACTTTTGCTGAAAGCAGCTAATGACTCTCATGGACGGGTTCGAATGAGTGCGGTTGTTGCCGGTACTTACATGTACAGAAAAATAGGATCTAAAATTCTTACCGCAGCAGAACAAATTCACACCAAGATAATTGAAGAGATCAACGCCAAGGCCAAAGAGGAAAAAACGGATGAGACTGTAAAAAAGGCTCCAAGTATTGAGATGTACAATCCCACCTATGTGTATGCCCGCGAAGTCATCAACCGCCAACCAGCCGTCTCTGAGCTAAAAGAGCGTTCGGTTGCTGCCCCACCCCATCTCAGCAAAGAATTTGCAAAATTATATATTCAAGGAAGCGAGGTTTATAACCGTGAAGGACATTGCATAACCTGCCACCAAAGTAACGGCAAAGGACTTCCTGATTCCGGTTTCCCTCCGCTTGCCGAAACCAAATGGGTAATTGGAAACTCTGACCGACTTATCAAACTTACCTTAAAAGGGCTGATGGGGCCTATAGAAGTTTTGGGTAAAAAGTACCCCGGGCAAGTTCCCATGACTCCATTTGAACATATGCTTAAGGATCAAGAAATTGCTGCTGTCCTCACATTTGTAAGAAATTCTTTTGGAAATAAAGCGGATCCAGTATTACCCGAACAAGTCGCAAAGATTAGGAAAGCCAAAAAAGATTTTTATGGTCTTTATTCACCTGAAAAGCTTCTGATTGAACATCCAATGGAGTAAGCCTTAAAAAGTTTAATTTCTTTTTCTTTTGTTATACAAATTATTTTCTTCTTCCTCTTCACCATTTATTTAGGTTAGAAGAAATCTATGACTGATATTTCCGACTTTGATGCACCAAAGCCACCTGCATGGTTTGGAGCTGCTATTCCATTGCTTATTGTTCTATTGGGTGCGGGATTTTATTGGTTTATAACCACTGATAAAGACAATGGTGAGAGTGAAAACACCTCAAACAGTAAAATTAAATTAAGTGGTCGATTGTCTCCGGGGCAGACTTATTATATTTTCGCCTCAGAAGTTGAAGTTTATCCAACAAATTTAAAGAATGAATCCTGGGATCAGGGAAAAAAGGGACCAGATATTCGCTATCGTTTATTTTGGAAAGGTAACGCAGTTTTTGAAAGTATAACCAAAGACGATTCCTTAATTGCAGATTGGTCTGGCTTATCGATCGAACTCAACTGGAAAGATTTGCTTGGCAAGTCAGTTTCATCAGACGATGCAATCAAAGCAGGCAGAATCCGTTTTGAAGAAGGTGAGAAAATAGAAATTGCTGTAGAAGATGTGGACATTGCATCCGATGATGATGTGGGTAGACATGAAATAGAGATGGACAAATTATCTATAGGCAAAAATGAATTTAAGCTTAAAAAAACTGCTTCAAGTGCAATTAGAAAAATTACTCTTCGTGTTCTGCCTGTTGGTTCGAATATAGAAGACCTTGCAAACATAATGAAGTAAGAACTAGACGCAGTGAATGTAACCCGCTTTCTCATTGCAGTTTCTTCCCTTCTTTTAGGACTGGGTTTAATCGCTCCAACACTGACAATATATCCACAGGCGGGAGATCTCACTTGGATTATCAAAATAATTGCACCGGAAGAACTTGCAGTTTCCACTTACTCCATTCTTGGGGTTATTCAGAAACTTTTTCAGACAGGTGATATTTTTTTAGCTGTGGTTCTGGCAATATTTTCGGTTTTTTCTCCTGTTATCAAACTATCTTTTTATTGGCATGCCACAGGACTGAAAGATTCAAAAAAATTTAATTCAATCCTTCAAAGAATACATTATGTGGGTAAGTTTTCTATGGCCGAAGTATTTGCCCTGGCTCTTATTATAGTGGTGATTAAATCATTCCCAGGTGGATCAACTGCAGAATTAGAGTGGGGAGCCTATATATTCACCTTCTCAGTAATCTGTTCCATGCTGGTATCCTTTAGATTGGATTCGAAAAAAAGATAAACATTCTTTGATTCCAAATTTATCCAAAAATTATAATAGTCTATTTTTCAGTTTCAAAGTAGTCTTATTAAGTGGTAAATGTAAGCTTTAACTCTAAGTCTATTGACAAATTTATATTAAATAGGAATTAATATGAATCATCACATTCTTAAATACCCTATGATTGATTACTGGCTTAATTTACCTCCTGCGGAAAAAACTTTTACCGGAATTGGAATTTTTTCCAGTTTAATTCTCACAATTCAAATGGGAATGGTCATGCTTGGCGGTGCTATTGATATGCCCGAAGCAGAGATTGCAGATACGGGAGAAGGTGGGGCAAGTGGAATCTTTTCAATACGAACGATCGGTGCATTTTTCGCCGGATTTGGATGGGCGGGAGCCGCCATGTTACAGGGTGGACACGGTACAGGGGCAGCCACTTTTGTAGCCACTCTCTCTGGCTCTGCATTTCTTGGTGTTGTCATTTATCTTATGAGCTACCTCCACAGCTTAAGGCAGGAAGGCACTCTCAACTACAGTAATGCGATTGGAAATGTAGGAAATGTATACCTTCCCATTCCTCCAAAGAGAAAAGGAATGGGGCAAGTCGAAGTGATGGTGCAGGGTAGATTAAGAATCGTGCAGGCACTTTCCGATAGCGACAAAAAAATCGGGAACCGCGTAGCCGTGAGGGTAACTGACACCATTGACGAACAAACCATTTTAGTAAAACCCCTTGAAGATGAATTAAAAACTGAAAATGAATAAACCTAATCAATATTCATCATAAAAAGCACCTCCATTGGCAGCGACAAAATAGACAACAGATTGCTTTTCAAAATAACTCTTAAATTATAAAACCTAAACCCAAATTAATATGGACGCATTCTTAATCGGTATAATTTCATTCATTATCATCGTTCTTGGAACTTTGATTTTTTTCTTCAGCAGGTACAAACGGTGCCCGTCAGATAAAGTTCTGGTTATTTACGGAAAGACAGGAGGAAACCGTTCATCCAAGTGTGTGCATGGTGGTGCATCCTTCGTATGGCCCTTAATACAGGACTCTCAATGGCTTGACTTAACTCCGATCCCGATCGATATCGCCCTGCAGGGTGCTCTTTCAAAGCAAAACATCCGAGTCAATACCCCGTCCACTTTTACAGTTGGTATATCAACAGAAAAAGGAGTGATGGAAAATGCTGCTGAACGCCTGCTTGGATTAAATTTACAGGCGGTTCGGGAACAAGCAGCGGATATTATCTTTGGACAAATGCGTGTGGTTCTTGCAACCATGGATATCGAGGCCATCAATGCTGACCGTGATCTTCTTATTGATAAAATTACTAATGGTGTAGAGGTTGAGCTTAAAAAGGTGGGACTTCGCTTGATCAATGTTAATATTAAAGATGTTACCGATGAATCGGGTTATATTGATGCACTTGGTAAAGAGGCAGCATCCCGAGCGATCAACGAAGCAAAGGTAAGTGTTTCCGAAAGAGAAAGAGACGGTGCGATTGGAAGTGCAAATGCAGACAGGGAAAGAAGAATCGAAGTAGCCAGTGCCCAAGCGGCAGCAACGGAGGGAGAAAATTTATCCAAGATAAAGGTTGCTCAATCTGATGCATTGCGAAGGGAACAGGAAGCAGAAGCAGAAAGGTTGGCAGTTGCCGCAGAAAAGGTAAAAACGGCTCAAGCATCACAAGAAGCTTATGCAGCGGAAACTGCTGCGGAAAAAGCCCGGGCTGAACGGGAACAAGCAAGCCAACATGCTGATATTGTAGTTCCAGCAGAAATTGAAAAACTTAAAATTGAAACTTTGGCCGAGGCCGATGCTGAGAAAACCCGACGCCTAAAGAAAGGTGAGGCAGACGGTGTTCAGTCTATCATGGAGGCTGAAGCTAAAGGAACCCTAGCCGCACTGCAAAGCAAGGCGGAAGGTTTTGCCAGAATCGTGAGTGCATCCGGTGGTGCTGAATTTGCCAGTACTTTACTTGTTACCGAACAACTTCCCCAATTGGTCGCTGAACAGGTTAAAGCAATTTCAAACCTCAAGATCGATCAAGTAACAGTTTGGGACTCAGGTAAAGGAGAAGGCGGAAAAAATGACACCGCGAATTTTGTGTCTGGTTTGGTGGGTGCTCTTCCCCCACTCCATCAGATCACGAAAAATGTGGGAATTGAACTTCCGGAATTCCTTGGAAAACTCACTGAAAATCCAGCAGAAGCCGCCAAAATATTAGAAGATGCAAAAGCCACTGATTCAAAAAAAAACGACCCGAATCAGATAAATTAAAGGAAGAGAATAATGAAATTAGTCCACCAACAGTGGACGATCAAATTGAAGCCGAAATTCGCAAAGACCTGGTTTCGATCAGAACCTTTGATGAAAATAAAGATGGCATCTTAGACGACAATGAGATTCTAAATGCGGTATCCAAAGCTAAGTTGTGGGCAGCTGAATCAAATAGGAGCAATAAAAACTGGCTCTACTATGGAAACGACGGTCAAGTTGGTCCCATGACATGGAAAGAAATAGAAGATATTTCAAGTAAATACCCTAAAGTTTTCATTTCTAAAACCGAGAACCATCCAAACCCTGATAAAAAAGCTGTCAACTGGCTCCCCGCTAAAATTGTTTTCTTTGCAAAAAAAGCGTTATATCTCTAAGTAAAAATTTGTTGATTGAAAGATATCATTTTGAAAAAACAGGATTTTCATCGGAAGAACCCGTTAATTACATATATGTAATTATTAAGTGGAAGTTATTACATGACTATGTATATTCAACTGAATGGAAGTCATTATAGCATCTGATGAAAATACTTTGGCACGAAAGTGTGCTGATATTATTGAATCTCAAATTACAACTCTTCCGGATTCAGTTCTTGGGCTGGCTACCGGATCCACTCCTCTAGGATTATACGAAGAGCTTATTCGCAGACATCGCGAACATGGATTAAATTTTTCCGGAGTCAGCACATTTAATTTGGATGAATATATCGGTATTCCTGCAGACCATCCCCAGAGTTACCGAACTTTTATGAATCAGAATTTATTTGATCATATCAATATCAATCAGTCACAAACTCATGTACCAGATGGAATGGGAGAAAATCCTTTAGACTCCGGTCCAATCTATGAAAAGAAAATCAAAGAGGCAGGCGGAATTGACCTGCAAGTACTTGGAGTTGGAACAGACGGACATATTGGATTCAACGAACCGACTTCAAGCCTAAGGTCAAGTACACGGATTAAAACATTAACCCACCAAACATTGGAGGATAATTCGAGGTTTTTCTCGGCCGATGAATTTCAACCTAAGCTGGCAATCACTATGGGAATTGGCACTATTCTGGAATCAAGAAGAATACTGATGATGGCGACTGGAGAAAGCAAAGCTCTAGCGGTACGCGAAATGGTAGAAGGTGCAATATCAGCGTTCTTCCCTGCTTCTGCCCTTCAGCTTCACGAGAGAGTAACTGTGATTGTCGATGAAGCGGCAGCTTCCAAACTGGAACTCAAAGGATATTATAAGTTTGTTGGCAAATTACAGGATGATTTGATAAAAAAGCACAGACCTTCCGATTGGATCTCTCGATAAAATTATGACTTATTCACCAAAAATTCGTGTACTGGTTGTCGGTGCCGGCAATATGGGACGATCCCATGCCCTTGCCTACGCCTCGATTCCAGAGTTTGAAATTGCTGCGATTTGTACCCGCAAAAAAGAATCACGGGCAAGTTTAATGGCGGAGCTTCCTGATGGTACTCCTGAATGCAATGATTACCTGCAAGCTCTCACCGATCTTAAACCGGATGCAGTCTGCATTTCAACCTATCCGGACACTCATTATCCTTTCTGTAAGTTAGCCCTTGAAGCAGGCTGTCATGTTTTCACGGAAAAACCATTGGCGGAAAGTGCCGAGCAATGTCGTGAGCTCGTTGAATTAGCCCGCTCAAAAGGAAAAGCCCTTGCAGTAGGTTATATCCTGCGTCAACACCCAAGCTGGATTAAATTTGTGGAAGTGGCAAAAACTTTAGGTAAGCCTCTGGTCATGCGGATGAACTTAAACCAACAATCCTACGGTAAAAATTGGGAAACTCATAAAAGCCTCCTTTCTTCCATCTCTCCAATTGTTGACTGCGGCGTACATTATGTCGATGTGATGTGCCAAATGACCGAATCCCGCCCCACCCGAGTTTCCGGTTTGGGCACGCAACTTACCGACGAATTACCCGCTGATAAAATTAACTATGGTCACCTGCAGGTCAGCTTTGATGACGGGAGCGTTGGTTGGTACGAAGCGGGTTGGGGTCCGATGATGAGCGAAACTGCATTTTTTATAAAAGATGTTATTGGGCCTCTCGGGAGTGCATCAATTGTGGCAGCGGATGCTGGATCAAGAGGAAAGTCTTCATCAGTGGATGCACATACGCAAACCGAGCGCATTCTTGTACATCGAAGCAAAAAGGGAGCCAATGGCGAACCTGAACCAGCAGATGAGTACATAGACATTGAGGATGAACCGGACCACGATGAACTTTGTCGACGCGAACAACTTTTTTTCCTCGATGGAATTTTAGGAAAAGCCGATCTAACTGAGCATCAAAATAGTGCCATTCGTGCCAGTGAAATCGTGCTTGCTGCTGATCAGTCTTTCAGAAATGGCGAAACCATCAAACTATAAGCATTTTACTTTTATAAATGCAGAAATTTTATTCCTGTAGGGTATGATTTCAGAACAGACTCGCAAGCGTCTTAAAAATCAATCTGACATCCTGCGAACAATTCGGAGAAAAGGTGCGACCAGTCGCTCTTTTATTAGTAAGTCCTGCGGTATTCGTAAAGCTAGTGTTACTAATATATGCCGGGACTTAGTTGATCGCGGTTCTCTAAATGAGAAGACCCCTGGGTTTTACCGATCAGAGATCGAATTGTCTTCAGAGTACTGGAGATCATTATCCATTTATATAAATTCAGAAAAAATTGTCGCAACTATTGTTGATCATAATGGCAAAGACTATGAGGAGTGGACTCAGAAAATTGGAAACCGGAAAACTCCCGAAAAAATTGTTTCTTCCATAGTAAGCTTAATTAAAAAAGTTTTAGAATCCGAAAAGAAATTTATCGGAATTGGAATTAGTGTTCCAGGAATTGTGAATGCAGAAAAAGGTATATGCCTTTCAGCGGTTAACCTAGGAAGATGGCATAATTTCCCCCTCGTTGAAGAAATTGTTACAAGACTCCCAGCACACTGCCCAAATATTGTGATTGAAAATGATGCAAATGCTGGACTGATGGGAAACCATTGGTTTGGAGGGTTCGGAGAAAAACTTGAAAACTCCCTTTATATTTCACTTGGTGAAGGAATCGGATGCGCACAACTTATGGATGGTAACATCATAAGGGGGTGTCGTTTTTCAGCTGGAGAAATCGGGTGCCTTCCCTCAGGAAACGAAAAAAGACCGTGTTCATGTGGGAAGATGGACTGCCTTCAAACTTATTGTGGTGAGTTGGGTATCATTCAATCGGTTAACCGCATAAGCAAGACACCAACTAGTTACTCCATTAGCGAACTTTGTAAATTAGCAAAAGATAATCCTAAAATAAGACAAAGCCTCGACTTATCATACCAGCCTCTTGTTCAGCAAATATGTACTATGGTTGCATTAACAGATCCTGCTCAAATTGTAGTTGGATGCCCTGACCCGAATATGGACAGTATAATACCGGAAATTTTATCCGCAGGATTAAAAAAACAACTGGGTTGGACAGACAACGAATATATTCCCGTTCTTGCTGGATTACATCCAATAAAGTCGGGAATTTTAGGTGCGGCAGTCAGCGTTTTTAAAAAAGCTTTTCAAGATGAACCACCTCTTCAATATTCCTAGACGAACGCCTTTTTGTGCTCCGTTAATAATGTTGCCTCTGATTAATTTGCTTAGTTTAGAAATTATCGAATACGGGGTGAATAGTAACAGAAAATAATTTTTTTTTAAAGAATGAAGACATCAGAATATTTCATCATGTCGTAATAAAACAAAATTTTGACGCAATATGCGGTTTCAAACTTCATACCTTTGTTTTATATTTAAATGATCCAATTTTGTTAAAAATCATTAATTTCAATGAACTATCGTAAACCTCATTTGCTTCTTTTCTTTCTAAATTTACCTTTAGCTTCATTACTTAATGCTACCCCCGCTGTTGACTTTACGAACGAAGTCCGTCCCATACTTTCAGAGTATTGCTTCCACTGTCACGGTCCCGATAAAAACACCCGCGAAGCAAAGCTCAGGCTTGATTTATCTGAAGGAGCCTTGGGCGATCTCGGTGGATACTCTGCCGTTGTTCCCGGCAAACCTGAGGAGAGCGAACTTGTTTTCCGGCTACATAGCAATGATAAGGATGAGCTCATGCCTCCTCCGGAAAGCGGTAAGCGCCTAACCCAAAAACAAAAGAAAATCCTCGAAGATTGGATTAAACAGGGAGCCGAATATGAGGAACATTGGTCTTTCCTTCCGATTGATAACCCCTCTGTTCCAACTCAGGTCACCAAAACGAAATCCAAGCATCCCGTTGACCGTTTCCTAGCGAAAAAACTGGAATCAGAGGCTTATTCCTTTGCTCAACCAACTGAAAAGAAGACGCTTCTTCGTCGCCTATACTTTGACCTACTGGGCATGCCCCCTACCCTGGATGAAGCCAATCAATTTTTAAATGACAAATCGGATAATTCTTACGATCAATTAGTTGATCGTTTACTTGCCGACCAACGATTCGGAGAGCGCATGGCTGTGCACTGGTTAGACCTTGTCCGCTATTCGGATACGATTGGTTATCACAGTGATAATTTCATGGAGGTCTCAGCATATCGAGACTATGTCATCGATGCCTTCAATCAAAACATGAGCTATGATCAATTCGTAATTGAGAACCTGGCAGGAGATTTACTGCCCGAGGCAAGTAAAAGCCAGAAAATTGCCTCCGGCTATAATCGACTTCTTCAAACCACACAAGAAGGAGGTGCACAGGCTAAGGAATACCTTGCAATTTATCAGGCTGACCGGGTTCGCAACTTCGGAGTTGTCTGGATGGGTGCCACTACTGGATGTGCACAGTGCCATGATCATAAATATGATCCTTTTACCATTAAAGATTTTTATTCTTTGGCCGCATTTTTTGCGGATATTCAAGAAAGACCTGTGGGTAAAAGAAATCCTAACCTTTACCTGCCAACTCCTGAACAGGAAATGAAACTCTCAGAACTTGAACTGGATAGAAAGGAATCTGAACAAAAAAGAAACCTTCATAAACCAAAGATCCAGCAAGAAGAAAAGGTGTTAGCTAAAGAACTTAAAGAGATGCTTGCCAACTTCTCCTATTCCGAACCAAACAGAGATGAAGTTCAGAAGAAGGAAAGAATTTTCGTCGAAGATTCTGCCCCGTCTGATGCTGATCTGAATGGTGAGTGGAAACTTACAGAGAACCCTGTTTTCTCTGGATCAAAATCAATTATGCGGACTGGGCAGGGAAACAACCAGCACTACTTTATAAACTCTAAAAACCCCCATCATATTTTTTCAGAAGAAGATGAATTTTTTGCCTATGTATACTTAGACCCCAAGAATCCACCCAAGCAAATTATGCTTCAGTTTAACGACGGTAGCTGGTCGCGCCGTGCTTATTGGGGCGAATCCCTAATACCCTATGGAAAAGAAAATACCACAAGCCGTATAAAAATTGGCCCATTACCTGAGTTGAAAAAATGGGTTCGTCTTTCTGTAACAGCCAAGAACATGGGTCTAAAGCCTAATGATAAAATCAATGGGATTGCATTCACTCAGTGGGATGGAACACTTTATTGGGATAAGGTGGGAGTAAATACAAGAATTGATCCCAGGCAGGACCCTGATTTTTCACTCAAAAAATGGATAACACTTGCCAGAAGTAACAAATCATTACCTGTAAACATTCAAACTCTAGCCAAGAAAAAAGAAAGTGATCGTCCAGAAACAGAAAAAAAATCTCTTTCCCATTATTTCTTAAGCTATGTTTTCAAAGGTATCCCTAAGAGTGCCTTAGAGATTCGAAAAAAACTGCAAGATACGCAGAGTGAAATTGCATCCCTGGACTTGGCTGTAAAAAAAGCAATCGATGCAATCAAGAATCATAAAAACAAATTTCGTAGCATGCTGGTCTCTCAGACTGGCAACAAACGGATGGTGCGAATTTTACCTCGTGGAAACTGGTTGGATGAGACTGGCGAAGTGGTCGAACCCGCCATTCCTGAATTCATGGGAAAACTGAATATCAAGAACCGTAATGCGAACCGGCTCGACCTAGCGAAATGGGTAGTAAGCGATGATAATCCCCTACCCGCCCGTGCCTTTACCAATCGAATCTGGAAAATCTTTTTCGGCTATGGGTTGTCGCGACGGCTTGAAGATCTTGGTGGACAGGGTGAACCTCCCACTCATCCCAAGTTGCTTGACCACCTTGCATCTGAATTTCGTAATAATGGGTGGGATGTTAAACAGTTAATTCGTAGCTTAGTTACCTCCTATGCCTATAAACAAAGCTCGGCACCTACAGAAAAATTAGCAATGGCCGATCCACTCAACCGCCTATATGCCAGGCAGTCCAGGTACAGAGTGGACGCAGAGTTTGTAAGAGATACGGCTCTGTCGATAAGTGGGTTACTTGTTTCAAATATTGGTGGAACAAGTGTTAAGCCATATCAACCAGCAGGGTATTGGCAGCACTTGAATTTCCCGGCCCGTAAATGGCAAGCTGGTAAAGAAGACGATCTCTATCGCAGAGGTCTCTACACTTTTCATTGCCGTAGCTTTACCCATCCAGCCATGCTTGCCTTTGATGCACCAAGTCGTGAGGAATGTACCGCAGAAAGACCAAGATCCAATATTCCTCAACAAGCCCTTGTGATGCTCAACGATCCGGTCTTCGTGGAAGCCGCCCGTGTATTTGCTGAAAAGATTCTTTCGAATTCCGATAAAGAGGATGTAGCAAAAATTCAATACGCTTTTCAATGTGCCCTTACCCGTAAGCCCACGAAGGAAGAAGCCCAAGTGATGACTGAACTCCTTTCCCAACAACGGAATCGTTATCAAAAAGATGAAGAAGCTGCTTTGGCTTTGGTGGAAACAGGACAGAAAACATACAATAAAAACCTGAGTGTTTCAGAATTAGCCGCTTGGACCAGTGTATCCCGCACCCTACTCAATATGTATGAAACCACCGCCCGCTTCTAATTTTGCTCGAATCATGAATCCAACTTTTATAAATCGAAGAACTTTTTTAAACCAAGCAACCGTGGGAATTGGTTCAACAGCCCTTTCAAGTATGCTTGGAGGTAATGCAATGGCCAACCCACAAGCCTGGCCAGCCAACCTGCCCCCGCATGCGAAACTAAGTGGAAACCCGAAAGCAAAACGGGTCATTTTTCTCTGTATGGCTGGAGGCCCTTCCCACTTGGAAACTTTTGACTACAAGCCCAAGCTCAAGGAAATGGATGGTAAACCCATGCCTGAATCCATTACTAAGGGCCAGCCTATCGCCCAGTTGCAAGGCAAACAATTGAAATGCTTCGCACCCCAACTGGAATTTAAAAAATGGGGTAAGTCTGGACAGTTCTTCAGCACGGCTTTTCCAAAGATTGGAGAGATCGCCGACGACATGTGCATTATCCGGTCTATGACCACGGAGCAGATCAATCATGATCCCGCTCACACATACATGAACACTGGCACCCAAATTTCCGGACGTCCAAGCATGGGGTCGTGGGTTCTATATGGATTAGGTGCCGAAACCAATAACCTCCCCGGATTTGTCGTACTTACCTCAGTGGGTGGCGGCCAAAACCAACCGATTGCATCCCGGCAATGGCACAGTGGATTCTTACCCAGTAAATACCAGGGTGTTCATTTCCATAGTAAGGGAGACCCAGTTCTTTATCTGAGCAATCCAAATGGGGTAACCAATAAAGATCAGCGGGCGGTAATCGATTCGGTTAACCAGTTAAATCGCATTGGAAATCTTTCGTATCGTGATCCTGAGATTTCCACAAAAATCAGCCAATATGAAATGGCATTTCGCATGCAGGCAAGCGTGCCAGATCTCATGGATGTTTCAAACGAACCAAAGCATATTCTTGATATGTACGGGGCCAAACCTGGAGACGGATCTTTTGCCAGCAATTGTTTACTCGCCCGCCGCCTTGCCGAACGCGGAGTTCGCTTTATTCACTTATACCACCGGGGATGGGATCATCATGGAGGAGTCAAAAATAATGTTCAAAAAACCGCCAACCTGGTGGACCAGGGTTCTGCGGCTCTGGTACAGGATTTAAAACAACGCGGAATGCTCGAAGACACTCTGGTGGTTTGGGGCGGTGAATTTGGACGCACTCCGATGGCTCAGGGAAATGGCCGGGATCATCACATCAAAGGCTTCTCTATTTGGATGGCGGGTGGCGGAATCAAAGGGGGTATATCCTACGGCAATACAGATGATTTTGGGTACAACGCTGAGGAGAATATTGTTCATGTCCGAGATTTTCATGCAACCATGCTACATCAAATGGGTATTCAATCGCAATTTTTCACCCATAAGCATCAGGGCTTAGACTTTAGGTTAACTGGAGTTGATGACGAAGCTCATGTGATTAAGGATATAATTTCATAAGCCTTTTAATTAAATCGAATCACGGATCAAGATGCCGAACAGGTTATAAAAATCAAGCCCAGTCAATTTAATGGAGATCCTTTCATTCGTTTTGTAAAGCCAGGTATTGAAGAAAGGAATGATGAACCTCAAATACCTTGCGTTTAGGTAAATAAATTTGACCCAAAATACTAAACATTCCTCAAAAGCTTATATTTAATTAAGAATTATTAAAAAATTTTGTAACCTTTTAAAATTGAGGTTTGTAGAAAGGGTGTACCTAATCAATCAAACCAACTTAAACCGAAAGCCTCGATATGAAAAAACTCCTTCCATTGCTCTCAATTCTCTTAGTCCCAATAATGGGCTTAGCATCGCAAAAACAAATCGGTCAGGAAAAAATCCCTCCAAGTGCAAATTGGATTGCTCATCTCGACTTCGAAGCATTTCGTACATCGAAGATCGGAGCCTTGGTATTAGAGGAAATTCGTAAATTTCCTCAAATGAAACAAAAACTGACTGGTTTAAGAAATGCATTTGGCGTGGATGTAGATCAATTAGGTTTCATGACTGCCTATGGATCCGGGAAAAAGAATGAAGGCGTAGTTTATGCCAATGCAGGGTTTAATACAAAACAACTTGAAGGCTTTGCCAGTCTGAACGAAAAAATAGAAATCAAAACAGTTAAAGGGCAAAAAATATACTCCGCACCCAAAGGGGCCTTTTCACCCCTGGGTCCTGATAGTATGATGGCCGCCACCAATGAAGAATTACTAAAAGCTGGGTTGAACGCCCGGTTAGGGAATAATAAAAAACAGAAAAACAACCCTATTCTGGATCGCCTAAACGAGTTGGTAAAAAAACCTATTGCAACCATAACAGCCCAAATCCCCGAGGTGAGAAAAATGGAAAAACCAGGCAAATCGATATCGGCGACCGAGCAAGCTATTATGGAAAAGCTCGATTGGGCAGGATTAGCATTGGGTGAATCTGAGGCATCAATTCAGATAACATGTGTTATGAATACCGAGAATATTGAAACCGCCGAACATATGGAAAACATTTTAAGGGGAGTTTCGAGCCTGCTCTCCATGAGCACAGAGATAGAGCCTCTTTTTCAAAATGACCCTAAACTGAATAAAATCATCCCCCATATCAAAACTTCCGTTTCCCGAAAAAATCAAATCGTTGGAATGCAACTCGAAATAGATACTTCTGTTATGGTTAAAATAATTGAAGAAGAAATGGCGAAAAAAAGAAAAGTTAAAGAAAATTCATCCATCCAGGAATAAAAGCTGTTTATCTCTACTTTAAACTTTGCAAAACAAGAAATCTTTTTCGGACGAGGAACTTGCCATTCGTGCCCAACAGGGTGACATGGCAGATTTTGAGGAGTTGGCAAAGAGATATTGGCCCCGACTTCATCGGTTTTTGTTGACCTATGGAAACGATGCATTTGCATCTGACATTACACAGGAAACTTTACTCAGAGCTTATCAAAAAGTTTCCTATTACCATTCAAAAAAAACTTTTGCCCCCTGGATCTTCACGATTGCCCGTAATCTCGCCCTAAACTCTCTCAAAAGATCAAAAAGAAAAGCTGAGGTTGCAATGGATGAAAGCTTTGCTGAAAGTCATCCAAGAACAGAAAATGATCACGAAATCGGAATAGTCTGGGGAAAGGCAAAACAAATCCTCTCTAAAACTGCATATGCAAGCCTTCGTTTACATTATGGCGAAGAGCTAACTATTAATGAAGTGGCTAATATTATGGGAAAAAGTGAAATTGCGATCAAAGTCATTTTGCATCGGTCCCGTAAAAAAATTGCCAAGTATTTTAAATCAAATCCAATCAAGTTATGAGTATAAAATCCATTCTTCAAAATAAACCCTGCAATGAAGAGGAAAAGAAAGTCATTGAAAAGCTGAGGCGTGAAGCAAAGTCAGAAAAACATTCATCATTCCAATCAGAAAAGCACAGAAATGAAGTCAACCAATTCTTGGACTTAATAAAAAATAAGAGTAAACCAGATAGAAAAATTAAAAAAACCAACCGCAACTCTACTTTCTATCTTCCCCGGCTTGCTTTTGCCTCTTTCTCATTGTGCATGATCTCCTTTCTGATTTTTAAAGGGTTTGAAAAACCTGAAAAAAATAAATCTGCACAAGACCTATCCCTGATTGAAGACTTAGTGGAATTTGAATTTCAACGGGATTTGGATTTTATAAAAAATATAAACTTGGAAAAATTTACATGGGAAAAACCTTCCTTTGATCTAAATTTAATACTCACACCCATGGCAGATTTTGGGTCTCTTTTCACTGATATTAAAATCATCACCCCATTAAATCCTTATTTTGATCCTATTCAAAACCTACCCAACCGACTTACACCATCTGAATTTTGGGAATTCAAAGAGAATACGACAGAAGAAATTAAAAATTTTAGGGATTCAATTCCCTTCTTAGAAAAGATTTATCAGAATAACCGTAAATCCTGAAAAATTTAACTTTGATCAATAAGCACAAAATGTCGTTGTTATGTCATAAAAAATGACTAACAATAGATAAATGTCCCTTCACAAATGTAACTTATTCTTATTTGTTTTAATCTTTTATTCATCTTCGCTTTTTTCAGTCAAAAAACCGAATGTTCTCCTGATTGTTTGCGACGATCTGAATGATTACATTGAAACATTGGGTGGACATCCGCAAACCAAGACTCCACATATCCGTAAACTGATTGAGAGTGGAGTTTCTTTTACCCAGGCCCATTGCAACATTCCTATTTGCAACCCCTCAAGGGCAAGCTTTGCAACTGGAATTTATCCTCATACATCTAAACAGTTCGGCTTTGAAGATTGGGATAAAAATGAAATTCTAAAAAATTCCCGAACCATGATGGATCATTTTGGAAAAAATGGATACCATACTTTAGGAACCGGTAAAGTCATGCATAACCGGGATCATCAGGAATGGAAGGAATTTGGACATCCGTCCGACTACGGACCCTTTTTATTTGATGGAAAAGACAAAATGCCGAACCTGAGTGTACCCAAGCCATTCAGAGATGACTTTGGAATAATTGACGGAAACTTTGGTCCCCTGGGAAATTTCTCAAATAAACAGTCTCCAGACACCAGAAAAAAATATAGTTGGATCACAGGGGGCTGGCGTAAGCAAAGGGCAATGAAATATAATTCTGACGAGGACCGTGATCCAACCGGAGATGAACTCAATGCTCAATGGGCGGTAAAACGACTCAATGAACTTGCAAAATCGAAAGAGGAAAAACCTTTCTTTATGGGAGTTGGCTTTGTACGTCCACACACGCCTCTAATTGTACCTCAAAAGTACTTTGATCTATTTCCCTTAGAATCTATTCAATTACCCAAGATCAAAAAGGGGGATTCCAAGGACACCTTCAAGCATACCGTGACCTCCAAAGAGGATGACCGGAGTGGAGATCGCGGGACCAAGATGTATGACAGCTTGGTCGCATCCTACAGCGGAGACCGTGAATTGGCTCTGAAGAAATTCATACAGGCTTATCTGGCTTCGGTCGCTTCGGTCGATGATTTGGTGGGAGAGATTTTGGAAACTCTCCAAGAAACCGCTCTAGACAAGAACACGATTGTGATATTCACCAGTGATCATGGTTGGGGAAATGGTGAAAAGGATTACCTGTATAAAAACTCCCTTTGGCAGGAGAGTACACGCGTACCTCTTATTATACGTGCACCAGGTGTATCCAAAGAAAACAAGGAATGCGAACAACCTGTCTCACTAGTCGATTTATACCCCACCCTAATCGATTTGTGTGGGTTACCAGACAATACCATGAAAAATGATAGGGGTCGTCCATTGGATGGGTTCTCCATGAAGCCTTTTCTATTAGATCCTAAAAATGGAAAATGGGACGGACCCGACTATGCCATTACTGCCCTCTACAAATGGGCACAGTACTATGATCCGGCTTTTCAAAATTATTCCCTCCGTTTCAAGGACTGGCGATATATCCGATACGAAAATGGAAAAGAAGAACTTTATCACACTGCCAAAGATGATCATGAATGGAATAACTTGGCTCAGAATTCAAAATTCGAGAAAAAATTAACCGGATTTCGTAAGCAACTTTTATCAATCATTCCTGAAAGTATTCCAGAAAAACCAAAGAGTAATGAGTATTGGAAGGACCTGTTCTTTAAGAAAAATCCATCTGCTGATACGAATGGGGACGGAACTCTGTCATGGGCCGAACTCACTGCCCATAGGAAAATGTCCGAAGAGGAAAAAAAAGTTCTACAAAATGAACATTGGAAAAACTCATACTTAAAAAAGAATCCGACTGCTGACTTAAATGGAGACGGTGTTCTCTCTTGGCCCGAGATGAATGCAGATAAGAAAAAATGAGATTATTAGAGGTTACGGAAAAGAAAATTTAAGATTAAAATTTTCTTTGAATTAAGTCTATCAAACTACCTAGTTTCTATTTTTAAATTCATATGCAAATTAAAGTATTGTTGACTAAGCAAATTATCTGCTCTGATTTAAGTTACTACATATAATAACCCTTTCCCTCCTCCATAAATGAACTCTGCCACAACAAGAAGAACTCACATTAAACAAATTTCCGGAGCAATTTTTGCCCCCTACATTGCGTCAACGTCATGGGCTAAAACTTCACCCAATGATCGTGTTAGCCATGCAAGTTTTGGCGGCTCAGGGATGGCAGGGACTGATCTTGGGCAAATTAAAACTCACCCCCATGTTGACCTTGTTGCAGTAGCGGAAATTGACCCAAGCCGTAGAAAGCAGGCACAAGCTAGGCTTCGAGATGCTAAAGTATATTCTGATTGGAGGGAAATGCTCGACAAGGAAGGTAAAAACCTAGATTCAGTTAATGTATCCACCCCCGACCATGTTCATGCCTGCATGGGTATGTCTGCTATGCAACTGGGCTTGCATGTTTATGGCCAAAAACCACTCGCACATGATGTTTTTGAAGTACGCCGTCTTACTGAATATGCCAAAGAAAATAAACTGGTTACCCAAATGGGGATTCAAATCCACTCGGCCAAAGAATACAGAACTGCGGTTAAATTAGTTCATGACGGGGTGATCGGAAAAATTGTTGAAGCTCATTCCTTCAGTGGCAAGCGATGGGGTGACGCCAACTCAAAGCCTAACAAAAAAGATCCAGTTCCCAAAGGGCTTGATTGGGATGCATGGATTGGACCAGCACCATATACAGATTATATTAGTAAATATTACCACCCTGGCCAATGGCGTAAGCGCTTGGACTACGGCACAGGAACATTTGGAGATATGGGTTGTCATATATATGACCCAACATTTAAAGCCCTGGGCTTAACTTATCCCATTTCACTTAGGTCTGAAGGACCAAAGCCTAACAATGATAATTGGGGTTTTGATGCTGTTATTCACTATACTTTCCCTGGTAATCAATATTCGAAGAACAAGACCTTACCCGTAACCTGGTATGACGGAACTGCACAACCACCGGCAAGAATCATTAATTTACTTGAAGGTCAAAAACGCCCTAGCCAAGGCTCCATTGTCGTAGGAACAAAAGGAGTGATGCTCATTCCCCATGTCGGCATGCCTAAGTTGTTTCCAGAAAAGAAATTTAAAGACCATAAAATGGAAATAGTTGAAAAAATGCACCACTGGCACAGTTTTATCAATGCCGTGCGGGGTGAAGGTCCTTTACCATCTGCAAACTTTGATTATTCCGGTCCCCTTACTGAAACCGTTCTTCTAGGTGGTATCGCCACTAGATTTCCCAAGCAAGAACTTTTTTGGGATGCACCCAATTTATCTTTCAAAGACAATTCAAAAGCGACCGCTCTCGTTAAAAAGAAATATCGTAAGGGATGGGAAGTAAAAGGGCTTGGCTAAACTAATTCCCGTCAAGTCTCTTTCGTTCATCTGACCAACAGGGTACTTCGCACATAAAAAAAACAACTATTCTTAGTGCCTATGCACCAAAAGGTTCAGCCCCAAATCATGATAAAATCATTGGTTAAACTATTGATACTGGGCGATCAACACTGAAGCACTTTTGGAAATTGATCCAAAAGAATTCAAACGGGAATCTAAAGGAAGAAAAGTATGCATTACCAACCGAAATGGTAAAATAGACCATATCGAAAATACTAACTAAAAAATTGTCAGCGCTGATTTAATTTCAGTAATTATACTTTAAAATCTCTCGCAAAAGCAGGAGGCATTTTTATGTTTAAAAAATAAATTTTTTAACATGTTCGAAAATAAAAAATATAAAAATACTGTTTTTCTAATTCAAAATAAATTTTATAAATTAAAAAATAATTTTGTAATCATAACTGCTTACAATCCAATGGATAATTTATTAAAAGAAAAAGAAAACAAGGCGAAAAATTGCCTTCTGTACCACTCTCTAAAGCCTTTAGGAAAAGAAATAATATTTATAACCGGAAGCTCTCCGCAAAAAACACACCAAGAACCAAGTTTTCTCATTGATATATCCTTAAATCAAGGTTTGAGATTTGCCAGAGCCTTTCAACAAAGAGCTCTTTTTTGGTGTAAAAATAATAATCTAAAGATCGTTTATTGTGAAAATCTTTTTAAATTAAATATTGGAAAATTCACGAACCGAATCGAAATCATCTAATCATTATTGCAATAACACTGCTAAGTCCCGGAACATAAAGATTATCATTTAAAATAAACCCCCTAAATTTGATTGGAAAAAATTCCAAAATAGCAATTGAAGCTGATATAAGAACAACCTGTAAAACAGAAATGTCACTTCCCCAAAACTCAGTAAATACTGGAAGTACAGGAAAAATAAATCCAGTCGTTAACACACAAAATAAAAAACATCCAACACCACCTTCAACTGTTTTATTTCCAACTTTGATTCGTCCAAAAGCTTTGCCAACTATAGCCGCAACCGCGTCGCCTAGTATAAAAAGAGTTAAGCAAAGGAAACATGAAACTGCAGCAACTTCATTATAAAGAGAAATTACACTGCAAACTGAGGAACCACCCAATACATAAGTTGCTCCAGTTAACTGATTTTTTTCCTCCGCTCGCATCATCGAACCAAAAGAATTAGTAAACCAGAGGGCAAAAGATGATACTCTTAACCGATAATATTCAATAAGTAAGGAAAAGAACAATAGAATAAATATAAGGCAACAGACCAAGATCTTATGAATGCCCCAAACAATAGGTAAATAAAAAATAACAATCGGAAGAATGATCGCCAATAAGTGAAGTAATTTACGATTAATTTCTTCTTTAGATAATTCCCCAATCATCACTCATTCTTTCAATGCTGAGGTATTAATCTCAACCTGATACCCGAATCAATTATCTTCAAAATCGAAGGTTACCTGATCTTTTTGAGGAGAATCGGAACTTTGCTGTTCCTCTACAGGTGCTTCATTATCCACGGCAAGCGTTTCGGAATCTTCGTCAGCTTTTGCAACTTTTTTCTTTTCTTGAACAGAATCTTTTTCAGTTCCTCTATCATTCACTGGCTTTTCAGGTGTTTCAGAATCTTCCCCTTTTGGCGCATTAACTACACGGTCAACCTTGTGGGCAGTAAGGGTGCTACCCTTTACTGACCTTCCTTGGATCTCTAGCCAAGAGAAATCAAATTCGATCACTTTTTCACGAACCCTTTTCAAATCAGGATCAATATGAACTAAAATACGACTATTTTTCTTTTCAGAATCATGAACTGAAAAGTAAAAAATTCTACTTTTAGAATGTGCCTTAAAAAGGGGATATTCTTTATCTCGAGTTACTCCACCGATCTTAAACTTTTTGGCATACAACCTACCTGAACTTCCATCTCGATAAACCATATTATAAACTTTTTGATCATCTCTTCGAAAAACTGAAACTCTCAACGGATTTTTGCCCACAAACATTTTATCAGCAATTTTCATCACTTTCATAATTCCATCTTTGCCGATTATAATTACATCATCCAAATCAGAACATTTCTCAATCGCTTCATCTTTCTTAAGGGCATATCCGGCAAAACCATCCTTACGATTTATATACAATGTCTCACTGGCAACTACGACTTTTGACGCAACAATTTTATCAAACGCAACTAATTCACCTTGATCATTAACACTTAATTCAGTCTTACGCTCGCGACCCTTTCCGTACTTTTTCATCAATTCCTTGAAGTAGCGAATTGCGAATCTGGTAATTTGGCTAAGGTGGGCTTTTACTTCTTCAATCTCATCCTCAAACCCTTTAATTAACTCATCTGCCCGAAAAGAATCGTATTTAGAAATTCTTTTAATCTTAATTTCAAGCAGGCGTAAAATATCATCCTCAATGATGGCTCGATGAAATAATTTCAGATAAGGTTTAAGTCCTTTATCAACCGCAGCTATAACTCCATCCCAAGTTTCTTCTTTTTCAATATCCCGGTAAATTCTTTTCTCGATAAAAATTTTCTCAAGCGATGCAAAGTGCCACTTTTCCTGTAATTCACCCAACTTGATCTCGAGTTCTTGTTGCAAGAGGTCTCGGGTCAGGAATGCAGCCGATTTGATTAAGTCATTTACAGAAAGAAATTGAGGATGGTTATTTTGTATGACACATGCATTCGGAGCTAAACTCACTTCGCAGTCAGTAAATGCATACAAAGCGGGCAAAATTTCATCGGCTGAAACAGTCGAAGGCAAATGAATCAAAATTTCCACAAATTCTGCGGTGTTGTCTTCAATCTTAGAAATCTTAATTTTGCTTTTGTCGTTCGCTGAAAGAATAGAATCAATAAGACTTGTGGTTGTTGTGCCAAAAGGAATTTCGGTGATTTTAAGAAGATGTTTTTTTACCTTCTCCATACGAGCACGCACGCGAACTCGTCCTCCCCTTGCACCCCCATTGTAGTCGGTACAATCGGCTATTCCCCCCTGATGAAAATCCGGAAGTAGATTAATCGGATTTTTACGGAGTGCATCGATTAAAGCATCAATAATCTCATTAAAATTATGTGGCAGGATCTTGGTTGAAAGACCTACGGCAATCCCTTCTGCTCCCTGTGCAAGTAAAAGAGGAAACTTTACTGGAAAAGTAACAGGTTCTTTATTCCGCCCATCATATGATGATGCCCATGTGGTAACCTTAGGACTAAAAATTACTTCCAAAGCAAACGGCGTGAGCCGAGCTTCTATATAACGAGGAGCAGCGGCTGAATCACCAGTTAATAAATTCCCCCAATTTCCCTGCATGTCAATCAGTAGATCTTTTTGGCCAAGTTGAATCATGGCATCTCCAATGGAAGCATCCCCATGCGGATGATATTTCATCGTGTTCCCAATCACATTAGCCACTTTATTATAACGACCATCTTCCAATTCGCGCATTGAATGCAGAATCCTTCTCTGAACAGGCTTCAATCCATCATCTGCATGCGGAACAGCTCGTTCAAGGATTACATAAGACGCATAATCCAAAAACCAATCGCCATACATGTCATCAACATATATCGCATCATCGGCATCTCTATTTGCAACATCATCGGACAGGAGTGCTTCGGGATCAAACCTTCGAACAGTAATTTGTGTCTCAGTTGAAGATTCCTCGTCCACCTGAACTTCTTCTTCCTGATCTTTTTCTGAATCTTTTTCTTTGTCAGCCATACTACTTCAGAAATTAATTTTCTTAAGCAGCCTCACTATCAGCTACAATTTCAGGTCTTGGAGAATCAACCTTCTTACCGTTGGATTTTTCATCCTCAGAATTTTTCTTTTCTTTTTCTACGATATCCAATTCATAACGAAGGTTTCGAATAATATACTGTTGCCTTTCTGGAGTGTTTTTACCCATGAAAAACTTAAGCATCTCCTTGATGGATTCGTGGGCATCAATCTTAACAGGGTCTAAACGTATATCCTCCGCAATAAAATGTTTGAATTCATCAGGAGAAATTTCTCCCAAGCCCTTAAAACGAGTTATCTCAGGGTTTTTACCGAGCGTTTTTATTGCTGCCTCACGTTCAGCGTCGTCGTAACAATAGAGGGTAGACTTCTTATTTCGAACGCGAAACAAAGGGGTTTGCAAAACAAATAGATGCCCTTGACGAATCAATTCAGGAAAGAATTGCAAAAAGAAAGTAATTAACAAAAGACGAATATGCATACCATCCACATCCGCATCGGTGGCAATGACCACTTGATTGTAACATAAATCTTCAAGGTCTTCCTCAATTCCAAGGGCTGCTTGGATTAGATTAAATTCTTCATTTTCGTACACTACTTTACGGGTTAAACCGAATGAATTAAGTGGCTTACCTTTCAAACTAAAAACTGCCTGAAACTGAACATCCCTAGCCTTAGTAATAGATCCACTTGCTGAATCCCCTTCCGTTATAAAAAGTGTACTTTTAAAACGATTTTTATCTTTGGTATTTAAATGCACGCGACAATCACGTAGTTTACGATTGTGTACTTTACTTTTCTTTGCTCGTTCCCGGGCAATTTTTTGAATACCCTTAAGTTCTTTTCTTTCCCGCTCACTTCTCTGAATTTTATTCTGTAAAGCTTCGGCAGTTTGCGGATTTTTGTGCAAAAAATTATCGAGTTTTTCCTTAAGGAAGTTACCAATAAATGAACGAACCGATTCACCTTCAGGTGCCATGGTGAGAGAGCCAAGTTTTGTTTTTGTTTGGGATTCAAAAACGGGCTCCTGTACTTTAACCGAAATTGCTGCGACCAACCCACTACGAATATCGGGAGCATCAAAATTCTTTTTTGTAAACTCACGAATGGTTTTAACAATCCCTTCCCGAAATGCGGCCTGATGTGTGCCTCCCTGGGTGGTGTGTTGTCCGTTTACAAAGGTGAAGTAGTCCTCCCCGTACTGTTCAATGTGAGTAAAGGCAACCTCGATATCATTCCCCTCTAAATGGATAAATGGATAAAGTGGTTCTTCTGCAAGGTTCTCTTCAAGCAAGTCCTTCAATCCATCCTTGGATCGAAAACGCTTACCATTGTAACGAATAGTTAATCCTTTATTAAGGTATGAATAATAACGCATCATACGCTCAACAAATTCATTTCTGTAACGATATTTTTTAAACATCGCAACATCCGGCGTGAAAGTAATTAAGGTACCATTTTCCTCTTTCGTCGCTTTATTTTTTTTATCGATAACCTGCGGTTCTCCACAGGAATATTCAATCCTTCGAGTCTCACCCTCACGAAAAGATTGAATGTCAAACTTGGTGGACAAGGCATTTACCGCTTTAATTCCCACTCCGTTTAAACCAACAGATTTCTTAAAAGCTTCAGAATCATACTTTGCCCCGGTATTAATTTTAGACGAACAATCTAATAGTTTCTCCAAAGGAATACCCCTACCATGATCCCGAACAATTACATTTTGACCATCGCATTCAATATCAATCTGCTTGCCAAAACCCATGACAAATTCATCGATACAATTATCTAAGACTTCCTTTAACAAGACATAGATTCCATCATCATCAGATGAACCATCGCCCAACTTACCAATATACATCCCTGGTCTGAGACGTATGTGCTCTTTCCAATCGAGCGATTTTATACTGTCTGCTGTATAATTATGTTCCGCCATATTTCCCTTTGATCCATTCCACCTTATTATGTTATGGAAAGAAGATTAGTGTTTGTCCACAGGAAAAATACATTCCACACAAAATTCTTTTCAAACAAGTTTTCAATTTTAATAGTAAGGCTGATTTTTTATGATTCAAGATTACATACTCTCATTTAAACAAATAAGTGATCGTCGGATTTGGAAACCTGTTATCTGGTCAACTCTACTGACCTCAGTAGTTCTGCTCATATTTCTACTCTTAGGTTATTCAACCGGTGGTTGGATCTTTGATTACTTGATTTCATACTTTGATTTTCTAGAGGAGGAATCTTGGTTCAAAATATTGGTTAGAATTATAATTTCAGTTTTTTTATTTATATTAGGTTTCTTTTTCTTCGGGTCCATTCAGGCTGGATTCCTCGGTCTCTTTATAGATGATATTATCGACGCAATAAAAGAAAAACATTATCCAAATATTTCCCTTAAACCGGCTCCAAAAATACTTACCTCCGTCATATTTTCGACTCGCCTTATTTTTTTAAGTTTGGCTGTAAATTTAATTGCTACCCCCCTTTTTATCCTCGGATGGTTTTTCCCTCCATTAGGCTTTGGTATGCAAATTTTTATAAATGGTTATTTATTGGGAAAAGAATATAAAACAATTGTTGATTGTAGATTACCGAATGAGTTTACCCCAAATAAACAATCATTCACATTTTATGGAACTCTAGGAGCAACTATTTGGATTGTGCCAATTTTAAACCTATTCGCTCCTGTCTTAATTTGTGCTTCCGTTTTCCATGCAAGGGTAAGACCCTTGAAATTAAATTAACATAAATTTAATTTCTACTTTTCTTAATGGAATCAAGGAGTTTTGAATGATGTAAACGAGCGACTTGCCACATGTAAGTACCCGTAGACTTCCCGTATTCATTCCTTACTGCTCTTGACAAATATTGGAGTGCTTTATTTGGAGAACTCCCTGTTAACTCCAAATATATGCCCACATATAAATTAGCATGAAACAGAACACGAGTTTCATATCTATTAGGAAAAACCTCTTCTTTAATTTTTTGAAAAACCGCGTCCGGAGATAGAACTCCAGCGAACATTAAATACAACCATGGATAAGGAGGTCGATCGTCTTTATCATAAATCAATAATCGCTTGCGGGCATATTCCAGTCCATGTTCTTTAAACTGGGACATGAATCTCCAAATCCCATTTTCGCGGTCCACCTGATCATATTGATGATAAATTTCAAATTGGGCTGCTGCCTTACTGAAATCGGAAAGATAAAAGTATGCAATCCCGAGCCTCCAATGAGATACATTTAATTTGGGATTTAATTGGATCATTTTTTCATAATCATGGCGAGACTCAGAAAATTTCCCCAAAAATAATCGCGCATCTCCTCGCCTCGAGTAAAACGAAACATCATCTGGTTTCTCATCGATTTGAAGAGTCGTTATACGCTCTAATTCAGAATACTTTTGATTAATTTCTAATAATTCTACAGCGGATAAGG
>JAOHKZ010000001.1 GCA_028101545.1 Opitutales bacterium | reverse complement strand
TATTGTAAATACTTTCCTTCCGCACGGGAAAGCAGAGTGACTGTCTGCCCATGAAAGACCAAACCCGGGGCCTGCGGTGCAACCGTTATCTCAGGCTTCAAATATTTAAGGATCTGTCCGTTGAGTTGGGCAGTGGTGATGGTGTTATTTTTTATCTGCGATGCGGTTACTCCTCCTGGTTTTACGGAGTTGGCAGTCTGCGCGATTTGGGCGGTATCTGCAGTTTTAGCGTTCTTCGCAACCTCCGCAACCAAAGCACGGGGGGTGGCAGTTATTCTTTGATCAGGAGCGAGGTGGCGAAGTCCCTTACCGTCTCCGTTATCAAAACGGACTTTTACATAGAGTTCATCATTATCCAAAAAGAGTTGCGGGGGTAAGGCATTCATCCCCTGCCCGCCCAGTAATACAGTATAGTACCCGTTGCGGATATTTACCTTTATCGAATCGTCCTTACTGGCACCGTTTCGCCAGAGGGTCTTGCCATCCTTATCCTGCAGGGAAAATGTAAACTGGGCTTCTCCGTCAAAATTAATCCCGTTAATTGCAACTTTGCCCGAATACGGAACGGGTTGGGCAGACCATAGGAAAACGCTCGTGTACAGGAAGGCTAAAAGGACAGGTAGTTTTTTCATAACAAAAATCAAAGATACTAGATAATTACACCAAATATTTAGACGGATTGTCAAACGAGTTATCAAGGGAAGTATAAAGAGATAACGGTTCGCTTTTTGTGCACCAGTGGATCGCCACGGGCTTACGCCCTCGCGATGACAAGAGTGAGACAAAGTTCGGGAAGGTTCAACACTGTTTGTCATTGCGAGGAGGGAGCGCAAGCGAGGGACGCGGCAATCCATCGTGTCTCGCGTGACGCGGACGGCTTGTCTCTTCGCTTGCTGGCTCACAGTGGATCGCCACGGGCTTTCAGCCCTCGCGATGACAAGATAGGTAGGCACTCTCTTTTTAAAAACAAAAGATTTCATCCATAACCGTGCCGAAGGCTTGACAAGGGGGGCACCCTTTCCACAAATTCATACCGTGGAAATTATGGAAGCAGTGATTTATGGAATGGCGGGAATGAGTGTGGGCTTAATTGCCCTGGTCATTTATGTGGTAAAAAACAGAAACCTGAAAAATGGCGACTCCGAGGAACTTCAGTTAAAAATCAGTGAACTTGAGGGCTCTGCACACGCACTGGCCACTGAAAACCGTCTGCAAAAGGAGGAGATCCAACAGGGCCAGCAGCTCGAGGCGGAATTACGGGAACAACTAAAACAGGCGGACCATGAAAAAGTGCAAAAGGCGACCCAGAATATTGAATTAAACCGGAGGCTGGAAAATCAAATTGAGGAGCAGGAAAAAATTGCCAAGCAAATGCAGGAGCGTTTTGAAAATCTGGCCAATAAAATACTCGAGCAAAAGAGTGCCAAGTTTACCGAGGCAAATAAGGAAAATATCAAAGCGGTACTCGAACCATTAGATAAAGATATCCAGTTGTTTCGAAAAAAAGTGGAGGATATTCACGAAAAAGATCTCAGCCAACACGCATCACTCAAAGAATTCCTTGGGAATATGCAAAAAAGCCAGGCTCAATTAAGCGAGGAGGCGAGAAATTTGACTCATGCACTCAAAGGAGATTCTAAAAAACAGGGCGACTGGGGAGAATTTATCCTCGAACGCACTTTGGAGGCATCCGGTTTAATCAAGGGGCAGGAATTTTCGATGCAGGAAACTTTTGACCGTCAACGACCGGATGCGATCATTCGCCTGCCCGAAAACCGGGCCATTGTGGTGGATGCCAAGGTATCCCTGACTGCATACGAACGTTCGATTTCTCTGGAGGACGAAGAACTGCAAAAGGCTGCTCTGAAAGAACACTTGCAATCAGTTAAGAAACATATTGATGAACTTTCCGAAAAAGATTACTCCGCAATTGAGCAGATCAACACGCCTGATTTTGTACTCCTATTTATCCCAGTTGAACCTGCATTTGGTTCCGCCTTACGGGAAGACCCCAACCTTTACCAGCATGCTTTTGACAGAAAAATTGTTTTGGTAACCTCCACCACCCTGATGGCCACCGTTAAAACAGTAGCCAACCTATGGAAGCTGGAAAAACAGAATAAACATGCTCACGAAATTGCCCGACAAGCTGGAAATCTCTATGATAAATTCTGCGGATTTCTGACCAATATGGATGATATTGGAAAGGCATTGCAAAAGGCCGCGGAGGCACATGAAAAGGGGTTTGGGCAATTATCCAAAGGGAGCGGTAATTTAGTTGGAAGAGTTGAAAAACTTAGGGATCTGGGTATTCAATCCAAGAAGGAATTACCCCTCTCTTTTGCCCAGTTTGATAAGGTTGATTCAGACGGCGATATAGAACAGCAGGATGAACTCGTACTAGGCGAAGAAGAAGAAAGTGAATTAGGCCAGTCAGCATAAAGAACCAAGAAACTACAATGTTGTGGGGTCAGAAAATCCATTAATAAACGATCTGACCTGGCAAATTATTCATAACCCTAAAAACTCTTTTATTTCCCATGCTATCAAAGGGCTGAACCTTGCTGCCCGGGAGACTCAAGTCTACTTTTTTGCTATTGGAGGAAGGAATTACTTTGCCGGGAAGGCTGGCTAGGTGAACATAACTAGGAACGGTGGATTCTCCGCGGAAGAGAGGGTCACCATCGCCTTCCTGAATCAATTGTTCAGAAGCAGGATTAAATGAAGATGCTTACTGATTATTAACCCCACCTTTATAGTCACGGGTCAAATCTTTAAGGACATTGACAATTTCCCGAGTTGTTAAACCTGTCGCATCTAATAAATCACGATCTATAGTCGCCCCCCTCCGAAGAGAAGAACTGGCACTTCCCTCGGCATTGATTAACAACCCATTCCCTATTCGGGCTAACGCCTGACCAAATGGAAAAGATGTAGAGAATAAATCCTTGGAAGAATCCGCTATAAAAGAAGTGATCGAATCCTCAAAACCGATATCCTTCATTGCCTGCGCAGTCCAAACCGCACAATCTTCCTTACATTGATCAAATCCAAAGTCCTCAAGTGCTTGTACAGCAATAAGTTTTTCATAGGAGACATAACTAAAATTATAGAATAGTCCACAAAGATAAGCATCATCGGGCTTTAGCCCAAGTAATTCATAGTAATATTTAATAAAACGAGCTAATATTACACTTCTTTTCTTCATAACCGCCTCAGACATACCTTCAAGCTTTAAGGGCAATTCGAAAATCTCCTGATTCATGGTGCGTATCGCAAGACTTTTCAAAAAGCTAAGTCCTTTTTTAAAAAGAATTTCTTTTGCAAATTCATCCCCATTACCCCCAAAGCCACCACGGCGAGTGAGCTTCTCCAACAAAGAAGCATTACCAGAACATAAACCCAAGACATCCTCCAGGGTTGGTTCTTGCTTGTTTATCAACTTCTCAATCTTAGGCAAAAGCACAAGGGATGAAAAATCATCCCTAAAAATGCATGAAAGTCTCTCATTATTATCAGCTATTAAGTTCATTTTTTAATTTAAAATACTATTTACTACAATAACTATATAAAAATAATATAAGTCAAGAAATTACCTTAAAAAAAATAATATTAAAGTACAAATTTCATTACGAAATTGATAAAAAAGGCTCTTTCAATGAAAAAATTAATCTATAAAAACTTAAATCAAGATTGCGGATGGTTTTTTAATTCAGCTAAGCTTAAAAAATGAAATTTTTACTATTACTATTTTTACTTTCTACCTTCAGGCTTTATTCCAGTCGTCCTAATATTGTCTGGATAACCGCAGAGGATATGAGTCCTGTTTTGGGTTGTTACGGAGATGCGGATGCGAAGACCCCCAACATTGACGCACTGGCCAAGGAAAGCATTCGCTACACCAAGGCCTTTGCCTCGGCCCCGGTCTGCTCGCCCTCCCGTTCCTGCCTAATTCAGGGAATCTATCCTACCACCCTAAGTACGCAGCAAATGCGTTCCGGGTTCCCTCTACCATCCTACATGAAGGGCTTCCCTGCTCTGCTCCGCAAAGAGGGATACTACACCACCAATAATGTAAAAACCGACTACAACTCCGGAAATTTCGAGGAGATCATAAAAAGTTCGTGGAATGAAAATTCCAGTTCCGCTCATTGGCGTAAACGGGAAGATAACAAAAAGCCTTTCTTTTCTGTTTTCAATCTTATGACTTCCCACCAGAGCCGATCGATGGTTTGGCCCTATGAACGCTTTGAAAAAGAAATTCAGTCAAAACTTAACACCGATCAAATTCACGATCCGGCTAAAATTACTATCCCGCCTTATTACCCAGACACTCCGGTGGTACGGAAGACTGTGGCCCGCTTTCACGACTGCGTAACTGTCATGGATAAAGAAGTGGGCGAAATTCTCAGGCAATTGGAACAGGATGGATTAGCTGAGAATACAATTGTATTCTTTTTCTCTGATCATGGATCGGGTATGCCGAGACACAAACGGGCACTCCTCGACTCCGGTATGCATGTACCCCTCCTCATTCGGGTTCCTGAAAAATGGAAAAAAATCGCCCCTAACCAACCGGGCTCAACCACTGATCGAATGGTCGCGTTTGTTGATTTCGCCTCTACTGTACTGAATTTGACCGGAAGCGACATCCCTTCATACATGCAGGGAAAACCTTTCTTAGGCCCAGAAAAAGTGAAAGCACGAAAGTATGTATTCGGTCACCGTGACCGGGTGGATGAAGTGCGCGACTTGGCCCGTTCGGTCCGGGACCAAAACTTTCTTTATATCCGAAACTATATGCCCCACCTTGGTTACAACCAACCGACTGCCTGGCCTGACCTCGGAGAAATCAGGCATGAATTTTACCGCCTCGCAGACCGAAAAAAGATGACTTCGCCGCAATGGCATTTTGCCGGCCCCACCAGACCGGTTGAGGAGTTGTACGACTGTAACAAAGATCCGCAAAATCTTACAAACCTGGCCGGCTCAGCTGGGCATAAAAAAATTCTTACCCAACTACGCGGTGCACTCAACCAACACCTTAATCAAACCCGGGACCTTGGTTTTCTGCCCGAGTATGAAGCCTGGAAACTCTTCGAAAACAACTCAGGATGGGAGGTTGGGAAATCGGGAAAAATAGACCTTCAATCTATAAGGAAAGCCGCATCGCAAGTTGGTCTGGCTGAGGAATCAAGCCTGATTGCCAACCTTAAATCCACAAACGAGCTTGTTCGCTATTGGGGTGCAATTGGACTCTGTGCTCAAAATGAAGAACTGGGGAAAGATGCAAAAAAAGCTCTCAACAAAGCCCTGAATGATCCTTCTCCCTCAGTTCGAATTGAAGCGGCCAACACTCTTCTGCTCCGCGGAAAATCAGACCCTGCCTTATCAGTCCTGATCAAGGAATTAAAGCATGAAAACTTAATCGTGGTGACCCATGCCGCACGAACCATTGAACTATTAGGAAAGAAAGCTAAAAAGGCGAGAAAACCAATGGAGGAATGCCTGATTCGGGCTCACAAGATCCGACCACCCGACCTCTCCCCGGTCATTGTACTTCCCGGTGATCAGGACATGGCTATGTTTGTTGGTTTTTCCTGCCAGGCATTCCTGAATAAGATCAAATAGAACCGACAAAAAAGTTTGTGAAAATCAATTATCTCCAAGTAAAACGAACTATTTTCGTTCTTTTTTTCACTCTCGCTTTTTGGTTCCTTTATCCCGCACTGAGAGTTTGCTTCTTTTTCATTACTGATCCAATTCCTGAAGACCAAAATTTCACTTTAAGTGAATTGGCGATTAACGATGCGAGTGGCTTGAATGAAACCAACCATGGTGGTGTAGTCAGGCTAAATGAGGACTTTAATCAAACCATTAAGATTCTCAAAAATGCCCTTGTTCAATCTAAGGCTGAAAATAAAAAAATAATCCCGATTGGAGCCCGACATTCGATGGGAAAACAAAGCATTATGCAAAATGCTATTCATATTGATCTTTCCCTTCTAAAGGGAATGAAAATGGAAAATGGTTTGCTTCGGGTACAAGCAGGTGCCTACTGGAAAGACATACTACAATACCTTGCTCCTAAGGGGCTGTCGGTGGAGATAATGCAAAGTAATGCAGATTTTTCTATTGGTGGCACATTGAGTGTTAATGCACATGGGTGGCAACCTGACCGTCCGCCCGTTGCTTCTTCGGTACAAAAAATTACTTTGTTCACCGCCAAAGGAGAAATCATTTCCTGCTCCAGAGAAGAAAATACCGAATTATTTAAACATGCGATGGGAGGATATGGTTTATTTGGCATTATCCTGGAGGCTTGGATTAAACCTGTGCCCAATGAAATCCTACGTTCTTCCCACCGAGTTTATCATTACGAGGATTTCCCCAAAGAATGGAATAAAATGAAAGAGAATCCTGTCCGGTTAGCTTTTGGAAGATTATCGGTGGCCCAGGAAACCTTTTTCGATCAAGTTCTGCTGACCCATTATGTAACCACTGGGCAAATTTCCACTGAACCGGGTGAATATAAAATATCGTTGAAAAATTCAATTGCTCGGGCTGTTTTTAGAGCTTCGCTGAATAGCAATCGGGGAAAATCTTTTCGGCAATGGATCGAGAACTTATTGGGTGGAGAAGCAGGTGGGGTAAATGCACGAGTTAATTTAATGCTCGAACCTGTTCGCGTGTTCTCAAATAACCATGATAAAAAAACTGATATTTTAGTGGAAGTTTTTATTCCTCAGAAAAAATTTCCTGACTTCATTAAAGAGGCAAAACAAATTCTCCAATACCATTCAGATACACTTCTCAATGTAACGGTCAGAGAAATTAAAAAAGATACCGATTCCGCACTTCCCTATGCACAGGGTGATATGTTTGGACTGGTCATGCTCTTTACTATTGACCAAACCAAAAAAGCAGAAGGGTTCTTAAAAAAACAGATTCGAGCCCTATTTGATGCGTCACTCAACCAAGAAGGTACCTTTTACCTACCCTATCGTAATTATGCGACTCCGGCACACTTCATAAATGGATATCCATCCCTCCAACTCTTTCTGGCGTCCAAAAAAAAATGGGATCCTATGGAAACTTTCTACAGTGAATTCTATGATTATCTCAACATGTCAATCAAAGGACAACAAAACTAAGGCTTTTTCATTAATTCAGATCCATATGCGGTCCCACTCAAAACTTGCCTTAATGCAGCATAATCATTTTGAAGAGATTCCTCCAAAACCGAATAGTAGAGTTCCGAATGATAATAACAGGTAGCAACATCAGCATCAATTAACTCAACATCTTCTTCCCTAACCGTCGGCATTCGCAGTAGCCGACCTCGGGTAAAGTTTTTAAGTTTTAAAATATAATTTGTAGCATTGAGGGAAATGATCTTTTTCATCAAAATTGCGTTTTTCAAGCGATTTAAATCTGCTCTATTCCTTAAAAATATAACTTGTTTAGAAGTCATACCTGCAGTCTTTCTATTAGACTCCAGCAGGAGAGAGTGCCATGTCTTTTCATCAGGACAATCAACTATCTTAATCTCAGGAACAGGTTCCTCTAGCAATTGATCAATAGCAAGGGAATCTCTACGCATTCGGAAGCATAAACCAAAAGCTTTACCACTTTCTTTTTTTTCTAGGACAAAAGGCGCAAACTCACGCAAATATTCAGCTAAAAAACGGACCTTAAAACCAGTTCTATCATCTTTGTTTTTATCAAAAAAAATCAATTTCTCCTCATCTAAAACAACAGATGCTTTCTGTCTCTTTAGAACTTCGTAAATCTGCCTGCGAACTAGTGCAGCTTCACCTGGGACAGATTTTTGGGCAAAATTTCCGTATGGGTATTCTCGTAATAATTGTGGATGATCAGTTACCAATCGATCCACTGTATTTTGTAATAGTTGAAGTCCCTTATTCTCTGTTAAATACCTTAGATCAAATGTATCCTCTGCTCTAATTCTGTATGCGTCTCGAAATAAACGATGTCCAAATTGATCAAACAAATCATCATCTTTGGGCATCCCAGCGTGTATTCGACTTTCATCTGGTAAAACCGATGGAGTTATAACAATAATTACTTCTCGTTTTTGCCCAGTTTCCGTCTTAGAGCGAAACAACGCTCCTAAAAATGGAATATCACCTAGAAGAGGAACTTTTTGAAGGGTTTCCTCTGAGTCTTTCGCGATTAAGCCTCCCACAATGAACGGAGTATCATTAGCGATCCTAGCGTAAGTCTTAACTTCCCGGATAGATAAAGTTGGAGCTGTTGCAAGAACAACTGAATCCTTTCCCATGACTTGTTGATCTTTTCCAGGTACCCGAGCAGAAACTGCTGCATTAATCTGAAGAGAGACTTCTGTGCCATCGCTACTGATACGAGGTCGAACTGCTAGTTGAATACCGGCAACAACATCTCGAAAATCTACAGCACTAACATAATCTTTTACAAATTTTGTGTTGGCGATTGGAATTCTTTCAGAAACATTAATAAAAGCCATACGATTATCTAAAGTAAGAACACTAGGACGAGATAAAACCTGAGCTGAACCATCTTCCACCAAAGCTTGTAGCCTAACATTAAACTCACGAAAAACATTAGTGATTGTTGCATCGAGTTGTGCATTTCCTGCGGGCGGGTAAGCGATACGGCCAAGAATCAAGCTATCGTTTCTTCCATCAAGCTTATCTTGAACAAAATTATTTTCTGAAACACCATCTCTATGACTATTGAAATCCCACTCAACTCCAAGTTGATCTAGTGCCTGTGATGAAATTTCAAGAACCATTGCCTCAATCATAATTTTCCGAGCAGGTAAATCTATTTGTTCCTTTATTATTCTTCTGATTTCTCCCGCTTTTCTGGGGAAGCTAGGATCATAAAAAAGAAGTAATTCGTTTATTGGATCAGTCTCTGTCTGAGGAAAAACTTTTTCATGATCGGGAATGGTTTCATGAAAATTAGTGTCTGGTATAATTACCACCACAGGTAACTGATTTTGGTCTATTGGCTTTTGGGGATCACCAATGGTTACATCATAAAAATTCAACAATTGAGAACATCGAATTGGATCAACATAGCTTAGACGAATTCGCTCAGAAACCATTTCGATCCGTGGAGAACTTTGTGTTTCGCTTTCCTGCGCGGCTAAATGAGTTAATATGATACAAAAGTTGAATAATAAAATAGCAGTTTTTTGTTTCATAATATTAAACCTTATTTTTTGTAACTGGATTTTGAGAGGAAGGAAAAAGATCCGAGAAAAAGGTTTGAATTGTTTGTGTTACCCTCTTTTTTTTAGGAGTGATCATTGATTTTTCTTCCCGTTGCTGAACCCTCCACTTTGTTTTCATTATTCTATCCTGCCCGAGAACCATTCTCTCATTTAGTAATGATAAGAATTCTCCACTTTGGGCGGCCAGTTGAGCAATCATACTGGAATCGAATTCAAAAATAACACAATCAGTCAGCGCTGTGATTGTTGAATTCCTGGAGCCTTTTTTCAAAACTCCTTCCTCGCCAAAATGAGAACCGGACTCTAAATGTTCAACTTTTGCCTTATTACCGATACCTGTTACCTCAATCGATGAACAAAGCAATCCCTCTGCAAGAAAATAAAAAGACTCTCCGATATTGCCCTGCCTGTACAAGACCTCTCCTAATTTCAGATCTTTCCTGGATGCATTTTTCATCAGTGCAATGCGATCATCTTCGTTTAAAAGGTCAAATATTTTGCTCCGATCAAGTGCCTTTTCAAACTTTTCCTCATTGACCGAGGGAATTATTGGATACTTTGAACTGTCGCTCCAAAAAACCATTTCTTTTTCCATCGATGGAGAAAGACCAGCTCGGGCAAGATGCTCGATCACACTTTTATTAACTATATGCTTTGATTCCTTAGGGGAAATATTCACCGGTAGAATAAAAAACCTTACTTCATATTTCTGCCCACCCGATAATGCTTCATCCAATCGGACTTCTGGAACTGGGTCAGTCAAAATTCTTTCATTGTCCGCAAGTGCCCACACACCTGACATCAAAACCCTGATTGCTCGATCTGGAGAGACTGAATAATCAAGTACGAAATTCAAATCTATCCGGAAGTGCGGTTTGGGTTGCATGTAGTTAGTCAAGATCGCTTCACCCATTTTACTATTTGGAACCACCACCATGTTCTTTGCAGTCGTTTTCAACCGGGTGGTCCTCCAATTAATTTCAATTACTTGACCAACAATATGAGTTTCCCTTCGGTTTTGATGAACCATAACCCAGTCACCAATCTGAAAAGATTTTTCAATATGCATTGATAAACCAATAAACACATCCAAAATTACATTTCGAAGCGCAATACCAATAACTATACTTACCACTCCTGAAGTTGCCCAAATTCCAGTAACTGACTGATTAAAAACTGTGGCTAGCACACCTATCACCGTAACGACAAAAACGCAGAGTGCGGTAACATCCTTGGGCAAACGAGGAACAGGGCGACCTGAAATACCCGCAATCAAACCGTCCCATATAAAAACTGTGATTAATCTTTGAACAAGAAAGGCAGCAGACACCCACAAACCAATTTGACTCCCATACTCTACGATATCCCTTATCAACAAGGATGCATTTCCAAGAAAACGGAGAAGTAACTCTTCCTTACTCGCTATCGAAACCAAAAAGAAAAGAAAGAAAGAAAGTGGAATCCACAATCTTTTTAAAAGAAAGACCGCTGGAATTTCCTGTTTAGCCTGAATTGCGTGCTCCTTCTCCATCCATATCACCTGTTAATCCATTATCCCGAAAAACCGACTCCTCATAATTCTTCATCAACCTAGCCATCATTGCGAATTTGGGTATAGGTACTTGTTCACCATCATGATGAATGACTTCGAGCATTGCCGACAGGCTTTGGTTTACAAACTGATTAAAGTTGTAAGCGTCACCAAGATTCGAACATACCCCCTTAATTTGATCGAAAGTCTGCTCCGGAACTCGAATTGTAACCGTTTTTCCTTTTGCCATTTTCTATTACACACAAAAAAGCTTCTTTTTAATTGCATTGCAATATTTAAATACTAATACATTAAAAATATTATATAAATTGCAATGACTTACACTTTCTTGTGAAAAAATAATTAATAAATATGTCCAAAAATAGCTTGATTGGATATTACTTAATATTAGAATCATAGAATACACATAAAAATCGAACATAAGGCCTTATGAAAAAAAATAAATGTTTTGAATTGCCCAGCCATTTTTCTCGCCGTGAATTTATGCATGTTGGTTTCATAGGTGGTCTTGGTCTCACCCTTGCTGATTTTTTAAGATTAAAATCACATGGTGCACAAAAATTTTACCACTCCAAGGAAGGAAAAGCTAAAAGCGTTATCCATATTTACCTCCCCGGTGGAATGGCCCATCAGGAGTCGTGGGATCCCAAGCCTTATGCCCCACTTGAGTACAGAGGTCCTTTTAAAAGTATTCCCACCAAAATCCCAGGGGTACACTTCAGTGAACATTTTAAGGAATCCGCAAAGATCGCGGACAAAATCACCATCTGTCGTTCAATGAGTCATGGCGAAGCGGCTCATGAACGTGGAACCCACAATATGTTCACCGGATATCGCCCGAGTCCTGCCCTGTCCTACCCAAGTATTGGTTCTGTGGTAGCTCATGAATTCGGTTCCAGGGAGAACCTTCCCCCTTATGTATGTATTCCTAAAGTGCCTAACGAATTTGCGGGAAGTGGATATTTAAGTTCATCCTATGGTCCGTTTGGATTGGGTGGTGACCCTGCAAAAGGAGATTTTCAAGTTAAAGACCTTACTTTACCAAACGGGGTAACCGAAGATCGTTTTAATAAGCGTAGGTCTCTTTTGAACACTGTGGACGATCACTTCAGGCAGATGGAGAAATCGGACGCACTCAGTTCAATGGATAATTTTTACAATGATGCTTATTCCTTAATCAGTTCGAAAGAAGCTCGGGAAGCGTTCGACATGAACAAGGAAAGCGATAAGACCAAAGAGCGTTATGGAAAAAATGAAGCTGGACAAAGAATGCTTCTTTCCCGCCGCTTGGTTGAGTCAGGTGTGCGTTTTGTTTCGATGACTTACGGCGGATGGGATATGCACTCCAATATTGATAAAGGATTTCTTAAACATGGCCCGGATTTGGATAAGGCTTACGCTACCCTAATCTCAGACTTGGATGAACGCGGATTACTGGATAGTACATTGGTAATGATGACATCAGAGTTTGGAAGAACGCCAAAGATCAATAAGACAAATGGACGCGATCATTACCCCAAGGTGTTCAGTATTGCACTTGCTGGTGGTGGAATAACCCGCGGGCAGGTTTATGGATCTTCGGATGCATTTGCCACAGCACCTGAAGAAAACCCTCTCTCTGTTGAAGATTTAGCCACCACAGTTTATGATCGGTTAGGTATTGTTGCTGACAAGGAACTTATGGCTCCAGGGGATCGTCCAATCGAAATTGTGGATGGTGGAAAAGTTATTAAGGATCTGTTGGCCTAATTTCTTCTGAGTGCATTTCCTCAATTGGTTCTCTCGAATTGGACTAATTTCCTTCCCGTTAATTTGCTCGCCAAGCAAATTTTTTTAACATGCTCAAATCCATGAATTTTCTAGCCCGCTTGTTTCTTATTCCTATAATATCTTCAGCTTTTTTACTTCATGCTGCTGAACCTCTTATCTCAAATGTTCTACCTCGGGGCGGGCAGGCTGGATCCGAACTAGATGTTACGATTTCCGGGAATCGCCTCAAAGACAGCAAAGAAATATTTTTTTATGGAAAAGGCATCACCGCATTCGATATAAACGCAACAAATGATAAATCGGTTAAAGCCAAATTTAAGATTTCCAAAGACGCTGAACTTGGACAGCATGAATTAAGAGTTAGAACCAAGTCCGGTATCAGCACTCTTAAAACTTTTTGGGTTGGACCGTATCCTAACTTATCAGAAGAAGAACCTAATACCTCTTTTGAAGATGCTCAAAAAATCGAGATCAACCACACTATCAACGGTGTCGTTAAAAACGAAGACGTTGATTACTTTGAATTCAATGCAACTAAGGGTCAGAGAATCTCATTAGAAATCGAAGCCATTCGTCTCTCGGGTCCACTTTTTGATCCTTATATTGCGATTCTTGATTCAAATCGATTTGAAGTAGCAACATCTGATGATACAGAACTTCTTCTTCAAGATAGTACGCTCAGTACTATTATCCCAAAATCCGGTAAGTATTTTGTGGAAGTTAGGGAATCATCCTATCGAGGCGGCAATAATTTCTATTACCGTCTTCACATTGGAGATTTCCCACGACCTTTGATTGCTTTTCCCGCAGGGGGACAGGCTGGAAAGATGCTTGAGGTAACTTTCATGGGAGATCCAACCGGGCCAATAAAAAAGAAAATTCAACTACCAGGTAAAGAAAATTTGGGATTTGGGTTTCGTGTTGAACAAAATGGTTCGATCGCTCCTGCTCCCAATGCAATCCGGGTCTGCGAATTCCCTTCGATTTTAGAAAGTGAGCCCAATGATAGTATCAAAACAGCAAATGTAACCGAGCTTTCCCTACCATTGGCTTTTGATGGAATTATCGACAAAGAAAAAGATGTCGATAACTTCAAGTTTAAAGCTAAGAAGGGACAGAAATTTAATATTTATGCCCATGCCCAATCGATTGGATCCCCCCTTGATCCGGTTTTAAATTTATATGATGACAAAGGTAAGAGTATTAAAGGAAGCGACGATGCAAACAATGGCCGTGACAGCTTGATAACCATTACTATACCCAAGGACGGAAATTATACTCTTCGTGTACGCGATCATCTTTACGCGGGCGGAGATCGTTTTGTTTATAGACTCGAGGCACATCCCTTTTCACCACAGGTTACTGCTTCGATACCCATGTTTGGTAACCGCGACACTCAATCCAGGCAGATGATTCCAGTTGCCAGAGGTAATAAAACCGCCACCGCTCTGAATCTTTCTCGTAAAAACTTCAATGGTGAACTTCAGGTAATTGCAGAAAATTTACCCACCGGAGTGACCATGCACGCACCCAAAGCACCTTCCAGTTTCAATTCCGTGCCGGTTGTTTTTGAGGCTAGCCCGGATGCCCCCCTTGGTCAAAGTCTGGTAAATTTGAAAGTCAGGCACACCGACCCGGAAAAAAATATTGAAGGTAATTTTAACCACAATGTTGCATTGGTTTATGGCCCACCGAATAATCGCACCTACTACGAGAGTACACTCAAGTACCTGAGCGTGGGGGTGATTGAAAAAGTTCCCTTCTCGGTATTTATCCATCCACCTGCCACCCCAATTGTGCGTGGAGGTTCGGTAAATCTTAAAGTTGAAGCTATTCGAGATACCAATTTCACTGCACCTATTACCCTTCGTATTCAAACCCGACCGCCAGGTATTGGAGCGAAAGGAACAGTCTCAATCGCAAAAGACAAATCTACCGCTTATTACTCTCTTACTGCGAATGGTGGAACATCTCTTGGTGATTGGGATATCGCGGTGCAGGGTGAAGCAGATACCGGAAACGGAATACAATTGGCCTCATCGAAACTGACCCCTATTACCGTGGAAGATCCTTATTTATCAATCAAAATAAACATGGCCGCAATTGAAAGAGGTAAAGAAGGCGAAATCATTTGCGACCTCGATATTAAAAGGCCGTTCGATGGAATGGCTACGCTTTCAATTCGTGGACTTCCTGCTTTTGCAACAACCACTGATCAGGAATTTGATGCCAATGCAACACAGGTTATTTTCCCCATTAAAACAGAGGAAAAAGTTCGGGTAGGGATTACCAAAAATTTATTCTGCTTTGCCAAAATTCCTTTCAAGGGAAATAAAATTACCCATACCGTTGGACAAGGCGGGCAAATTAGAATTGATAAACCTCCACCCAAGCCGAAAACTAATCCTAAGTCAGATTTGATTTTGGCCGTAAAAAAACCGGTTGAAACAAAAACAAAGAAGAAGCCCTTAAGCAGACTTGAACAGCTCAGGCTAGCGAAAAGTGGAGGGAATTAAAAATCATGTGTAACCGTCTTTTTAGTCTTGGTATAATAATATTCTCCATCAGTTCATTTAATTTATTTTCCGAAAATAATCCCAATATTAAAGCAGAGCTTAACCCGCCTGCCCCGGCTGAAAAATCGATCTCCGTAAAAGTCGAAAAGCCCGTGCATGTTGCACCTGATTTCCACAAACAAGTACGTCCAATTTTGGAAGCATCCTGCATCGAATGCCATGGGGTTGAAAAACAAAAAGGTGACTTACGACTGGACACGCTGGCCAATCTTTTAAAAGGAGGAGATTCAGGCCCGGCAATTGTACCTGGCAATATTGATGAAAGCATCCTGCTTGAGAGAATTTTTCTGCCCGCGGATGATGATGAAATAATGCCTCCCGAAAATGGCCCCCTTTCATCAAATCAACAGGATATTTTAAAGAGGTGGATCATTACGGGTGCAAATTGGCCAAAGGGTCTTCAATTATTTCCCGTTTCCAAGCAGGACCTCGCCCTTCGAAAAAAAGCTGAGTCCAAAAAGCTGGTTAGTTTACAAATTCATCCTAAGCAAATCAGCCTCTCCACAAAAGAGGATTTCAATTCATTTGTTGTGGTCGCCAAATATGCTGATGATGTAACCAGAGATGTAACGAAGGAATCCACCTTTTCGCTCAGCGACGAAAATATTGTCCAGTTGGTAAACCATACACTCTCACCGCTTAAAGATGGCAAAGCCACACTCAAAGCAAGTTTTCATAACCTGAATACTGAACTATCGATCCAAGTCAACAATGCCCAGGCGGAGAGGCCCGTTAGCTTTAACCTCGATGTAATGCCCGTTTTCTTAAAGGCTGGTTGTAATACTGGATCCTGCCATGGATCTGCCCGTGGACAGGATCGCTTCATGCTTTCCCTATTTGGGTATGATGCAAAGGGAGACCATCATCGAATAACCCGTGAACAGGGAACAAGGAGGATCAACCTGGCTATTCCTGAAGAGAGTATGTTGGTGGAAAAAGCTATCGCAGCAGTTCCACACACCGGTGGTAAACTATTTGAAAAAAATAGTGACCATTGGCACACATTGGTCAATTGGCTAAAAAGAGGAGCACCAGAGGACCCAAAAGACATTGCCAAACCCACTGACCTGGAGCTTCTCCCTAAAAGCCTTCTGCTCGAAGGAAAGGGTGCAAAACAGCAAATGGTGGTGATTGCTCATTATTCAGATGGAACTACTCGTGATGTAACCTCCTTGTCCGTATTTCAATCCAATAATGATGTCTCCGCAGGTGTTGATAAAAATGGAATCGTTACTGCGGAGAAAAGGGGTGAAGCTTTTATTACCGCTCGGTTTGATGTTTTTACAAAAGGAACTCAGGCGATTATTATTCCGGAGGATTTACAATACAAAAAACCTTCTCTTTCCACCAATAATTATATCGATGAACTGGTGCATGATAAACTTCATAAACTGAGAATTTACCCTTCTGAACTTTGCTCGGATGAGGTTTTCTTAAGGAGAGTTTACCTGGATGTGGCAGGTGCGGTTCCAGATGCGGAAACGACCGCAAAGTTCCTTAAAGATTCGAATGCAAATAAGAGAGAACTTGTCATTGATCAACTTTTAGACCGAAAAGAATTTACCGATATGTGGGTTATGAAATTTGCGGAACTTCTCCAAATTCGAACCGATGATAATAACGGAGTCAGTTATAAATCGACTCTACTCTACTTCAATTGGATAAAGGATCGAATTGCCAGCAATATGCCGATGGATCAAATTGTTCGTGAATTACTTACCGCAAAAGGTGGAACTTTTGTTAGTCCGGCAACGAATTACTACCAGATCGAGCGGGACAATTTAAAAATTACTGAAAATGTCGCTCAAGTCTTTATGGGAATGAGAATTCAGTGTGCTCAGTGTCACGATCATCCATTTGATCAGTGGACTCAGGATGATTACTATTCATTCGCCTCTTTCTTTAGTCAAGTAGGTCGCAAGCGTGGAGCGGATCCGAGGGAATCGATTATTTACAACCGTAATAGTGGCGAGATAAATCACCCGATTCACAAGAAGCCTATGCCTCCAAAATTCCTTGGTGGTGAAACCCCTGAGATCAAAAAAGGAACAGACCGAAGAAAAGTTTTGGCTGACTGGCTGGCTTCTCCTGACAATCCATTTTTTGCCCGAAATTTAGCCAATATTGTTTGGTCACATTTCTTTGGACAGGGTATCATTGAACCTGTGGATGATGTGAGAATCTCGAATCCGCCATCCAATCCTGAACTACTCGATAAATTGGCCAGCCAATTTACAGAATATAATTACGACTTTAAAAAACTTGTTCGTGATGTCTGTAATTCCAGAGCTTATCAATTAAGTACGCGTACAAATCCATCCAACGAGGATGACCTACGAAACTTTGCCCGTGCACAACTTCGTAGAATGCGTGCTGAAGTTCTCCTCGATGTTATCTCGCAGGTAACCCAGACTAAGAACAAATTTCAGGGACTGCCATTGGGTGCCCGGGCTTTGCAAATCGCCGATGGTCGGTTCAGCAATTACTTCCTGACCACATTCGGGCGGGCGACCAGGGAGACGGTTTGCTCATGCGAAGTTGTCATGGAACCCAATATGTCCCAGGCACTTCATCTTTTAAATGGTGATGTGACCAACAGCCGAATAAACCAGGGTAAGGTGGTTCAAACGATGCTGAAGGATGGTAAATCAGCAGCATCAATAATCGACGACCTCTACCTACGATGTTACTCACGACTTCCCCGAGAAAATGAAAAATCAAATTTATTGGCATCCATTGACAGTGAAAACCCGACAGAAAGTCTGACCGATATTTTTTGGGCTCTTTTGAACTCGAAAGAATTTATTTTTAACCACTGATTACTTCGATCTCGAAATAATGTTTTTTTCGTTAGGCATGAAAATTACTTCATCAATTACAGTACTCTATTTGTTATCAACCATTGGAGCCTTGGGTTCTCCAGAAAAACCAAATCTTGAAGATGATATCATGCCCATCTTCGAATCGAAGTGCAACTCATGCCACAACGCGGACCGAGCGAGAGGTGGACTCGATCTGACCAACATGAACGCTATTATGGTAGGTGGTAGTTCGGGAGAAAGCGTAATATCTGGGGACGGGGAAAACAGTTATCTCTATAAGTTAATTGCCAGGGTTGAAAAGCCTTACATGCCTCAACGGGAAGATAAAATGCCTCAGCCCGAAATTGATTTGATTAAAAAGTGGATCGATATGGGCCTTCTTCCCACTGCAACGGGAAAACCGATTCAAAAAAAGAGATCAACTGTCAACCTAGCCCTCGGAAATGTTAGCGTAGGAAAACCGGATGGTCCCCCACCGATGCCCAAATACTTATCGCTTGAACCCTCGGTGGTCACCAATCGTGCATTTTCCCCTTCAGCAATGGCATCCGCCCCATGGTCCCCCCTTGTCGCAATTGCCGGGCAAAAACAGGTTCTTCTCTACAATACAGAAACTCTCAATTTGATGGGTGTGCTCCCCTACCCCGAAGGATTTATCGAATCTCTCACATTCAGCCGGAATGGAAAATTGATTGTGGCTGGTGGAGGACGTGGAGGAAAAAGTGGAAGAGTTGCTGCATGGGAGGTCGAATCAGGAAAAAGACTCCTTACAATGGGGGAGGAATATGACGCCATCCTCACTGCCGATCTTTCAGCTGACCAAAGCTTGCTGGCAATTGGCAGTCCATCAAAACTTATAAAAGTGTACGATGTCGCATCCGATGAATTACTTTATGAAATAAAGAAACATTCAGAATGGGTGACACAGGTCGCATTCTCCCCAGATGGTATTCTCTTAGCAACCGCGGATCGGAACGGAGGACTTCATATTTGGGAAGCAGAGACCGGCAATCCATTTTATTCTTTGGACGGACATAAAAAAAGTATTAACGATTTATCATGGCGAGCAGATTCAAATATACTCGTCTCGGTCTGCGAAGAAGGGTCTGTACGCACCTGGGAAATGATAAATGGCAAACAGGTAAAGTCTTGGAATGCTCATCCAGGTGGAACCATGACTGCTTATTTTGATTCAAAAGGAAACATTGTTACCGGAGGCAGAGACAAGAGTGTAAAACTTTGGACAGGGGATGGAAAAAGTATTCGTACATTGAGTGGGTTTACCGATATCATTATGGAAGTTTGCTACTCCCACGATGGCTCCCGAATCATTGCGGGTGACTGGTCTGGTAAAGTATCCGTCTGGGACACATCGGATGGGAAAAAAGTGGGCGACCTTCGTGCAAACCCTCCTGAGATAGCTGATTCGCTAAATCAGGCTGAGCAAGAATTTGAAAAAACTAAGCGAGCGTTTGAACAAGCACGTACAGCCCGCGATCTTGTTGTTAAGTCAACTGGTGTAGCAAAAGCTGAGCATGTTAAAAACCTTGGGATATTGACTGAGTCGGAGAATAACAACAAAATTGCCACAGCAGAACATTCAGCGACCGATAAAACGTGGAAAGATTCAATTACTCTTCTGCAAAAAATAGAAGAGGAAAAAGCATCCAAAGATAAAGTTTGTAAGGACCTTAGATTGGAATTGAATAAGCTGGATGCGAAACTGATTAAGGAGAATCAAGAATTAACTATTGAATCTAATAAGCAAAAGGAACGAACTGCCCTGCTCGCCCTTCAAAAAGAAGCACACCAAAAGATAGTTACTGTGGCAAAAGATTCAAATAACACCCAACCGCTTGTCGCCTCCGTCAAAAAAACGAAAAGTCTTGAAGCTTTAGTGGCTCAGTCAACTGAACAAGTTAAGAAGCAGCAAAGCGTGGTAAATCAGACATTACTGAGTAAAAAATCTATCGAGCAAAATGTAACTACCGCCGAAAAAAACCTTTCAGCAACAATCCAATCTTACAACTCAGCTTTGGAAAAAAAGAAGAAAATAGACATTGAAAGAAATAATAAAATTACAATTCTCAATGAATCCAAAACTCAACTTTCCATAGCAAAAACAAATTTTGCCAAAAGTAAGGAGGCATTAAAAAAAGCAGAGGAGAATTCAAAAAAACCACTGACTGAATTTGTTCAGGCTGAAAAGAATTTCAAAGAGGCTGAACTTGAAGTCTCACGCTGGAATGCTGAAATTATTAATGTTGAGCGTCATATGGAATTGAGAAATCTTAGGAAGTTAGAATCGGAATTGAATGGGTACGAGGTTGTGCTGAATGAGTCAAGGGCACTCAAAAACTCTGCACAAAAAGCTTTTGAAAATATTTCTGAGTCATTAAAGGAATTACCTAAAATTATTACCCTGAATAAGGAATTGCTCGCTCAGAAAAAAAATGACTTGATCGAGACCGAAAAAAGAAAGATCTCAGTTTTGCAGGTCAGGGCAGATAAAAACTTATTTATTCAGGATGTTAATCGATTGGCTACACTTGCCAAAAATAAGTCCAAAGCTCAGGAACCTGAGTCCACTTTGGGACAGGCAAGCGATAAGTTTCAGGAAACTTTATCTTTACTCAAAAAAGATCTAGCTGAAACGGAAAATCTCCTGGCAGCAAAGGAACAGGAAATCCTTCAGTCAAGGGAAGCAGTCACCCTGGCCGAAAATAATCTTACTCGCTCAGTAAAGCTACTTGAAACGACACCGAAACAGATTAAAGAAAAAGAGCAAATCCTACAAAAGGCTAAATCTGAGGAGGCACTTCGGCTAAAAGAATTTAATCTAATTAAAAGTAAAGTTGATCAACAATCTGCCAAGTCAGACGCACTTTTCCAAAAATACCTTGGTTTATTGCCTAAAAATTAATTAATTTTCTGAAGTAATTTTTGCATTTCAAGCCCAATAATACTCCCGGGGCCTAAATCCAATACATTTCTCTTCTTAAGGTATTCAATCGCATCCATGGCCTGTTCTTTACGACCACTTCGAGCAAGAGTCTCAACATAAGGACGAACCAAGTTGTAGTACAATTCTCCTCCAGCAGTTTTTTCAAAATCCTTGACCATTCTTTCATAAGTTTTTTCGGCATCAGCCCAGAGTTTTTTCTCAAGCTTGTTCATTATTTGCTCTGCCCCCTCCTTAATCGCCAAGTCAAACCTACCTGAACGGTTTTGCTTAACGATTAAACTTCTTATTCGTTCTGCCTGCCTAGGATTCCCCATTTCATCATACACATCAGCCAGTTTTTTTTGCCCCTCAATTTTCAAATCGACCGTATTGGAAAATGCCTTAAGCCAGGCATCCCAAAAATTCCTTTTTTCCCGTAAATCGGAAAGGTTCTCTTCGATCCAATTTGCCTCTTTTTGCCAAACTTCAACATAAGAAGGATGCAATGTTCGTGCCCGCTGCAAAGATTCTCGGTAAAACAACTCCTTTGGATTAGCCAATGCCCATGCAAAATAATCAACAGCCTTACCCCGAAACCCTGTTAAATTTTTTTCGCCCCTTGCCAATGCACCTAATTCATCATCCGTTATCAACTGCCAGGTTTGTGGATCAATTGCGTTACCCACTGGATAATTCTGATTTTCATATCTTCCACAATCAGTCTCCCAGCGTCCTGGGTTTTTAAGAAAACCAAACCATGCATGTCCTCCCCCACTACCCTGCCCCACAAAGGTAAGTGTGGGAATCCCTTTGGCTTTTCCCGACATAGAACTGAAGTAAGCCTGATCAACACAAATACCACCTTTCTCCTGTATCGACGCCAAAGAATAATTTCCATAAGGCCAACTAAAAACAGCTCCTTCCAATCTTGGCCGATCGTATTCAATAGAAGAAAAAATCTTCCCAAAGCTCGATCGCCTAAACTTTACACTTCCACGAACCCACTCCAATTCACTCGCAGGCAACCTATGATCAACAACAAACTTCAATTCAGTAACCGATAACTGGCTAGGATCATATTCCAACTTCCTTGCCAAATGAGCTTTTATCATTTGACCAAATCGCTGGGAAGGAAGTGAAGGGGCAAAAGGCACATCTTTCGCAGACACTTGATGATGTGGCCAGTTTCTGGGAAACGGTTGATCAAAGACCACTGCATATGCAACCGCTAAGGCACCATACTTATCAATTGAATCTGGGTGAGCCTTAGCAATAGAAAGAAAAATCTCAAGTGCAACATCCTGCTTATCATTTGGATTCAAAGCTTTAAGAAAAGTCTTTTGCAAAGATGCTTTTTTTCCAATTTCAATGAAGGCTTCTTTTAGTGCATGATCTCCTTTTCTGGAATGTAATTTTTCATAAAGCTGTAACCATCGTAAATGATCAAACCAAGAAAAGAAGTCTCTTCCCTCTCTCAGAGATCTTTCTTCTTTCGTAGTCCAAATAGCACGCAGGTTGGATAATAATTCGTTCGATAGCTTTTCAAAGTCTCCGTCTTGATGCGTGAACCACCATTTTTCAATAATTGCAGGACTCCAAATTGGAAGTGTTTCAGGAGTTCCCTGCATGGGGGTAGAAGGAGGTATTGGTCTAGAATAACTGCTCGTTGGAGACTTTTTTTCTATTGCAGAACGAACATAATTTTGGTCCGCAACAGACAGAAGAGAAAGTGGAAAAACAAATTGTTTCGAGTCACTTCTTTCAATCGTAAGTTTATCTCCGTTCTTGCTTATTAATCTTGCCTGAATTCGGACTCCACTAGAAGAAGTCCAAGTTCGAAAAGGAAATTCAGCAAAAAGAAAATGTAAACTTAAAAACAATAAACAAACGACAAAGAGTAATTTACCTTTCATAGTACTAATGTATGAGAATTAATTCGTTATGACTATTACAATTCTTAGTTTTTTTTGGAAGAGTACCCAGTAGGGTATAAAATATTAATTTTCTGTGATTCTGCTTTCCGAGAAACTCATTCAAATTGATAACACAAAACTATTTAAAGCTAGAGTGCCCAACCTTTTCAATATTTTCTTTTTAACATATTTTTTCGCATATTTAATACTCGTCTTCATCATTGGAGCATTGATAAATTTTTCATGGTGAATTTTTTTGTATTCTTAGTTTTAATTATAAAATTGTGACTTCATAGAATTACTGACAATCGAAAAAGCGAACTCTAGGCAAACTTGACTTTCGAAGATGTAGGCTAAAGATTGAATCTCGTATGAATTTAAGAAAAATCTCCAATTGGCTTATCAAATACAATTTGCTTATCATTATAATTTGCCCATTGTTTGGTAAAGTTGGTAATGATACAAACTCGTCTGAGTTATCAGAACTTCAGTTAGCCAAAAGAGATGGGGAGGACTTTGAAAAGCTTGCTCAATTAATTATGCCCTCTGTCGTAATTATTGACAGTGTTGACCGTATTGGTCGTAAAGGTGGAAAAGGTACTGGTTTTGTGGTGAGCCCAGATGGTGTTATTGCTACTAACTTTCATGTAATTGGCGAACATCGTGAATTTAATATTAGGTTTGCAAATGGAAATTCATACACACCTCATTCCATTCTAGCACTTGATCGTGAGAATGATTTAGCTTTGATTAAAATAGAAGCAGAAAATCTGCCTTTCCTTAAACTTGGTGACTCCGATAAAATTTCGCCCGGACAAGCAATATTTTCCATTGGAAACCCTCTAGGATATAGCCATAGCGTAAGCAGAGGTGTGATTGCTGCCATGAGAGAATTGGAAGTTGGAGACGGCCGACCGTTGGTCCAAGTTGCAATCCCTATTGAACCGGGGAGCAGTGGAAGTCCTACCCTTGACTTAAATGGAAAAGTCGTTGCAATCCTCGCGATAAAATCAGGAGGTGCCATGGGTTTCGGGATTCCCGTAAACAAGCTAAAAAACTTACTTCAGAATCCAAATCCAATTCCCTTTAATAAATGGTTAACTATAGGAGCCTTGGATGAGCTCGAATGGAAATCAATAATGGCTGGAAACTGGAAACAAAGGGCGGGAGTGATTACCGCTTCCGAATTAGGTTCAGGTTTTGGAGGCCGAATGCTATGTCTCTCAGAACAGAAACCACCTACCATACCATATGAGTTGGAAGTTGATGTGCGCCTAAGCGATGATAGCGGTGCTGCCGGTTTAGTCTTTCACTCAGATGGGAAAAACAAGCACTACGGATTTTATCCAACTAATGGGTCCCTACGCTTAACTTGCTTTGAGGGCGAATCGGTATACTCGTGGAACATTATAGAGACTGTCCAATCCTCTTCATACCGGCCCAATCAATGGAATAAACTACGAGTGAAGCTTGGGAAAGAAGGCAGAATAACTTGCTATGTTAACGGTGAATCTGTGATCGAAGTGACGGACCAGTCCTTAAAACAAGGGCAAGTTGGCCTTTGTAAGTTCCGGTTACCTACTGCTGAGTTTCGAAACTTTCGCTACGCTAAACAATTCCCCTCATCCCTTGTACCTAATAAAACAAAACAGCAAATTAAAAAGATCATGAAAGGCCTTGCAAAAAACGAGCCCCTTTCCGAGGAGAACTTTACTCGATTGCTAAAGCTCGGCCCTTTTGTTCCTAAAGTTCTTTTAGACCATGCAACTGAGCTTGAAAAACAGGCCAAGATTATAAAATCCATTTCCAAAGAAATTAAGGAACATCTGGCTATTGAAGAACTAGCTAAATCCTTGGTCCATGATGATGAAAGCTCCGTCAACTTACTTCGATCCGCACTCCTAATATCTCGATTAAGCAACCAAAATTTCAATCTTAGTTCTTACCTTAAAAAAACTGAAAATATGGCCAAAGAAATTGCTTCTCACTTCCCCGAAAAAGCAACGGGCGAAGAAAAATTAAAAATTTTGGTTTTTCAACTTTTTCAAGAAATGGGGTATCATGGTAGCACTCTCGATTATGATCACCCCTCTAACAGTTACATGAATGAAGTTATTGACGATCGTGAGGGACTTCCGATTACGCTTTCCGTTCTTTTTATTGAATTAGCAAACCGATTGGAACTCCCTGTCAGTGGTCTTGGCTTGCCCGGGCACTTCCTTGCTATGTACCGGGAAGAATCAAATAAAAGCCCCAAGGAAATAATTGTTGATCCATTTGGAGGAAAGATAATTTCCCGTCTGGAAGCATCAGAAATAACTGGTTTACGCTTGAACGATAAAGATTTTGTACCTGCATCTAAGCGAGATATTATAACTCGAATGCTTCGAAATTTGATACACACTGCAGAAACAAGAAGAAATTCGAGTGACCGACTTCTTTACCTGAATGCTATTTTAGCTATCGACCCTGGAGATACCTATATTCGTGCTATGCGGGCGATGGTTAACTATGGAGAAGGTAGATTTACTGAATCCTTAAAAGATATTGATATTCTGATTTCTGAAAATCCGGAGAATCCGGAAATGGCTCCTTTGTTAGAGATTAAAAACCGATTAATTAAGAAGAAATCTTCTGACTAAGCTCCGGTCCTTTCACTCCAAGTCATCCAATATCCATTCTTCTTCTCCGGTTTTTCCATCAGGCCCCTTGGAAAACAAACGGAATCCAGGTCCATCGTCCTCCCTTGGGTATTCATAAACATACTCATTTCCCCATGGATCGACAAAGGCAACATCTTTCCCTAACATTTGAGAAAGCCAAAGCATCAAGGATTTTCCTTCATTATGTTCAATATCAGGAATTTGTGCAATATCATAGGATTCTAAATCGTAACCAAATAAATGAGTAGATATCGTCGCCGGATAAGGTGGCATCTCTAATGTGCCTTTTTCATTGTGAAATCCAGCTAAGGATAGAAATAGGCACTCTCCAGGCGTACATACATTTTGTGGACAAGTGGGATATCCATTAAAGGAACGACGATAATTCTCAATTGAAACCTTTAAGACCGCTAGCTCCATACGGGCTTGTTTATCAGCTTGTTTCTCTAAAACATAAAAATACCCCTTAAACATGAGGCTTATCAAAATGCCCACAATGGCCAAAACAACCAACAGCTCAACAAGAGTAAACCCTCTCAGGCTCGTTTTTATGCTATTGTCTTTCCCCATCCTAATTTGAGTAAAGCCTCACGAATATCAATCAAATCATCATCTTCCATTGCTAACAGCTTAAACTTCTCATCCCTTTTTACCGCCTCTTTCAAAAAGTCCAGGCACTCACCCGGGCTATTCAACACGCAGGCATAGCAGGCAAGGTTGAATCGGATCAGACCGTCGTCGTAATGCAGGGCCAGTCCCTCCAAAAGAATAGATCGAGCCTCAGTGATTGATTCGCAGCGCCTGGTCGCATACGCGTCCGCAATCCACCAGTCCACTTCCTCGGGGAATTCATAGCGTAGTCCACGAGCAGATTTTTGAGCTTCTTCCCAATCTTCCAATTCCTGATGAATGGAAAGAAAAAATACTTTTGCTCTTTTTTCCCAAGGTTCCTCTTTAGGAAGTGCCCTTAGTTCCCTTTTCGCATCCTCATACATTTCCATCGTTAGGTAACCCTGCGCCCGCTGCCAATGAACTTCGGGCTTGAGGATATGGGGAGGCAGATCGTCCGTTGTGCTCACAATTATCTTCTTAGCCACACGAACAGTTTTCCGCAAGCGACAAAGAAATTTGGGGAATTTGTATTAGAGCAAAGTGTTCAAAATATTCTCACTCAAAGAAAAAGCCTGTGCCATAAGTGCCTGCGAACTTTGTAAGCGAATCTGCTGCTTGACCAGTTCAGTCGATTCATCAGCCAAAACATCGTTGGTGAGACGCGAAATCCCAGCTTCACTCAAATAAACTTGATTACCTAACCTCTCCTCAACTATTTCCAACTGAGCCATATTCGCACCTAAAGTTGCCGTTTGATTGGCTATACCTTCAATTTCCTTAGACAAACCAGATAATGCATTTTTGGCATCATCTGCAGTGGCAATAGAATAATTTTGTAGAAGACCTAGTCCAACTGGTTTTAGGGAAACTACATTTTTATTATTACCTCCAATGTTTTGATAATTCGAAGGGTCAGCAAACTCGTAGTATCCATTCGCTTGATACAAAGTAGTTCCCTCTACAAGAATTGTAATTTCAGTGGATTCTCCAGTAGCTTGGTAACTTCTCACAATTCCATTTACTCCTGAGAATTTATACCCATCATAGTTTGTTCCGTCATTCCATTTAGTTGACTCGGTACCATCAGTATGCTGGAGCCCTAGTTGAGGTAGATAGTCATTTTTGTTGTCATATAAACCATTAGGTGACTTGATTGCCCCGCTTTTTGTATTTTCAGAACCCGCATCGTCAGTTGGAACAAATTGATATGTGGTATTTTTTCCAGGTGAGAATTCAACTATGAATTGATCGAAATCATATTGATAACCAGATCCTTCAGTTGCCCAATCGCCTGTATCAAAAATCATCGTATCACCCTGCTTAATCATATATCGATTCTCGGCCCCTCCAGAGTTGACATTCAAAACTATCTTACCACTAGTAAAATGTACATCCTTTGGTCCAGCCTGAAATAAACCATCAGAATTACGGGGATTAGATTCCTTTAAACCTTCGTTAAAAGTAACCTGTTCCTTGACAGAAGCCGCCATATCATCATAGAGGAATTTTCCTTGAAATGTATCATTATTCAAAGCTATTGAATCTTGGCGTAAGTTTTCGAATTCAATGCTCAAAGTCGCTCTATCCTCATGGCTAATTATGGGATCCATCGCGAAAGAAGCTAATTCGGACATTCGCTCATAAATTTGATGAGCTTTTTTTAAGCCTGCCTCCTGCATCTGAATGTAACTGACCGCGTTTTGCATACTGCTAGCCAAGTTTGATTTACTTCGATTCTCGGCATTTAATCGGGATACCATAGAAATCCCGCCAGCGTCTCCCTTCTCACTAAGATTCTCCAAAGGGTTACCCGAATTTAATAAACGACCAACCGAATTTTGAACTCCTTTAGAACTTCGGTGCATATTTACCGAAATTTTACTTAAACCGCCTGAATCTATCCCAATCATTCCAAGAATAGTTTTTATTATAATTTATTTACCATAATAAGGAATATATTTTTTTACTCATATCATTCGCCTGAGATAATAAGGCAACATTTCCATCCATTTTAATTTTTTGCATTGCAAATTCTAATGAAGATTCAGGAAATTCATTTTCATTCATTCTGGCTAAAGCAATTTCTCCAGCTAAAACCTTATCCCCAGCTAAAGTTGAAGCATTTTGCAACAATGAGTAATTTGAACCCACTCTTCCGAGCTGGACACCAATACCTTCAATCTCTCTCAATACACTTGCCAAAGTAGATTTAGCATCGGAAACAGATCCGATTCCTTCACCTGCAAGTGTTCCAAATCCAATTGGCTCTAATGTAACAGATTCCGAGTTTCCTATTTCCCCTACTGTTTGATAATTTGTGGGTCCAGTTTGTTCGTATTTCGCAGAAATTTGAAAAAGGGTAGTAGATTCAACTACCACACTAATGACCGATGAATCATTTGATGCCTGTGCAGTCGTAACATTTCCTGAATTCGAGAAAGATCTAGAAAAATCGGAAGTCCCAAGTTGAGATGTATAAAAACTTTCATTATCTAAAACTCCGTTAGGGGTAGCGGTATGCCCATGTCGAGTATCCTCGTTTCCAGCGGTATCCATTGGAACGAATTGAAAAGTCGTATCCTGACCGGGAGCAAAGTCTATTACAAATTTATCAAAGTCGTATTTGTAAGCATTACCCTGAGTTCTCCAATTATTTCCAGAATCAAAAATTATTTTATTTCCCTGTTTAACATAATACCTTTCCCCAGCTGTTCCTCCATTCACTTCTAGGGTAATTCTACCGCTGCTATACAAGACATCTTTTGTGCTTTCCCATCTGTTGGTTCCATTGCCATCAAAATTACTTACAGAAGGTGGCTCGGTTTCGTCTAATGCATCACCAAAATCAATAGATTTTACGGTATATGATGCAAGATCATCATACAAATATTTCCCTTGAAAGTCTGAAGTTCTGAGATATTCAAGTTCTTTTTTTAAACCGTCCATTTCTTCATTTAAACTTTGCCTTTGTGCATAATTTAAAAGTGGATCGGTAGCCTGAGATGCCAAATTTGAAATTCGATTGAAAACTTGAGCTGCTTTTTCCAAACCAGCTTGCTGTGTCTGAATATAAGAGGTTGCATTCTGTAAATTATTTAAATGTGTACTACGAGCCCTTGTATTCCCACTTAGCCGGTTCGCATAAGAATATTGTCCACTATTTCCGCTATGCCGCGTAGCTTCCAGGGAATCGCCAGCTTTTCCTATTCTAGCAAAAGCTCTATGTAAACCAATTTGATTACCTCGAGAAGAAGAAGCCAAGTGGCCTAAAATAGGGGAATTTACGGAAAGCATAAGACTAAATTATAAAAGCTTTGCGATCAAACTCTGGTTAATTCCCTGTGCCTGGACGAGCAAAGCAGTATTCGCTTTTGTATGAAGAGATTTTTTTGCTAAATCTATTGAGGTTGAAGCATAATCCCTTTCTTTTCTAGCCAAGTGAGCCTGTTCAGCGACAAAATATGAATCCAATCTATCTGTAGACATCAAAATCTGATTCGTGACAGAGCCAATATTTGCCCTTTTATCAACAATTGTATCAAGTTCATCCAATATCTTTGCCCCGGATAAGGAAGCATTGGATTCACTACTCACAGAAAAACCGGATAGATTATCAAAACTTGCCGGTTCAAAAGTAATTTTTTGATCTCCAGAAACAATAGAGAGTGATTTAACCCCAGGTTTAAAAAGATTATATCCCTGAAATTGAGTATCTTGCAATTCGGTTAAATGCTGCTTGAGAGATTCAAATTCAGAATTTAAAATCGACCTTTCAGATGTACTAATTAAAGAATTTGAGGCTGTTCCTGCAATACTTCCCATTCGGTCAATTATCGAAAAAGCCTTTTCAAGTCCGGCGTCTTGCATCTGTCCAAAGCTAATCAGGTTTTGTAAGTTATCAGACTCTACTTTCCGGTGATCGCTTAAACTACTTAATCTTGCAGAGTAACTAGCATCTCCAGAATTACCCTCTGATATAGCAAACTCAGTTGATTGAATTTTTAGAGCTTTGCTAGTACTTCTTTGTAAATCAAGCAATGCCTTACCTGTGGCATGTGAAAGATTACTGTAGATTGGTGAGTTTGGAGAAAGCATGGAGATAATTAAAAAAATTGCCTCCTTGCAAATTTGAGGGACATAAAAATTGATCATGTCCGCGCATCCGTGCGTCTACGCGTTAGGAAACTATTGTTTCTGTATTAAGTCAATTTATTTTTTATTTTTTTCGATTCCATAAAACTGCTACAAAACTCCCGATTAAACAGTGAACAACCGCACTCAATGCACAAGGAGCAGGGACCATCGGGAATTGAGAAAAATGCTTACTTGCCAATGCCATAGCTAAACCTGAGTTCTGCATACCAACTTCAATTCCTAAGGTTCTGCATTCTATTAGCTCTCGTTTGAAGATTTTCCCAAAAACAAAACCGAGAAAAAAACCTCCAGAGTGTAAAAGAGAAACTGACAATAGCAAAATAACCCAATTATTCAAAATAATTTCACTTTTTATTGAAATAACAAAGCCAACAATTAATAAAATAAATAATACAGATAAAAAAGGCGACACCTTTGAAACCTCCCTTGCTGTCTTTTGAAAATTAGACTTCCAAATGATCCCAATTGTAAGAGGAAAAATAACAATTAATAGAATACTTTTCAGTAAACCCAAGGCATCCACCGGGACAAAATGGCCACCGTAAAAATTAGTTAACCAAGGAGTCAAAAAAATTGCAAATGTTGTTGAAACTAGAGTAAGGCTAACCGAAAGAGCAACATTTGCTTTAGCAAGAAAAACTATTACATTTGACGCAGTTCCTCCTGGACAACAAGAAACTAATATCAGACCCACTGCAATTTCAGTGGGTAATTCTAATGCCCAAGCAAGAAATGCACCCCATGCTGGCATTATTAAAAACTGTGAAAATACACCTAATCCCAAAACCTTAGGTTGCTTCCATACACTAAGAAAATCTTTTGGTTCTAGAGTAATTCCCATCCCCAACATAATTATCCCTAAACCATAACTAATTGCTTCTTTTCCATACCATAAAAAAAGAGCCGGTTCATATATGGCCAAAAAACCAACCAAAAGTGACCAAACTGGGAATAATTGAGTTGCCCAAGTCGCAATTCGCTCGACCATATTTGACTTATTTGAAACTACCATCAAAAGTCTCTAATATGATGAAAACAAAACTAAAGATTAAAATTGCATTGGTCCTTTCCTGCTCCATAGTAATCAATATTTTTTTAATTTGGGAGGTTTTTCGATTACGAAACGAATTAAATCGTTACCACAATCAAAATCTTAGTGAATCGAAAAGTCTAGATCAGTTATGGAACGAAAACCAACCCAAATAATCATTTAAAGAAGAGGGGTGACTAGTTGACAATCTCCCAAAATTCTACTTCTCCCCATAGGTGCCCCCAACCCTGAAATTTAGGAGATAAACGGAAATACCTTGCGTTTACAACCCGCAAATCAACTTCTGCCCAAGCGCCTTTTCCTTTCTCAGTTACAAAACCCTCGTATTCATTAAAGGTAACAAATTGTTTTCCATCCCTGCTTACCTCCACTTTAACATCTGCAAACTCATCAGCCCGATCAGTAGTTTGGAAATAAATTCGAATAATCCCAATTTTTTTATCCAACCCCAAATCAAAAGTCACTACGGGATCAACTTTAAACCAAGCAGTCCAAGTTGACCTCCATCCGTCATCAGGAAGCTTCCCATCCATCAACAAGTTCACATTCAACCTAGCTGCATCCATAGTTGGGTTTTTGGAAGTACTAACTTTGACAATTGGAGTTAATTTAAACTTGCGGGAGTCACCGTCTCGAGCTCGGGTTTGAGAAAGCAAAAATGTTCCGCTGCACAGAACCAGTAAAACAAATGGTAAATACAATAAATTCCTTTTCATTTCTATGTTTTGATCAAATTATTCGAGCCCTGCAAGTGTGATTAATGGAAATCCCCCAAAAACCTACCATCGATATATAAGTCCGCCCATACAGCAAAGTCTTCTGTACTCCTTTCAAGATTACGAATTTCGACCGTTTTTGATTCTTTCAAAATTTGCCGGAATTGATGCCATTGCCGAAAAGCAGTACTAACCTTGCTGGCATTAGTTTCGCTAACTGATTCCACTTGCAAACCTCGAACTTTGATCTTTAAAGCCCTCCCAAAAATTGGGTTTACTCCCTTCACATGTGCTACAAAGGTGTTACCGTCTAGAGTCTCTAGGATGTCTTTAGATACATCTAAATAAAACCTGGAGGGAAATACTTGAACAACTGAATTTTGAGACGAAGAACAAGCTACCAAGAACAATAAGAAAACTAAGTTAATCCCATAAAATTGCATCTAACGAATTTGAATAGGATTGAGAATGAAGTCAATCTTCGGCCTTTTAAAAAATCATAACTTTCTATTTACCATCCAATGACATCCAGACTCTTCTGCAATTTTTATAAACATTCTCTCGGACTTATTTAATTTCCTTCCCTTTCTTACAGAAATTCCCCAAGTGCGAGACATTTTTTTAGACCCTAATGATAAGCTTACAAGCTCTCCACGCTGAACCTCCTCTTCAACTGCCCAGTTTGCAAGAATACCTATGCCCATTCCTAATTTTATTAATTCTTTGCTCGCCTCTGGACTACTAATTTCCATAAACGAGGAAAGTCGTAGACCTAATTTATCAAAATAATCAGTTAACATCCTGAAGGTGTAGCTTGTACGGTTGTAGAGAATAAAATTTTCTGAGTTGGCATTATCCCAGTTAACTTTTTTATCCCTTGCCCATGGATGGTGAGGAGGTACGACAAACCTTAATTCGTCATTGAAGCAAGGGACAAATTCAATTTCCAATAAATTAATGGGGGCTAGAGTGATCGCGAGATCAATCTTCCCATCACTCAATAAATCAAAACAAGCGGGAGTATCATCACACTTAACCTCAAAACGGCACAAAGATTGGGTTTCTTTAAATTCCTTAAGAATTGGTGGCAAGAAAAAGCGGCATGCCTGTGCACTGGCCCCTAACCTAATTCGCCCCGTTCCAAATTTCTCAAAACCATCCAACTCCTCCCGTACATTTTCCATTTGATCCAAAAATGGACGAACAAAACTCAACAACCTATCACCCGCTTCGGTCAGAGATACTTTTTTACCCTGTCTTCGTAAAAGCCTACACCCCGCTTCCTCCTCTAGGTTTTTCATTGAATGACTGACCGCTGATTGGGTTAGAAAGAGATGCTTTGCAGTTTTTGTAAAACTTCCAGTTCTGCAAAGCATATCAAATGCTTCCAATTGCCTAGTGTCAAAGGGTCGAATTCTTTTCATATAATTTAGGAACTTTAGCAAATCATGAACCAAATTTATATTTTAGTTTATTTTGTCTAAATTTCTACATGTAATATAAAATATCCAATAAAAAATTATTACATACTAATAAATATTCATCTTCGCGCTTGTCTGCACCATCATAAATTCATAAATTTTAAACATGCGAAGCATTTATAAATTTCTTTCTATTCCTTTACTCATTCAACTCGCTTCAACCCAAGGTCTTGCACAATTACATCCAATGGAGGCTTTGGGTCGGGAAATATTCAACTCTTTTCGTACTTCGAATTATGAAACTTATTTCAGAAGATCAATTTTTTCTCTTAAAGAAGATACTTTTAAATCCTTCCTTTTTGGAATTAGAAACAAATCAATTCGTGACGATCTAATCGCTCTACATACCCAAAAATTTAACCCAAATTCCTCCCAAAGAGAAAAATGGGAAATTGTATTCGAACATAGATGGCGAAATGAACTAAACCATCTTTCCAAAAATTCCCCAAGTCAGGTTATCAAAGAATCATTTACTCCGATAATAAACGAAGCTTTGGAATTTGGTATCCAATGGGAAACTACCAAACTTTTAGCAATTGAAGCACATCTACCAGTAACATGGAAAAATGGTCGATTTCATATTAAGGGTGATTTCGACTTGGACGCAAATGTAAGCAATCCAAGAATATTATTTTTGGATCGGAACCTTAATTATCGATTAACCTTAGATAATCTCACCTACTCTAAAACCTTTATGATTGGACAAACCCCTGAAGATTCCGAAAAAAGTTATGACCAAGAAGTTCTGGGTAATGGCTCTGGTCAGGGTGATATACTAATTCGCTTCAGTTCCCAAACCCCTTCCCGCCTTTTCTATTTTAGCCCTGAGCAAGAGGGGGCAGGAGGTGAAATAATTGTTAAAGACATAAATGATTTGGACAAACCAAATCAAAGAACTGACATTATGCTCACTTTTTCCTATGGCCAACCTGCATGTGCTTACCAAATTATGATCAAGGATATATTAATATCCCCTAAAGGACCGATTTTCACCGAAAGACCAATATTTCTTGGCAAAGTTCCACTACCTCGTGGTCTTTTGTTTCCAGACTAATTATGATTTTTCTCTTGTTGATCTAAGATAACTTCAATGAGCTGATCTTTTTTAAATCTAAAGACTTGAATTAAGTGACCTTTGGAATTCCACTCCTTAAAGATTCCATTTTTCATTCCATCAAACCACTGACCCTCATCTTTCAATTTTCCGTTTGCCCACCAAAATCTTTCCATTCCATCTTTTCTACCATTTATAAACCCTGCCTCTCCCCGAGGAGAACCATTGATAAATAGTTCAGATGCTGTTCCAGTATATGGATCTCTCTCAACATCGTGATGCCACAAACCCGTCTTCTTATCTAAAACTAAGGCACTTCCTTTGACAGTTCTAACCTTTAAAGATAGGCGAGAATTTTCCCACTTTAAACTCTCGATCTGCAATTCTAATTCCTTCAATTTCTGCTTCCTATCAAAAGCAGATCCCCCGGGGGATTCAATGGATTCACTCTCCCCCTCATTACCGAGATCCAAACAGCCACTAAAAACAACCGTCGTGAAAATTGATAGTAATATAATTAACCTCATTACAATTTCGAATAATGCCCTACTGATTAAAGGCAAGTGCAATAGATTGATAGACGATATCAATCTATTAAAACTCAAAGCAATTAAGACTTTTTCGTTTTACCTATTAAAAACATTAAGAACTAAATTTTTGGGTAAATATGCTTACATAAAAGACTAATTTCTTTGTAAAACCCTCAGGCTTTTAATAAGATTTAAAGGATGAATATTTTAGAATTTAAAAATTCTCTTTCTCAAATTAACGAAGTTATTATTACACTACCCAACGGAAACTCTGTCCCACCCCATTTTCATGTAACCGAACTGGGAATCGTGTCAAAAGACTATATCGATTGTGGTGGAACCATTCGCAAAGAAAAGGTTGCTAACTTTCAACTCTGGAATGCAGACGATATCGAACATCGAATTAAACCACAAAAGATTATCGATATTATTGAAATTGCTGAACATTCATTGGGTCTTGAAAACCTCGATATCGAAGTCGAATACCAATCCGATACAATTGGGAAATATGGACTCGAATTCACGGGTGGTAAATTTCAACTTTCCCCTACCCTCACGGACTGCTTGGCAAAGGACAAATGCGGAATCCCGGAGAAACCTAAGACTGTATTAAATCCCTCATCTTGCGACTCCACTTCCGGTTGCTGTTAAATGATATGTAGTTCATTAGCCTTGAGAGTAATCTTATCTATTGAAATCATAGAATATAGACAGAATAACGCTTAGGGCTAAAAGTAAAGATAACCCACTTCCTAAAAGTTTCATATTTTCACCATCTCTTATTCCAACAACCCAAAGAGAGTATGAAAATACAGATGCACCCAAAAAAATTAGGACTTTTACTATTATTCGAGCTAACACAAGATCAAGGAATACGCTAAAATCTCTTCACTCAAAATTCAACAACTGATTCAATTCGCTTATTTTCTGTAAAAAAATGGAGCCGAGAATCGGATTCGAACCGACGACCTACGCATTACGAATGCGTTGCTCTACCAACTGAGCTATCTCGGCGAGTAAATAATAAGACTTACAAATTTAAAAATTCAGGCAGAGTTGGCAATCTCGAATTATTGAAACAAATTACCCAAGTCTTAAGTTTTAAACGATTAAAATGGTTATATTTCTTAAGTTAAGTATCATAAGACTAAATTCAATGAACCACAAGATGAGTTCCTTTTACTTTTAAGAAGAATATGAAAAAAACATTTAAATTAACTCACGAAAAAATAAAATACCCAAGGCTTATAGAGTCTGCAAAAGCTGAGGTTCGTAAGTGCGTAAAAAGAAACCGGAGGAAGGAATTACCTAAAGGAGTAGATTTTTGGGATTTTGAATGCAAATTTGGTATAACCGAGAGCGAAGCAAAAGAGGTACATCTTGCCGAAATTGACAAACACATCAAGGAAGCCGAACAACAAGAACTCAAATCATTTTACATCGAGATCCAACCCAAAAATGGATACAGGCAAAAAAAGCCAGCAACAAACAATTTACTTATGGATGGAAAGTAAATGTAATCGAGTCAGGGACAATTGTTCAGTTTTTTAAGAATCACTCGAGGATTCTAAATTACGATTAATCATGGCCTGGAGAAGATATGGATTTTCTTGCCTGTCTTCACTATGAGCAATTCCCCCAATCGGTTCCCAACCTTCCTTAATTGATTCATTTACTTTTTCTGCAAGAGTGGAAGTTGCAGACTCCATAGCCCCTCCTCCCATTAGTCCCTGGGTTGCATCTTCAATTATTACTTTATACTTCATGATTGCTCTTCCTCTATACGGTTTATCTTAAAATTGAGGCTTAAATAAAGGAGTACCATCAATTTTCACAGGATTTAATTTTGTACCTTTTCCCAAAGGCCTAGCTTTGACTCCAACTAACAGAAAATTTTCACCTTCTGGTTTAAATTCAAAACGAAGACGAAAAGGTTTCTCTTTAGGTCCATCAAATGTTGCCCAAATTTGAGGATTCCCAAAAGTCTTTTCCCCGACCCAAAGTCCGGTAAGCTCTTTAGGAAAGTAACCCAAAACCGCCACTGAACCATTATTTTCAAACTTAACCGTAATTTTCTTCCCATCAATATTACCGGTATAATCTCCATCAATGTTGATTCCACAACCAACAAACAAGCTCAATAAGATCAACAATCCAACGTTTCTAAAAACAGACCTCAACATAAATAAAATATTACACCAATTAACTGATTCGCCAATTATAATATCACATTAATTTTGTAAAAGCATTTATTCATGGATCAAATTACTTTCTCACAGAGTACTTAGTTCTTGTTTTTAAGAGGTTTAAATTCCCCTTCCCATTGAAATGAAATCAAATTAAGAAATTCACCAAGCATATTATAATTTTTAAAAGCTAAGTCATAAATAAAAATAGCTAAGCTAAGTTAAATTGATTAAAAAACCCCAATGAGAGATCTCAGTATGAAAATAGGGCGATCGACAAAAAGTTACTCACTTTTTATCTTTTAAATCGACTGTGAAAAATTGCTTTGTACTCTGTTATATAATTAACAAGATTTATCAAAATGAACGAAGTAACAATTAAAGGTGAGATCGTATTCGTCGACGAAGTTCGGGAATATGGTTCAAACGGGTTTAGAAAGCACCAAGTAGTGGTGGAAACCGGAGACGGGAAATGGGCAAACCCCATCCCTGTTGAGTTTATAAAAGATACTATTGAACAAAGTAAAAATCTTACAAAAGGTGAAAAAGTATCTATTGATGCCAGAATCAATGGTCGAGAATGGCAGGGTAAAGATGGGGTTACGAAATGGTTTACATCTATAAGTGGTTACAAGATACAATCCGAAGGAGGTGCTCCTCCAGCAACGAATGAACCAGACTCTTCATCTTTTGATACACTAGACGAATACGATGAAGGCATTGAGGATGATGTCCCCTTCTGAATAAGGGATAAAAAATTTAGTGTAATGTAAGGTTTTACTCTAAATTAAATTCCTCACAATAACCACCTTAAGAATCGAAACTCGGGTGCCTTACCTTTCCATGGTGCACCAAAAGTCCGAGGTTGTTCCCCAGATTCTTTTTTGGCTCTCTGTTGCTCAACATCATCAAATCTTAGTTCCTTAAATTCACTCCAATCATTTTGGGATTCCATTTTAATATTCTTGAAATCAGAGACACTAAGCTTAACGCCCTGCCATGTATTATTTCCAGTCAATGCTACCTCGGTTACATAACTATCTAAACCGACAATCATTTTATTGGGTAACTCTGCTTTTATCTCAAAATAGAGTTTTGCTCCTTTAGGTGCCTCCCATGCTGGGTGATAAAGTTTATGAGTTTTAATTCCCCATTTTTTAGAATTATAGCTGAACCATTCCTTTTGCCAGTCTCCCTCAAAATCTTCGATCAGAACTTGTTGCTTTAATGTGGCAACGACTCCAGCTTTTTTCAACTCACTAGATGTGGAAACCCTCATCAAAGAAGATAAAGTAAACCGGTTCGCAGAATAAATTCCATAATAGTATCCTGCCCCGGATATCGGCTTCTTCAATTTATAACTCACATTGGCATAAACCCATAATGGTTTATCCACACTGAACAATTGAAGATGAGCGGCCCATTTGCCATTGTGCTTAGAAACTGCTGAATGATGCCAAAAACGGTTTTTTGTATTATTCGAATTATCCTTCCCCCCGTCGGTCTGTCCCTGCTGCGTGTAGAAAACATCGATTGCTGAAATTTCACGGGATTCATCAACGCCAAGTGTAACCACAGGTGATTTGCCTGGTGGTAAAAACAGTTTTAAATTTGGCGTTTCTGGTAATTGGAAAGATTGCTTCAAGTGTTGGTCAAACCATAATTGGGTAGCCACTTCATACTCCGCAGTATCCTGATGATTATGGTGAGGGGAACAGGTTACACGCCAATCCTTACTTTTAATTTCTTCAATCGAGGTTTCTAAATCGTTAATCCGGCCATGAAAATCATTGGACGGACTAAGGAAAATAATCGGGCAGGTAATTTCCTTCAAGCTTGGGGGGTCACTTACTGTCAAAAGGTGCAACGGATTGGCGGTGTAACGATCACTTATTCCACCACAGGAGGGTGCAGCTGCTTTCACCCGTTTATCCGACCCTGCAGTCAATACAGTTAGTTTCCCACCCATAGAATGTCCATAAACCCCCAATTTATCAGCATCTATTTCTGGTTGTCTTTCAAGGAAAGTCAGACCTCTTCTTGCTCCGAGGGTAGCAAGAAACCACGAATTATTTCGAGGGGATTCAATTGGATCTAAGGTCCAATCCGCCACTGGAATAGAAGGGAATGCATCCTTACCATTACGACTCGGAGCATGGTAGGCATCCAAAGCTCCCCAATCTGTGGTTATTTTATACCTTGGATCTTCTACTTTTCCTTCCCAAAAGAGCTTTACCTCATTCGGACTAACCCGATACCCTGGAGCTGAAATCCGACCTGCCCATGATATTGAAAGTGATGCATATCCACGTTTTGCATTAGTCAGGGGAGCTTTGTAATCAGCATACTGCCCTCCTCCATGAATTTGCAGTAATCCAGGTAAACCCTCGCCTCCTTTGGGATATCCGTATACCCCAGCCATCATCGCCCTTCGTCCCTTAAAAACTCCGATTCGATATCGTAAGACTTTTAATACAATGTTATCTTCCTCCCATTCTTTTAGGACTTCCACATCCAGAGGTTCTGCCCGTGGATCGAATCCTTTCCAGGTATCATTCCATGTCTGGGGAGCTTCACCCGTCTTTAATTCCGGTAATGTATCAACAAAAAGCTTTTGTTTTTTATCCGCCGATAAAAAAGAGGTGAACAATGGGAAGGTGAGGAAAGTTAAAGCAAATTTTCTAAAGATCATTTTGATGTTTTATTCCACTTTTTAGATTGGTTGGCAACCATTAGAGAAAATAAAGTAATCGATCTTTTTAACATTCCCTTCTTTATTTTAATTGAATTTAAAAAACGTTTTCTTGCCCTATTTCACTCTACAATGAATGATATTGAATTCATGGGGGAAAAAATAACAATCTATCCAGAAACTTTGAGCGATGGTGGTATTGAATTTGAAATAAAAATTAAAGATCGTTCTCTCTTTGGAAAAAAAACAAATTTTTCAATAAAACGAGAAGTTTTTGTAAAAGACTCTAGACCAGTTCACCGTTCTGTAGATCTTCGTAAAATCACCTTTACTGCGTCTGCCTCTCAAAAATTCACTGTATCCGCTGCGGTTATGAAAAAGGCTTCCGGTTCATTTCCCTACTCCGGTTCAAAAATCAAAATACAAATTTTTGCAGAGGTCAAAGTTACCACCGCTCTTTTTTTTCATTCAACCACAAAATTTAGTCTATCAGATCATATCAAAAGTGAATTACCCAAGCGAGCCAAGGTAAAGAATAACGCAAAACAACTCATAGATCCCAAAGACTCTTTCAGTTTTTTCAAGAACCTCAGTTCAATTCCTGCTGAACACCAAATTGCAACTATTCTACTTTTGATAATAGGAGGAGCCTTGATCGTATGTAACTTAATTATTGGTTACCACGATCAAATGGCACCAGAACATATGACCTGGTTATATAGCCATTTTGACTCCGACGGGGATAAATCATCTCCTTTAGTCAAAGCATTAACGGGTTGCGGGGCAATTGCCTCCTTTGTTTGGTGGGCGATGAGAAAACAACTTCAAAAATATATGGCCTTTCATTTCCGGTCAAGAATCAGCAAAATAAACCGTGAATCTAAGGTTAATATTGGCAAACTTGTTACCGGCCGCAGCCGTGTCGATCTCATTGATCCAGTCCTCCGTGTGGTTGCCTGTAACATGGAAAAAGGTGAGTACATACGTGGTCATGGTAGCAACCGGCGAACGGTAAGCTTCAGTCATCCTAACCGTGCAGTGCTTCTTTATTCCAGAAAAATACCAATCATTCCTAAAGGTGCCCCAATCCATAATTATTTCAACGAGGAATTCTCCTTCAAGCCGATGTTTCAAGCCCTTTATCCAAGACAAATGGTCAGCCAATCGCACGGGCTAGATTTAGTTTGGGAGGTCCAACTGATCGTTGACGATTTAGTCGATCAGGAACTGATCGGTAACAGAGGTGTATTCATTCACAAGGAGTTTTATTCCGCATGAAAAAAAGAGTTCAAAAAATTCCGACTTTTGATGACTTTCTCAGTCTGTCAAAACAGAGCTTCAATAATACCCGTCTCTTTATTTTTCATGGAATCAGTGGTTCTGGGAAAAGCTCAAATTTAAATTATCTCGCCCATCACCACCCATCGTTTCAAAATCAGCGAGTAAAGTGGATATGGACCCATCACAAAAGGTTCAAAGTACAGGCCATTCAGGACTACGAACTAGTGGTCGTGGATGAAATCGTGTCCCCATTTCAATTACCTGCTATTTCTAAGCTCATCACTCAAAATCAGAAGATTGCTATCGCATCGCACCTAAACCCAGCTTGGTTTAAAGTTCTTTTCCCATTCACTCCGACTCTTTCTTTCCGTACCGATGCTTCGGATCAAAAGATTCGCCGCTATCTTGATAAGAGAGACATTTCATATTCTGACGAATCTATTTTGTCTTTTTGTAAAATCTATGGGTCCAATTATGTCGACCTTCAATGCACATTAGAAAATCACCCAGGTAAAACTTTTGATGATGCACTAAAGTGGAATCAAAAATTTAATAAAATTAAAAGCTTCACTCCGAAAAAATGGATTCCATCTCTTCCGCAACTTAAATTCGATTAATTAAATTCTTGGGTATTTTTTGAGCCAGCCAATTGAGGGGACTTTGGAAATACATTTTTTATAACCGATCTTGCCCCCATACTCTCTGAGTGCTTGGATACATTCTTCAAAATGGAAGAAACTAAAAAAGAATTTTCACTCGATGCCGCACCGCCAAAAGGGCAATCCAGACGTCCTCTTGCCGAACGTATGCGACCTCGTTCCATTACAGAAGTCTTTGGACAGGATCATATACTTGGAAAAGGCTGCCTTCTACCCAACCTCATCCGCGAGAATCGGGTCAGCAACTTAATTCTAGCCGGCCCGCCTGGTTCAGGGAAAACCACCCTTGCCTCGGTGATTGCTGCGGAAGGAAAATGCAAACTACTAAAAGTGAATGCGGTCACCTCGAATGCTGCTGAATTACGTGATACCCTCAAACTTGTTCGTTATTACGGTTCCGAAAACTGTTTTCTCTTTGTGGATGAACTCCATCGATTCAATAAAGCACAACAGGATTTACTCCTCCCTGATGTGGAATCCGGTGATGTCCGTCTGATTGGTGCAACAACACATAATCCACGATATTATATAATCGACCCCTTACTCAGTCGCTGCCAATTGCTCTCCCTAGAACCCATCCCCACTTCAGTTATCGAAAATGCTCTTCAATCTGCACTTCAGGATGATGAACGCGGCCTGGGGTCTCGTGGCTGTCATGCAGGAAATGAAATCATCGAACATATCGCACTAGTCGCCGAGGGTGACTTGCGAAAAGGTTACAATTTTTTAGAAACCATAGTCGAAGCCCTTCCCCAAAAAAGTGAAATCACCGAGGAACAGGTTGCGGGCTTTTGCCGTGAACGAAGCATTCGCTATGACCGAGATGAGGACGAACATTACAACACAGCCTCCGCTTTCATCAAAAGCATGCGTGGAAACGATCCCGATGCTGCCATTTACTGGCTCGCCAAAATGCTCGCTGGTGGAGAAGACCCTCGATTCATTGCCCGCCGGCTCGTCATCTTTGCATCCGAGGATGTCGGCTTGGCAGATTCCCGAGCCCTGCTTATGGCCGATGCAACCTTCCGTGCATGTGAAACGATTGGCCTGCCCGAGTGCGAGCTCAACCTCGCCCATGCTACTCTTTTCTTAGCTACTTGCCCCAAAAGCAATAGTGCCACCCTAGCCATTGGCAAAGCTAAGCAGGCGATTAAAGACAGCACCGTTCAATCAGTTCCTTCATCGATTCAGGATCGGCATGGACGAAATAAAAATCATCGGGATATCGAAGACGAATCTTACTTATACAGTCACGATTTTCCGGAAAATATTTCCGGGCAACAATACCTCGAAAAACCACTCGATCTTTATCATCCAAAAAACTCTGGAGCCGAATCTGCTATTTCCGAACGATTAGCCAAATGGAAAAAAATGAGGAAAGAAATCGCGACAAAATCCTGAATTAATTCCCGACATGGGTTGGAGAATGTAACCACAAACCAGTTCACCAAAAGAAAAACAATGGGACAGATATTAAATGCGGAACCAGAAAGAAGTAAATTTTCTTCTATCTCAAAATACATGTTTTGGTTAATGCTTCGAAACTTTGCAACCAGGCAATGGGTATTCTCAAAACCGGGTCACGAAACGGACACTCGAATGTTTACCTTGCCGGGATGTATTATCGCATCCCCTTCCCGACCGCATGATGATGAAACTACGGAGGACTATGTTCATTTCTGGGTAAGGGACGGTGCACTAACCGTAAATGAATGTATTTACCACGATCTCCCAACAAAAGAAATGCTAGATGATTATGTAAGCTTTAGTTACACGGTACAAGAAACTGCGATTAGAGCAGGAAGACCTGCCCATGCATGTTTCAATATTGACGGAACCGAAAGATCATGGGGCGAACAGGGAGATGGTCCCGGATTACGTATTTTATCCATTTTGGAAATTTGGGATCAATTGAGCGAAGATTCAAAGTCTACTGCAAGGAAGATTCTGGTTAGGGACCGTCAGTACATCATCGATAACTATGATGGTGAAACCGACAATGCGTGGGAAGAAATCACCGGTAAAAGTTTTTTTTCTCGGACTGCCCAAAGACAGGCAATTGATAAACTGGAAAAAACCTCATCCCAAACGGGCATTGATCCAGAAAAAAAAGTACCTAAAATCATACAAACTTTAACCACATTACTGGAGGAACATTGGGCAAGCGATCTTGGGCATTACCGTTCTATTTTGAATGGAAAAGCCAAAAATGGCTTATTACGGGGACATGACTTGAATATCGATATTGTTTTTGCATGCACATACAACGGACTGACCTGTTTTGATGAACGCATGCTTGCCACCGTGGCGAAACTGAGGGACAAGTTTGAAAAACTTTACCCAATTAATGAACAAGACCGTGCACTAGATATTGGACCATTAATTGGACGCTATCCCGGCGATAAGTACGACGGAACCGTAAATCAGGGAGAAGATATGGGCCATCCATGGCCACTTTGTACTGCAAACCTGGCACGATTCTACTACCAATGCATGATTGAAATTACAAATCTCCCCAGCGTAACCATTACCAAAACGATGGAACCTTTTTTCCATCAGGTTGGCTTCAAGCAAGTCGGAAAGGTTAATAAATTATCCAAAGAATATAAAGACTTACAAAATTGCCTGTTAATTGCAGGTGATAAGCTAATGCGTGCAATCGTTTACCATTCCGATCACCTAGAATTAAGTGAGCAATTTGACCGCACTCATGGAACTTGCATGAGTGTAAGAAGTCTAACCTGGTCGTACTCCTCGTTTATTGCCTCTTCTAGAATTCGCGAAAATGCAATCTCACAGCTTTAAACATTTTTTAAAACGCCGATTAATGACAAGTTTGAGTATCTGAACTAAATAAATTCAATTTTTGGTCGTTTTAACCCGTATCTTATTTCTGCCAACTGTTTTGTAATTTAAACTTTTGATCGCTTCTTTTGCTTCATTTGCATTTGGCATTTCAATAAACCCAAATCCCTTCGAGGATCCACTTTGGGGGTCTATCACAACAGTACAATATTCAATTTCCCCAAATTCCTTAAATATATTTATTAGCTCTTCCTCTGTTGTTGACCGATCTAAGTTGCGTACAAGTAATTTCATTTAATTATTATTTAATAAAGACAGATGGATAAAGCCCCCGTTTGAAACTGTTACCCTAATTAGTTTGGAAGCTAGATAAAGCATTAAAGGAGAAAGAATCACTCACCCGTCTTTTCGCTTTTGAAATTCCTCAACTATAAAACCAATTTAGATTTTCTGCTAAATTGACTTTTACAATCGGTTCAAAGAAATAGTAAAAAAAACATTTTACAACGAAGTGATTGCCATTCCTGAGAAAGAAAAAAGAAACAAATCTAGATTATAAAACTATACCGGTGAGTTCGAGTTCTAACTCGAAGGGCGATCTTTACTTAGAATAATGTTTCGCCAATGCCTCCGCCACTTTTATACCATCAATCGCTGCACTCATAATACCACCGGCATAACCCGCTCCCTCACCCGCCGGATAAAGACCTGCTGTATTGACAGACTGAAAGGCCAATGCATCTTTTTCAACATGACGTCGTATTCGGATGGGTGCACTGGTCCGAGTCTCGACTCCGGTAAGCAGTGCATCAGGTTGATCAAACCCCTTAATTTGCTTCCCAAATTCAGGCAACGCTTCCTGTATCGCTTCAATCGCATAGGGTGGTAAGACTTTGGGAGCACCCTTTCCTGTCAAGTCAGTCAGTTTAACACCCGGTTTGTAGGAAGGTTTAACCTCTCCCAGTTTTTGGCTTACTCGCCCAGCCAAAAAGTCACCCACCAATTGTCCGGGTGCAAAATAATTCTCACCGCCTAATTCATACGCAATCGACTCAATATTTCTCTGAAATGCAATACCTGCTAGTGGGTTTTTCTCATCTGCCCCAAAATCCTCAGGCTCAATACCAACCACAATCCCGGCATTCGCATTTCGCTCCAACCGTGAGTACTGACTCATTCCATTAGTCACCACACGACCGACTTCTGAGGTCGCAGCTACTACAGTTCCACCTGGGCACATACAAAAACTGTACACGCTTCGTCCGTTCTTTGCATGGTGTACAAGTTTGTAATCTGCCGCACCCACATGTTCCACTATTTTACCGGGATGTTGAGGATAACGATCATCATTTCCAAACCGTGCACGATCAATCAATCCTTGTGGGTGTTCGATACGAAAACCGATTGAAAATGGTTTGGGCTCCACAAAAACACCCCGGGAATGAAGCATTTCAAAGGTGTCACGGGCACTGTGACCAACCGCAAGAACAACTTGATTCGCATCGATTTTCGTACTCTCACCGCTTTCCAAATTAAGGGTCTCTATTCCTTGAATTTCTCCCGCTTCCACCACAATATTTTCCACGCGGGTAGAAAATCGAATCTCTCCTCCCAGTCGCTCGATCTCACTTCTTAAATACTCAACAATTTTCACCAATCGAAAAGTACCCACATGAGGCTTACTCACATATAGAATTTCTTCCGGTGCTCCTCCTTTGACCATTTCCTCCATAACCTTTCGGCCCAAATGTCTTTTGTCCTTGGTTTGAGTCCATAATTTACCATCAGAAAATGTACCCGCTCCTCCCTCGCCAAACTGTACATTGCTTTCTTGGTTAAATATCTTTTTTCGCCAAAAACCCCATGTATCCTTCGTACGCTCGCGCACTGCTTTTCCGCGCTCAATCACTAATGGTTTTAATCCCAATTGAGCTAAAGTTAATGCTGCGAATAACCCACAGGGCCCCGTTCCCACAACCACAGGTCGCTGGTATCTTGGATTGCTCGCATAGGAATTTCCTTCAATGGCGGAGAAAACCGGCTTATATTCCATATCCGGTGTCTTCTGCAAATGGTTTTTTGAAATGAGTAAGGAAATATCCACATCCGAAGAAAATTGCAGATCCAAGGTATAAATAAAATGAATATTAGACTTTTTACGTGCGTCATAACCACGACGAAAAACATGCAAATTTAAGAGTTCATCGTCCTGTAAATTGAGGAAAGTTAGAACAGCTTCACGCAAATCACTTGGCTGATGATCAAGCGGCAACTTTAAATTAGTAAGTCGGTAAGTAACTAAAGTGGAATTATTCAAAAGAAGATCTGGGCAAGTGGAATATTGCAAATGGGTTTAATAAATCAATTTAAATTCAATTGAATATTCTTTATACAAAAAATATCACAACCTTTGCAACTCGTCTAAACGAGAAGTATTAAAATCAAACATTAATAGTCTCTTGCACTTATTCCTTTACCGCCGGGAAAAATATTAAATATTTCATCACTGATGATCACGAGCCATACGAATCTAAAAAATTGGTAGGCAATTCAAAATACGCCGCCATTCTGAATACTTACAAAGAAAAATTAAAATCCGCCCTATCCAAATTTCACGACCCATGGATTATGAAGTGGAAATACGAATAGTATTTCTTCTTTACCATTTACCATACATCGGATTAGGAAGCAGGAAGTTAGATTTTCCAAAATCCACCTTACTTTCTTCAGGAAAATCTCCCATTTGATCGCCCAAATATCCGATCACTTTTAATGGACCATGCTTTTTCATTCGGCCCGTCCCATTAATCACTTCTTTCCTCCTGACCTCCTTGAGGTCATTCTTATCAAGCCTGAGCAAAAATAAATCCTTTGGATCCAGGACTCCAAGTGTCCGTAAATTTCCCCGAGTTGGTTTGAGGTTTGAGTTCATCCGGTTGCTTAGAAATATTATTTGGACTCCTTTCTTCCTGACCGCTTTCAAAAATGCATTTGCCCCCGGAATCAACCCCGCCTCCTCCCGGTTCACCCAGTCCGACCAGGAATCCTGGGTAAAACTCAGACCGGCCTTCCATCTCTCCACCTGATAAAGACTATTATCCAATACAGTTTCATCCAAGTCCACCACCACCGCCAGGTTCCCAGAATTCTTTTCCGCCTTCACCTTTTGAAGTATTGCCACAGAGGCCTGTCGAAATAATTGTTCGCACATAGTCCTGTACTCCGATGACTGACGAACCCAGCGAACATCGTTGGGCAATTTTTCCTCACCCACAACCAAGGCCGGCCCAATCAAAAAAAGAAATAAAGTAAGGATTCTTACCTTCGATTTACTAAACATATGATAATCCCCCTATTGATAATTCAAGGTCGCAGTGACCGGATAATGATCGGATGGATATCGACCATTATCATTAGTTCGGTTGATCCCCGCAGATAAAACCCGAAAATTCGGACTGCATAACACCCAGTCTATCCGGTTGCCGATTAAACGACCCTTCCATGCAGTGAATGTACTTTCCTTCTCTGTACGAGTTGGATGGGCAATCCGAAAAGTATCGATTAAATTACCCCCAACTAGAAATTGATAGGGCTTGCTTCCCTCACCCGAATTAAAATCACCGGTAATCACCACCCCTACACCCTTCTCTAAAGTGGATACTCTATTCTTAATAATTTTTGCTGCTTCTTCTCTTGCTTTTTTTCCTCGATGATCAAAATGAGTATTAATAAAAATTAATTTTTTTCCAACTGCCTGTTTATCAGTCAGACCGACTAGATTGGCAATTCGGGGCAAGGATGAATCCCAACTCTTACTGCCCGGTTCATTTTCGTTTTCAGAAAGCCAGAATGTTGACTTTTTAATCGCTTCGAACCGTTCCTTTCGAAACATTACCGAACATGCCTCGCCATCCTTAGGATTCACCAGCCGGCTTCTCCCGTAATAAAGATAGTCAGGGAAATTTTTTCGCAGGTATTCCTCCTGCATCGGAAAAACTTCCTGTAATCCAAGAAGGTCTGGATTATAATCCCGAATTGTTTTTACCACCAAATCCTTACGTAAATCCCACCGGTTCTCCCCGTCATTGGCCACTCCCAAACGGATATTAAAACTCATTACCCTAAGAGCATTCCCCTTGCTCTGTTTTGCCTGTAGTCCCCCACAAAAGATCGAGAGAACCAAACAAAGTAAAAAAAAGTGACCTAAGAAAAACTCTTTCATCCTTTTCAGTTAATAAGTCAGCTTGAGTACTTCATTCACTAACTTGGAAATTCCTTTTCTTATGTCCACAACACCCGGTCCGAGCATATAAGCAGGTGTGGTCACCACTTTATTGTCAAGATCCACAACCACATCATCTACTGGACAATCGCTGTGCTTTGCTCCGCATTGAACAACGGCCGATGCGGTGTCTGGATCATTCCCAATAGTTAATTCAATCCCCTCGCCACCAAGCACAAGAGCACCCACACTGGCTGGAGTTATACAAATAAATCCAATAGGTTTACCCATCGCATGTGTACTACGCACCGCATTTGTAACCGATTCCTGTACTTCCGCCTCCGCTCCACGCAGCGCAAAATCAGAAAGGTTTTTCGCACCACCAAAACCTCCCGGAAATACAATCGCATCAAATTCTGCAGGATCATACTCTGCCAGTTCGGAAAGCTTATCAGCACCCCTTGAGATTCGTGCACTCTCCACAAAAACATTTCGGGTTTCACCCTCCTCCACATTTCCCGTAGAATGATCGATCACATGCATCTGTTCCACATTAGGAGCAAAGCAATGCCAAGATGCACCCTCCTCCTCAATGGCGAGAAGTGTCAGTATTGACTCATGAATTTCCGTCCCATCAAATACACCACATCCGGACAGGACAACGGCTACTTTTTTTCTTTGCTCTTCCATAGTATCGAAACTTTTTTGATTAACTTACTAAACTCAAACGAATCATAACCGAGGTCTTAATTCCGCTTCAATAGAAATAAACTATTTTTATAGATTACTAAAAAGTACTACGCATAATTTCTCAAAGCATAAAATGGTCACAGGGTTCACCAAGTCAATCAACTAGGCAGGAAAAACCTACCTCATTCCCATCGTCGTCATACCCCCAGTTAATCTCTTCTCTCCAGCTCCATGGGTCCTTAACAATTCCAGAATCTAGGCAATCCGCCCATCCTTGTATGTACATCGCATCACGATCCCAATGATTTTTAATGACCTCCTTCAGATCCGTCTCGATTTTACATCCTTCCGGCAGATCACCAATCGCTATATCAAGATATCCCTCTACCTCCGGACTATCATAAGATACAGTAACCACATATCTTTCATAATAAGGAATCCAAGATATGTAATATTTAACTGGCCAGCTAAAACCAGGCCCCGAGTCTGCCCAATTTATTGAAACTATTAATACAGGATCACTACGATACCCTCTGCTTGGAAGCTCGCGTTCATTTTCTTTCTGCCTTGTATGAAAAACCTGTCCATCCTGATAACTTCCCCAAACTGGTAAACTCGAGCGAATTGGTGCAAGAGCAATACGTGCTACTGCATTATCAATAGCCTTATATTCATTACCCCTGTAACTTGGGCGACAAATAATCCCATTCTCTCCTTCATCATAATCATCTTCGATCGGAACGATCTCATGCGGATCAATCTTACGAGCATCCTTGGGCAATTTCTTTTTTAATTCCAAATACTCTGCCAGAATAGCATGTTCCCTAGGATGGAAATATTCCACTACTTTGGCCTTTTCTAAACGATCAGTTGATTTCTTTTGTTTCGGTAATCGATTTGCACTCATACTATGGGTCTCTTCTTTTGATTGGTTTACATTAAATTTAACCAAACTATAAATACCCCCCTTCCTGAATTACCATTCAGGCGAATGTCATATGTGTCATAGAAAGAATTTTCTCAAAAAACCAACTGTAAACCTCTAGGCTCTTTTTTTGGCCCGCATCAAACTTTTGTTAATTCAGCTTCACTAATACCCGGTCATACCCAACCTGCCTCGTGTAAGATTCTTCTTTTTCAACTCGGGGTTCAAAAGAAACCATCTCAATTCGATTTACCTGACTGGATAAAGCCTTGAGTAAACTACGAATAATAAGCCGAGCCTGCGGGGCACCGAGGCAATTATGAATTCCGTAACCAAATCCGATATGCGGATTAGGAACCCGGTCAAGCACCACTTCATCAGGGTTTTTAAAGACAGAACCATCTCGATTTGCCGATGGCCAGCACAACCCTACACGACTCCCTTCAGGTATCTCGTGCTCTCCCACCTTGACTGCATGCGGACAGGTCCGACTGATCGCAGTTAAGGGACTCACATACCTTACAAACTCCTCGCAAGCAGTCATTATATACTTTTCATCCTGCCTTAAAAACTCAAGCGCTTTAGGATGTTCACTCATATAAACAAAAATACTGCTCACCACATTAATCACCGTGTCCTTCCCTCCGGCAAAAGTCACATTGGCAATTCCCTGCTTTTCCTCAAATGTTAATTTTCGACCTCGAAAATCAACCCCGTTCAACATACTAAAAAAATCATCTCCAGGTTCCTTTTCCGCCTTCTTAAACTGTTCGGCTGTGTATGACTCCAATCCACTCCCCTCAGTCAACGCATGCAATCCCCAGCCTTCCCAAACCTCAGATTCGGATTCCGGCACATGTAACAAGCGAGCTAAAGCTCGGCATTGCAAAGGCAGGGCAAATTCATAAACCGCATCCATTTCTTCCTTACTTAATGCATCTGCAACCATCGAGTGCACCATTTCTGCCATAGCCAACATATATTCTGTCTCGGTTGGGCGTTTAAAAAAAGGCTCCACCAGAGCCCGGTAATCAGTATGCTCCGGGGGATCCATCTCGATCGGAATCTGACGCATAGAACGAAGATTTTCCTCGGAGTGAGGAACCACATTGAAGGGATGATCACTGCTAAAATTCTGCCAGTCCTTTACAGTCTTTCTCAATTCCTTTAAACGCAGGATAAAAGGAATCTTTTCTCCGTTAAACTCAGTATTCTGGACGCCGGACTGCTCGCGGGCTTCACGAAATGGATCTTGATGAACCGTCATAAAATTTCTTTTTTTAATCTAAACTTAAAACCAAACAAATCGAAAACACCGGAGTTACTTCCTTCATCCATGATGAGACAACTTTTTAAAAAATATAAAGTCAAAATATGCATTTTTTTATTTAACCCTAAGTCAGAATGAACAAACCTACAATTTGAAATTCACCACAATCCAACCTGAACATAATTTGCCACCGCGTTTTTTTCTGATATCCTTAAACTGTGAAACCTAAGCAATCCAAGAACCCTGTCACTCGGGTCAAAAAACCGGAACCATCCAAAGACAGTTCCGATTGGATTATTTGGGCTGCCTGGGCCGATCGTATAACCTTTGAAGAAATTCGAAGAGTAACTGGACTGAATGAAAGCAAAGTGATCGCCCACATGAGAAAATCTCTGAAACCATCAAGTTTCCGCCTCTGGCGTAAACGTGCTTCGACCCAGAGCATTAAGCATCAAAAACTATTTCGCCATCGGAGAAATACTCCCAGAACAGAATATTAAACAAAACCGTTGTCCGCTCAGACAGCTTTCTTCATTTCTTTTTCAACTCGCTCAATAACAAACGAGTTTGAAATTTTAATTTCAATCCGAATGGTTCTTCCTTCACGAATCACCTCGTAACCCTCGAACAATCCTTCCATTCGTTTGTTATCTTTCGCTTTCATTTCCATCATCGCCAGCCCTCCACGGATCATATTCTCCATGGGCTCAGATGATTCAAGCGAATGGGTTTCTATTAGACCAATCATTTTAAGGCCGCCATCATCATCGCCAATTACCATACCACATGATTCGATTTTATCTGCCATCATCCTTGCCCATGGATCCAAATCAGTAGTCTCTTTAACACCTTTCACATTCGCGAAAAATAAAAAACCTGGAGTCTCCAGTACATCGTTAAGGGATTCAAGAATAGGATGACTGCTCAATCCACTCCCTTTTCCATTCGCAATCTGAATGCCCTCGGAAACATAATCACAATCCGGTCCAAAAACGATCTTCCCTTTTTTGAGCACACTAAATGCCATGGGACGTCTTCCTTTATCAGTAGAGAAAATAGTTTTTTTTCCCACTTTTGATTCTTGAATGTATTCCCGTGTTCTTGTGACTTCGGTAACAATGGATGCATCAACACCGCCTTCCAGTATACCTATCCCCTTATGCTTTTCTCCGGTTCCAAATAAGGTAAGGTTAGAAACTCCCATCAAATCAACTCCAAACTTTTTCTGTAAACCTCTCATCTTTTCTTCCATCTCAGGAATTTTTTCTAATGAATCCTCAAGAAAGGAACCAATCTCTGAACTTCTCATTGATTCAAAATCCATGTGCATAATCCAGTTCGAACCATCAGAAACTTTTTTCAAATCCAACTGCTCTGCATGAATCGAAACACAAAAGCATAGTGCCGATATTATATTGAATATTTTCATAGTATGTTTGTTTAGAATTTCTCTGTTGGCTTTTGTATAAAAACTACAAATTTAACCTTCTCACATATTTTTGATAAATCGATCATAATTTATCCGAAATAAAATTATAATCAATGGAACTTCGTAAGGTTAGACATACCTGATTCAAGGAAATGCGATAAGATAGAGAGCATTTCTTCGATTTTAAAACTCTCTATTTTTCACCTTCATGACAATTTTCTGACAAAGCTTTTACTTTCTCAGAACAATTCATTTTTCAATTCTGCAATAATAGAATCTCTAAAAAGATGCTAATCTGAGCGTCTTTAAAATATTCTACCAAATTATTTGTAAAGAAAGGAAAATATGAAAATGAAAAAAATAATTCTTCTGTCAGCAATAATGACAACCGGTTGTTTAGCTAAATCAATCACACCCACATCCGCTCAAACTTTTAAATCAAAAAAGATCAAACTTGATTCAGCCGAGCAGCGTATCGAATTACTTACTACAAAACCCACCTTTGGATCACGCGTAAAAGTCCTTGGTTCAGACCAGTTGAAAGGTGAACATGAAATCGATCAAATTGAAGATGATTATACTTACAAACCAGGGTCTATACCTCCGTTCATTGACAAAGCACTCGAATGGCTAGCCGAAGCTCAGCATGAAGATGGAACATGGGGTGCCGGTACAAGTTCCCGACAAAACATTCGAGACCCACACGCAGTCAAAGGTGACCCCGCAACCACATCCTTTGCCGCAATGGCCTTTCTCCGCTCCGGACACACTCCACAAAAAGGGAAATATAAATCAACTATTCGCAAAGCAACCGAAGCATTAGTCCAAGTGGTAGAATCTGCACCAGAAGAAGGGCCAAAAATCACCCAACTTACCGGAACACAACCACAAGCGAAGATGGGCCAGTATGTGGATACTTCTTTAACTGCTCGCTATTTAGCAAGGATTCTCAATGAATTACCCAAGAAATCAAAACTCAGGAAGCGGGTTGATCAGGCAATAGACAAATGCATAGCGAAGATTCAAGATTCTCAGCAAAAAGACGGAAGCTGGAAAGGGGGAGGATGGGCACCCGTTCTTCAATCATCCTTAGCGGAACAGGCATTGGAGATTGCTCAGTCTGCCGGGAAGAAAATAGATAAAGAAGTTCTAGATCGTGCACGAAAAAACCAGAAGGATAATTTTGATGACGATTCGGGGAAAGTGCGTTCTGATAAAGCAGCCGGTATTGAGCTCTATGCATTTGCGGGTGCTCAAAGAGCAACCGCATCCGAGACCCTTGAAGCCAATGACATACTAAAACAAGCAAAAGCTGAAGGTAAAATACCACAGACGGCTAAGCTCACCGTAGACAATCTACGTAAAAGCGGAGTGAAGGAGGAAAAAGCTAAATCACTTGCAAAATCGGTTGCCCAAAACGAACGACAGCAAAAACGGGTTCAAAATGATAACGCCTTACTTACTGGCTTCGGGAATAATGGAGGAGAAGAATTCTTGAGTTATCTAATGACGAGTGAATCTTTAGTCATTACTGGTGGAGAAGCATGGAAAAGCTGGGATGAAAAAATGCATCGTAGGCTGCGCAAAATTCAAAGTAGTAATGGAAGCTGGAGCGGACATCACTGTATAACAAGTCCTGTGTTTTGTACCTCAGCAGTCGTTCAATGCTTAAATACATTTAAAGATGCGGAAACATTAAGAAATGCATCCCTTGCCAAAGCTGATATCAAAGAAAAAGAGTAACCACTCGGCCTTTATTAAAATAAGAATCAGAATCATGCCATGAAAACCAAGTGTAAATTCATTCTTTTTCAATCGATTCTTATTCTTATTTGGGGAACCTCGTCTCTTCATTCGGAGAGACGGGGTAAACTCTCAAACCCGGAGCAATTGGCTAATCAACTTTTGCAGAAAGCCTTTAACTATATCTTTTCCAAACAATCCCCAGACGGTGCATGGAAAAGCGAGCATTATGGATTACTTAAATCCGGCCAATCACTCACCCCTTTTATTCTCCATACTCTTTCGGGCTCCACTCTCCAAAAATCACAAATATATGAGAAAATGGTTGAACAAGCTATGAATTACCTTCGCAGTTACAATGAAATGGGTGTTCATGGAATAAGCGATCCTGACTTACTCGACTATCCGAACTATTCAACTTCTTATGCACTTCATTGCTTTTTAAGATTTGGAAATAAAAATGATCAGGAAAGCATCAAAAACATGATTAATTATTTACAGAATCAACAATTTTCCGAAGGTTCTGGATTTCCCCAAAACTCACCCGCACATGGTGGTTGGGGCTTTGGGATTAATCAAAAACCAACCATGGGAAGCTTCGTTGATTTAGCTCATACCCGACGGATTCTTCAATCTCTCAATGATGCAAATTCTATTACCAATAGGATCAAAAGCAGGTCTGAATATTTTTTAAACCGGCTCCAGAAAAGAAAAGAGGTGCCTAATGATTCGCAAATAAAATGGATTCCAGAATACGGATATGATGGCGGATTTTTTTCCTCACCCACCATTGCCTATGCCAATAAAGGCCGAACTCTAGTTGATCAAGATTCAGGTGAAAAATATTTTCGCAGTTATGCAACCGCGACCTGTGATGGATTACTCTCTATGATTGCTCTAGATTATGATCTAAATTCCAGGGAAATAAAAGATGCAAAAAATTGGTTATTACAAAATCAGGATTGGGCACTGCCTTCAGGAGTTCCACTTGACGATCCGTCTCCTTGGGCTGAGTCAATGAAATTTTATAACCTTATGGCCTTGGCAGAAGTACATTCCTCCTTACAAATATCAGGAAGTTGGAAGAAAAATATCGTCCATTTTTTAGCAAAAAGACAGACAACTGATGGATCATTTATCAACCTTGATGGAAGGTTAATGAAAGAGGATGATCCATTAATCTCAACAACCTACGCTATAGTCGCCCTAAACCAAGTTCTTTGCTCCAATTAAATCATAGGTTACTAAAACCTTTTTTTAATCCCTACTCCCCAATACAGATCATTTCCTTCAAAGTGCGGGCAAAAATCTTTCCGTCCACATAAGCTAATCCGGACAACGACCAAGTCTCCCCGGCCCGCCCTAAATCACTTATAGAAATAAGTGCACCCTCATCCAAACTGTCTGCATTCCATTTTAAAACATAAACCATTCCCACCATGGTCGGAAAATAAATTCGATCTCCAATAACGATTGGAGGAGCCGAGGAAACATGCCCCCATCCACTCCCTGCATTCCTTTTATCTTTAGTCGTCTTAAAGCCGCCCGCATTTCTCATATCATTAGGCACTGTCTTACCCCACAATAACTCTTCATCTTTTTCATTCTGACGAATTACCTGTCCCGGAACTTCCAGATATTCAACTTTTCCATTTTTCAGGTTTACCCGTCCAATCATAAAACCATCAAACGAACGGAAGTAATGATAATTCCCAATTAAAATATTCGTAAAGTATGTAATCGGCTTTTTAGATTTTTTCAGCGTTTGATTATACTTCGTCTCGTATTGATCTCCATTCCACTTCGTAATCGAAACCTTTTCAAAAATGGATGTCTCCTTGTTCATTTTGCCTGAGACGGAAGAGAGAGATTGATGCATTCCACCAGCAAAAAAATGAACCCCGTTCTTATTCCAACTAGCATTCTGTGCAGCCGCATATCCTTTTAGCGATATATCCCAGATACTCTTTCCGCTTGTGACATCAATCATCGACAAACCATACGGCTCCTCTGGTGGTTGATGCCCTCCTCCCCGACCCGTCAAAATAGCTAACTTACCCTTTGCTAATTGGCCAAGCATCGAAGTCGAATGTACGGATGTTCCCGCTTCTGCCTGCCATACAAGCTTTCCCGTTTGTAGATTATACGCCCGTAAAAAATTCCAGTACTCCTTCCCCCGGCCAAGTGCCTTCGAACCTTCCTTCGTAGTCGCCTCAACGGGTAAATCATATTTCGGAGTATGTGAAACTACTACCATTCCGTCATGCAATATCGGTTCATGAGCACGTGCATGGTGCCGTCCAAAAGGAGTCCATTTATGAGTCCACAATTCTTTCCCCTCAAAATCAAAACAGGCAATCGTTCCCCCCACATTCATAAAAACCACCCGTTCCCCGTCACTAACCACAGACGCAGCCGTGTTATCGCTAAACAAACTCGATAAATCAGTCGTACGCGTACCTGGAATCTTCCTTTCCCAAAATTTCTTTCCCGTCTTTACATCGAGACAAATTCCCACGATATCCGAACCCATTTCTGAATCCTTCTCAATTCTTTCATGTGATGTCACGAAGATCCGCCCATTTGAAATAATCGGCGTCCCCTGCCCCGTACTAGGCATGGGGGTTCGCCAAAGAATATTCTCATTCATGGAAACGCTAAACGAATCAACAGCCTTGCCATTAACAGTTAAATCACCATTCGGACCAAATGCCTGTGGCCAATCTTCAGCACAAAGAACCATAGAAATAACAAAAGAAATAAACCAAAAGAGTCTCACATCAAAGAAGAACAAATGAATTTTCTAGATTAGGATTTCTGTTCCTTTAGACATCAATCCAATAAAGCATCATAGATTAATCCCTTCAGAGCCCATTCGGTATTAAAAGAATATGGCATCACTTGTTCGAGGGTAAGCACTACCAATTCATCCTTTGGAGAAACCCAGTAGTGCGTACTTGCCGCACCGCCCCATCCGTACTCTCCCACCCGGCCATCCGGATCCCAGTCGCTCATTTTTACCCGCACCGAAAATCCGTATCCGTATCCGACTCCTTCGCGAATCTGATTCCCAAAAGTCACCCAACCCGCCTCTTCGGACACCTGATTAGTTGTCATTAATTTAACACTCTTTTTCTTTAAATATCTTTTTCCATAAAACTTTCCGCCATTCTCAATCATCAGTAAAAAACGAATGTAATCCTGTGCTGTTGAACAAAGCCCGCCCCCACCTGATTTAAAAGCAGGGTTTTCTAAATACCGGCTCGTTTTAGGATCATCCTTTAGAGTGAGCTTGCCATCCTTGAAATTATAATTGGCTGCAAACCGGTCCGCTTTATTTGCCGGGACATAGAATCCGGTATCCTCCATCTCTAATGGTTTAAAAATCCGTTCCCGAAAAAATCGATCCAATGGAATGCCCGAGGCCACCTCCACCAGCCCACCCAGCACATCAGTGGAACATCCGTATACCCAGTCCGAACCAGGTTGGAAAAGCAAAGGCACCTTATCCATACCGTTCATCATAGGCACGAGCTCTTTATCACGGTCCAAAACACCAGCATCCTTAAGTGCCTGACTGATTTTCTTGTTCGAAGACCAGGCGTAAGTCAGGCCTGAAGTATGCCGCAGCAAATCGGCCACCGTTGCCTCCCTATTTGGCTCAACCAGCTCATCTTTGTCTAAAACTTTAATTGCTTGGAGAGACGGAAAATATTTCGAAAGTGGATCATCCAAACTTAACTTGCCCTCCTCATTTAACATTAGAGCAGCCACCGAAGTGATCGCCTTGGTCATAGAATAAATCCGAAAAATCGTATCCTTCTCCACCGGTAAATTATTCTCCAAGTCTCTCTTTCCATAGGTACCAAAATGAACGACCTTTCCCTTCCGGGCTACCACTACAATACCACCGGCGAGACGATCCTCCTTGATCAACTCCTCCATTTTTTGGTCAACCCGTTTGAGCTTCTTGGCATCCATTCCAACCTTTTCGGGTTTAATGAAAGGTAAATCCACTAGACCAACCCCATGCAAGAAAGGGGAAAAAACAAATATGAATGAAAGAAATATTTTAAAAATTAGATGCACATACCAATCCATAACGGACAGCTTTCTTTTTTGGCAACCGCATACTCCCATTATCGATTATTTAATTCTGCAATCTACGATTTATAAGAGTTATTTCCACTAATAACAGGTTGAAATATCACCGCTGAGCAGATGAACTTATTTCAAAGTTCACTTGGTAAGAAAAAGCTCACTGGTTGCAACTAAATGGACTAACTTTCTCAACCGGTTTTCATTCTCACTTAATTCTGCCACAATACGATCCACTTCCCCACGATCCAGAACTTCAAGCTTCCGTCCGGTTGAATAGATGAGCATTTTTTCGGTCAGGCTACGAACCACCAACTCTTTTTTCTCCATCAATAATTTCTTTAGTCCTATAATATCATTGATTTCCTCTCCATTGGATAGAACCGCTGAAGGATCCACTTTTGCCCTGCTTGCCTTGTATTGATTTCGCCATCTGCCCACCACATCAAAATTTTCAAACGGAAAACCAAGAGGATCAATCTTGCGGTGGCAATTATTACAGGCTGCATGCTCTCGATGAAGTTCTAACTGATCACGAATTGTCTTTGCCTTTCTCGTATCTGTAGGCAAAAGCTCCACATCCGGAGGCGGAGGAGATGGTGGCGTACCCAAAATATTTTCCAACACCCATGCTCCCCGAACCACAGGTGAAGTATCCACTCCATTTGCCGTGGCGGTCATTAATCCCGGTAAAGTAAAAATCCCACCACCACGATTTGGCTCAGCGGAAACTTTTCGTAACACATGCCCACGAATCCCCTCTTTTTTATAAATCCACTTCGCCAGAGGCTGATTCATATAAGTGTATTCCGAGCTGATAAACTCCTCGATTGAGGAATTCGTACGCAGTATATCTTCAAAATACCGGGTTACCTGCCTACTCATCATCGGTTCAATTTTTACATTCTTGTAAAATTGAAAATCTCCACCAGACGGTGGCATCTCTCCCAGTTTGTCCATCCGTAACCAAGCCGAAGGAAAATGGTTCACAAATGCCATAGCCCGTTCATCTGTAAGCATACGCTCCACCTGTCTTTCAAGCACTCCCTGATTCCTAAGTTGGCCTTTTTCAGCAAGCGAGATTAGTTCGTCATCCGGCATGGAAGACCATAAAAAATAACTTAATCTCGATGCAATTTGGTGATGAGTAAGCTGATTTCCATCCTCCTCCAAATATAAAAATTTGGGCGAGCAGAGAATAGCTGAATATGCATCCATTAAACTTCGGATTAGAGGGGGCAGTCCGTTCTGTATGTTTTTCTTGGCTTTTTCTTCAAATGCAAATTTGGAAAGCCTCACCTGTGCCTGTCCGCGTAAACCCCATGATGCCCGAAAACTATTCGGCTGTCCAAAAGCGAAGTATTCCACTCTTATTGAATGAACTCCCTTCTTAAGTTTTATCTTAGCCTCCTTTAAGACAGCCCCATGCAAACCATCATGTTCTAGAACTCTTTTTTGATCCACTAAGATTCTGGCTCCATCATCAGATGCCATTTTAAATAAATACTCACCATCCATCGGAGCCTCTATTTTTCCGGAATAAACCATTCCAAACTTTTCTCTTTTAGGAGAATGTGAAAGGTCAATTAATCCGAGCTTGGCTTCTCCCTGCTTGACCGGTTTTAAATTTTCAAAATCTGGTAATTTCGACCATTCACCCTCAAATACATTGTACTTCATTTCCTGAATTCCCTCGCCCGGAGAATGTGTCGGTTTTAATTCCCCACTCCTTACCAGAGTTAAAAAAGGCTCTATTTCTTTCTGACTCACCGGTCTGCGAAAGGCTCGACTGGCAAAACGCTTCATCAATTTATGAACCTCCTCAGTCCCCCCCTTTCCACTACCGTACAAATTCACATGACTGGCTGGTGGCCACGATTCAATTAATGGTTCCAGTACCACAGTATGAATCCGCAAATGCGGACCGGCATATCCCCCTTTTATTAAAAGCTTCGCTAAATTCAGATACCATTGTTCATGTCCATTTTTATCTGCCTTCTTATCCGGTCGCTTAAAGTATTGATCCGGAAAATATTTTTCCACCAATTGATCGACCCGTAACAATTTTGAATCCGGTCCATTCTCCCAGCCAATCCATGGAGTCCACCCCTTATCCAACCATACCTCCATGGAAAACTTATGCCTCTTCCCATTTCCAGCTAATGGCCAAACTGCTAAATTTCTAGAGGTTGGCCCAGCAATTCCCCCCGAACTTGTATTAGCTATATTCAAAGCCAGTTCAAAACCTTGTTCATTATACAGCGGAATTTTCTCCTCCCATGGATGCATAGCATTATGAGCCGATGCTTCAATCGTAATTCTATACCGTGCCCCATGGACCACCCCTCGTCTCAAATCAGTGGGAACTAACCGGCCATATCTTTCATACCCAACCACCAATTTCTCATGATCCGTTTCTCCTTCCCTTGAAACCGTTTCCACCGGATGTTCACCCTGCCCTTTTCCCTTTATAAAAACTCCGGAAAATCTTTGCTCCTTTACTAATGGACGGGGTCCCAAGTGGGTTGCCCGTAGCAAACTTTCCTCCACTGCATCCATAGTTAATTTTAGTAAAAAATCGGACATCACCAAATGATCTCCAATATTCACAAATCCCTCATCTTTTTCATCCTCAGGAAAAAATCGTAATGGATCCGTACCCGTTCTTTCCACACTTCCATTCCCATTATTATCAACTAGCTTGGCCGCCCTTGCCCCCGGTTCAAAATCAGCTCCATTTAAAAAAAGCAAATCACGTAATGTATTGCGTAGTTCATACCGGTTCAGCCGGCGAAGAACAGTCTGCCGGTTCGTACTCTTAGAATTTTCATAGGCATCAGATAAACGATCAGTTAAAAAGTTGATCACCTCACGGGTCTCCTCTTCATCCGGTCTCGGTTTTTTTTGAGGAGGCATTTCATTCAAATTCAATTGATCGAGCACCATTTGCCAAAGCTCAATATTTTCATGATCTTTCAAATGAAAGGGTAAATTATCCAACCTCACCTCGCCCTCCTGCTCATCCACCCCATGGCACTCAAAGCAATGGGCCTTAAAAAACGCACCAAAGTTGACAGGCTTTTGCTTCCCAAAAATGGATAAAGATATAATTTGAATGATCCCTAAAGCCAAAACAAATAAACAAAGTTTTCGATTCACGGATTTCTCGCCCCCCATCCCTTCTTTTGATTCTGTCCCGATAAAAGTACTATGTCCACTCCAGTCCGGAAAGAGTACCTGTACTTGCACCAAACTGATCAATTTCCAAACCGCAGGATTGTAAAATACTCAGTAATAAATTCGCAGCGGGTACACGCTTTCCATCCTCTTCCGGATAGACCTTATGCTCGCCATGTTTAAATCCACCACCGGCTAAAACCAAAGGTAAATTCCTGGTTGAATGTGTACCCGTTGCCATCCCGCAACCGTATAAAATAGAAGTGTTATCAAAGAGAGAACCCCCATTAATTAAATCCTCCTCTTTTTTCAGAAGATCAATCAAGTAAGACATCATCGATATTTGAAAACCCTCAATCTTCTTTAATGCACTTACTAATTCTTCCCGCTCTCCATGATGGGAAAATCCATGGTATCCTCCATTCAATCCAAAATCACCATTCACAAATCCACTCACACAGGTAATTGCGCGGGTTGAATCTGTTTTTAATGCCAGGGCAATAATTTCGATCATTGCCCGGAGTTGCTCCTCCGTTCCATTTCCTGGCTTTGGCTCTTCTACCGGTGCCTTGGGCTTTGGCCGATCCAACCACGGTTCCTGCTGCTGGATCTTCTTCTCCAATGTTCGAACCGAATCAAAATATTCCTCCAATTTTGTACGGTCCCGACTCCCAAGCTTTCTCTTAAAATCATTCGCCTGCTCACGCACTACATCAAGAATACTATTCTGCCGGGTCATTTGTTCCCTCTTCGATGCCTTGCTCAGGGTTGCCTCTTCTATAAACATGGTTCGATAAGCCTGTTGCATACTAACGGAAGGAATTTGCACACCGGTACGCGTAAAACTCAAAAGATTTCTTTCACGACAACTCAATGTCATCGATGGAAACCTGGTGGCCGATCCGTAATACTCCGCCAATTTTTGATCAAGACTAATATTTCCCTCTTTAAAATTATGGGCCAAAATTGGCCGTACTCCACTTAATAAAACTGGTACCCCGGCATGCCCACCAGTAAACCCATGGTCCAAGTTCTGAAAAACTGAAATCTCTTTTCTATGCTTCTCAAGAGAAGACAAAGTCTCCGGCATGGTGTAGTCTGTTCCCGTATCTAATGCCTCTGGAAAAAAAGCTTTTTGATAAACCCCGTAATTATTGGAAAGACAAACAAAACGCTTAACCGGCTTTTTTATTTCTCCCTTAATCAGATTTGACGGAACAGATGCCTCAAGCATGGGCAATGCCATGGAAACCCCTGCTCCTTTCAGGAATAATCTCCGGCTAACATAATTCGTGGGCATAATCTAATAAATTTTTAGTTGCGAATAAATTCCCAAGCAAGTCCGTAATACATGATACCAACAAATAAATTTTCATATGACAGATATGACATGCAGTCTTCTTCTTTTTAATCCGCAATTGATTATATATTTTCCCCATGAAAAATATACATTCGCTTAAACCAAACCTTTCTCCTGAACTTGAAGAAATTCGCATCAATCACATTCACCGTCGTGATAAATGCTACAGAATGTACGGCGGCTTGGCTTCCAACCTTATTTCCTTTGAAAATCAAATCATTGAACTGGAAATTCGTTTTGCAGACCGCTGGTCAAAAGCACCTGATGTAACCGCTCTCCAAATTGCCACAGGATGGAAAGATAATAAAATCCTGCAGCAGGCAACCGGCTATCTCGTTCATTTATTTAAAAGAAGAAGTAATCCGGGAGTTGTTGCTCAAGTGCCCAAGTCCAAAAGTCAAAACAAAGTGGATGAATTTTGTTCCGCATTTATTGCGGCTCTCAAAGCGGCCGCGGACACCACAAATGATGAATACTTAGAAAGTATAAAAGGAGTCTTTGAACTCCACTCTGATCACTAAGATAGATTAGCACACAACCTCGCCTATGACACTTATGACGCGGCCAAAGCCTATCTTTTTGATAACTCCCTTGTTATAATTAAGGAAATGAAAATCATTGGACATACCATCACCAAGGAAGAAGCATACCTGTTCTGCGAGCGCATATTTTGCCTAACGCAAGCAAGACCCCGCCTACGCGAAATCCTTAAATTGAATAAAGATCCAAAGCACTCCCCACTTGCTCAGGAAATTGCCAAACAACTGGTACAGGGAAAACTCATCATTGTGGATAACAATAAAAATGATGTGGTCGTTTGTGGAGAAAACAGAGTAAAGGAATTCAATAATATTACTCTCCTACCAGCTGAAATTCCGGAAATTGAAGTCCATATTCACAACCACCGAAACAGAACGGACCTCGGTCCCATCTCGCTCATCAAACTTTATCACTTACTCCCCAAACTCAAACTGGAAGAATTCTCCCTTTGGCACACCGGAATTGAAAATTTTGTAAACTTAGCGGAACTAAAGATTCGAGTAATTGGATAACTAGTCCTTACCGAACAAGGTCCAACAACCTCTGACAAAGAGATGCCGCGGTAAAGGGGGAGACTATATCATTTTTAACGGGAGCGAGTTCAACGACATCCATACCGACACATGTACGCCCTTTGAGAACGGAGCTTACTAAATCTATTGACTGATAATAATTCAACCCGCCCGGCACCGGAGTTCCAACTGCCGGCATAATGGAAGGGTCCAGTCCATCTAAATCAAAGGAAATATATACAAGTTCTGGAAAGTTATCGGGTAGTTCAACTGAGCTCGTATTGGAACGGACTAATTCCTCGCCATCCCAAAAAAGGATCCCATTTGCTTTCCGGAAATCTCTCTCTTCTTCGCACATCGCACGTACGCCAAGTGAGGCTAATTGATGCCCCTCATTCACCAATAGATTCATCACACTGGCATGGGAATGTGCATTGCCCAAATAATCCTTGCGAAGATCTGCATGCGCATCGACTTGAACAATCCCAATTTTCTTCCCCAGTACTTCGGAAATCCCACTCACTGTGGCCCAGGTTAAAGAGTGCTCTCCCCCCAGAGTAAAAGGAAACTGATTATTCCGGACAATAGAACCCACCCGTTCTCTCAGTTCATGCATACAATCCGCATGCTCCACCGAGCAATTAATTGCCTTCTGGGTAAAGATTCCTGCACTGCAAATATTTGATCTCTCCAACTCCTGGCTTGCCTCAATAATGGCTGCCGGTCCACCGGCTGTTCCCCGTGCATAAGAAACGGTTTTTTCCATCGGACATGGAATAATTTGAAACTTTGAAGATTCTCTCCCGTTTTCCACCTCCTTCAACTCCGACCCTAAAAACTGGATATTCTTATTCGTCATGATAAACGGTTCTCAAATTCCTCATAACCAAATTTTTTGATTATCGACAATTCATCGGTTTTTGAATTCCACAACGCAATCGATGGCAATGGGACTCCATTAAAAGTATTTGTTTTTACCATAGTGTAATGGGCTTGATCTAAAAATGCTACCCGGTCTCCGCGCTTAAGTTTCTTATCAAATCCATATTCCCCAAAACAATCCGCAGTCAAACAACTGGAACCACCCAGGAGATATCGATATTCCCCCTTATCTAGATCTCCCATCAGTGCCGGGCGATAAGGAGCCTCAATCACATCAGGCGCATGACAAGTTGCACTTACATCAAGTAATGCATGGTCTTTATCTGCATTCATGGTATCAAGCACCTCACCCACAAGAATACCCGCATCCAAGGCAACCGCTTCCCCAGGTTCCAAATATGTTTGAACATTGTATTTTTTCGAGACCTCAACCAGTAAATTAATTAACCCGTCCCGGTCATAATCCTCCCTTGTACAATGATGCCCTCCCCCCATATTCACCCAGTCAAATTGATTTAGACGATTTCCGAGATCTTTCTCCACCTTCCGCCAGGTTTTATCTAATGGAGAAAAGTTCTGCTCGCACAGATTATGAAAGTGCAAACCATCAAATCCGGAAATTTGCTCTTCAGATAAGTGACTGATGGGATAACCCAGCCTTGAGTTTTCTGCGCTCGGATCATACTTCGGATCATGTCCCAGGGAAATTTCTGGATTGATTCGCAAACCAACAGAAACTCCAGCTTCACTTGCCTGCTTCACCCCAAATGAACCGGGATGGTTAAAAATTAAATGGTCAGAAAGGGAGCAGATTTCATTAATTTCTGTAGACCGGTAAGCGGGCGAATAGGTCGAAAGAATCTTTGATTTACTTTTTTCAGCCAGTCCTTTCTCTCTTGCCAACCTTGCCTCCCACAACCCGGAAGCACAACATCCATCAAGATACTCCTCTATTAATTCTGACAAAGACCACATCGAAAATGCTTTCAGAGCAAGAAGTAGATTGGCACCTGAACGATCTGCAATCGCACGCAAAACCTCAAGGTTTGAACGGATCTTTTCCACATCCACAACATAGCATGGCGTGGGCACACGATTTAAATCAAATTGATCAAAGGCACCGGGTCCTCCGCTTTGTGTCGGAAGCATTAGAAATCCAATGGACTACTTAACTCACGAACCTCCCAGGGCAGGCCATGTTCATTCAACATATCCATAAAGGGATTTGGATCCATTTGTTCCATATTAAAAACACCCTTACCCTTCCAAATACCCTGTATCATCAATGCGGCACCAATCATAGCAGGCACCCCCGTCGTATAACTCACCGCCTGGCTGCCAACTTCACGAAAGCATTTTTCATGGTCACACACATTGAATAGATACTTGGTTACCTGGGAACCATTCTTCTCCCCGGTAACAATGTTACCTATACAAGTTTTCCCCTTGGTTCGTTCACCCAATCCACCTGGATCTGGGAGCACAGCCTTGAGGAATTGTAACGGTATGATCTCCTGACCATTGTACATGATCGGTTCAATTGAAGTAAGCCCCACATTTTGCAAAACCTCTAAATGAGTTAAATAGGCATCTCCAAAAGTCATCCAAAACCTGGCTCTCTTTATTTCTGGTAAATGTTTAACCAAAGATTCCAATTCTTCATGGTACATCAGATACATATTACGCTCACCAACACTTGGAAAATCGAAGGATTTCTTATGGGACAACGCAGGTGTTTCCACCCAGTCCCCTTTCTCCCAGTGCCTGGCAGGTGCCGTAACCTCACGGATATTAATCTCAGGATTAAAATTGGTGGCAAAAGGATGCCCATGATCCCCCCCGTTGCAGTCTAAGATATCAAGCGTATCAATCCTGTCGAAGTGGTGCTTTTTTAACCAGGCGGTGAAAATATTTGTGACCCCGGGATCAAACCCAGAACCCAACAATGCCATAAGCCTGGCATCTTCAAACCTATCCTGATATTCCCACTGCCAACGATATTCAAACTTTGCCTGATCCTTGGGTTCATAGTTGGCAGTATCCAAATAATGCACCCCAACCTTTAGGCATGCATCCATCAATGCCAGGTCCTGATATGGCAAAGCCAGGTTTACCAAAAGATCTGGCTTTACCTTCTCCAACAGACAAACCGTATCTTCCACTTTATCCGCATCAAGTTCGAAAGATTCAATACTTACCCCAAACCGTTCATCCACTGATTTGGCAATCTTTTCACAGGAGGAAATCCGCCTGCTTGCAAGAGTGATCGAGGAAAAGACCTCTGGTAAACTTGCCATTTTATGAACTGCGACCGATCCAACACCGCCTGCTCCAACAACCAAAACCTTTGTCATATTTCTTCTCCTTTATCAGTCAGATTCATAATAAGTATACCCCCGTAAACTATCACGGTATGTGGTCACCAATTCCTTCAATTCCTCAAGGGTTGCCCCATGCTCTTTAACAGCTTTCTCCGCCTTTGCCTTAAATTTCTCCAATAATCTCTTGGGTTCATATTCCACATAGCTCAGGACTTCAGAAACTGTATCACCCTCCACCTCGTCAAGCAGTTCAAACTCCCCACCCTCCTTAAGTCGTATGGTTACCACATTCGTATCCCCAAAAAGATTATGTAAATCACCCAAAGTCTCCTGATAAGCCCCCACAAAAAATGCACCCAAATAATACTGTTCATCATCCCGTAAACTATGAAGAGGAAGACAATCAGCCACGCCATCCGCGACCACAAAGCGATCAATCCGGCCATCGCTGTCACAGGTAATATCAGAAAGCACCGCATTACGGTCAGGTTTTTCATGCAACCGAGTAAGAGGAATAATCGGGTGTAATTGATCAATGGCCCAGACATCGGGCAGGCTCTGAAATAATGAAAAATTACAATGATATATATCCGCCATCCCCTGGATCCGGAGATTTAATTCCTCACTATATTCAGAATCATCAAGCTCACTCATGATTGCCCGGACTTGCCCGAGAATTCGCTGGTGAGCCTGTTCCGCACGAGCAAGTACAGGAAGGGACAGCCTACCCCTTCTAAAATTCGCTCTCAATTCATCCCGATAATAACTGGCTTCATTAAGGGATTCGAGCGGACTGTGGGAACCAAATTCAGCCGATATTTCAATAAGGGAACGAAGCAATGGATGATCATCCTCACGGCTCACAACTTCCACATTGCTCTCATAACTTGTGCTCTCAAGAACACTGAATAAAAGCATGGAGGATTGTGCCACACATGCCCGTCCACTTTCAGTTACTATAAATGGATGAGGCAACCCGGCCTCATTCATTTCAAACGCTACCGTCTCCACCAAGCTGTAACAGTATTCTTCCAAAGAATAATTGATTGAATTTGGATTGGATGAATTTTCCCCCGTGTAATCAACCCCCAACCCCCCGCCCAAGTCCAGGTATTTTAAATTCGCTCCCAACTTACCAATCTCAATAAATAGCCTGCTTGCCTCCTGAGCAAATTTACGAATCTCAATCATATTCGGAACCTGGCTACCCAAATGGGAATGCTGCAGAACAAGACAGTCTAATAAATTTTCCTGCCTTAATACATCCACCACCTCCACGACCTGTGCGACTGAAAGCCCAAACGATGAACGGTCTCCACTCGTTGCTGCCCAATTCCCACTTACAACATTTACCAGTTTTACCCGCACTCCCAGGGTCGGAGGAATATTTAGCTCGCGGGATACCTTGATGATCAACTTTAGTTCCCGCACGCTCTCCAATACGATTACTGTATTCATACCAAGCTTTGTTGACAGCAGGGCAAGCCGAATAAACTCAGTATCCTTAAATCCGTTACAAATTATCAAAGATTGTGGATTATCGCATTGAGAAAGAGCAATCAATAGTTCTGCTTTTGAGCCAACCTCTAATCCGAAATCAAAACTTTCACCATACTCTGAAATTCTCTCCACCACATGAGCCTGTTGGTTTACTTTTATTGGAAAAACCCCGCGATATTTCCCCCCATATCCAACCTGTTCAATCGCAGAGCGAAAACCTTCATTAATTGCATTAATACGATGTTCCAAAAAATTTGAAACCCGTAGCAATACCGGGGTTTGAATACCTCTTTTTTCAAGTTTTTGAATAATCTCCGCCAAATCCACGGCCTGTGCATCCGGGCTCAGCGGGTCTTTTAATCCCACATTTCCATTAGGAAGAATATCCACCAATCCATCTCCCCAACGGGCAATTCCATATAAATCGTTAAACATCAGAAAAAACTATATAGTTACCATGCCCGACCGCATCATCGTAATTGAAAGGGCAAGTGAATGAAATAAAGCTAAATATTAAAAAAAACAGCCCAACTTATTAAATAATTTCATGAATTTTGCAAAACTCATTTATTCCACTGAAATTAATAATCTAGGCACTACCCCTAAATTAGACTCTGATAATAATTCAAGGCACAATCAATCAGCTATCAGATTCGTCGTCTATATCTTCGTCTTCATCCGGTAAGTCGTAAACAATTTCTCCATTCGAAATTTCCGTTCGGTCTTTTAGCTCACCGTTCTCTTCATAACTTAACCAGTATCCAAAACCGGCAGTCACGCCGGACTCTGGACAGAGCGTACCATCTGGTTTCCATACCGTTAGATCCAGGGCATATCCATCCAGGAAATCTCCTGCCACCGCCATCCTTCCATTCTCGTACCACTGCCACCACTTGCCATGCTTCTTACCAAATCGATAATGTCCCTGGAACGAAGTGACTCCATTTTCATACCATTCCATCCAGCGACCATGAAATTCTCCATAGTGCCAGTACCAACTCCTACGTAAGCTCCCGTCCGGATACCAAGTAATCTGCTTACCGTGTTGTCTACCCTTAGAAAAGTGAGAAACCCCCTTCAATTTTCCGTCGGGATACCAGCAATGATTATCTCCATAATATCCGAGATATAAATGATCATCTTTTACGAATGCAGTCATCGAGTACAACTGGGATCGACTACCGTCTTCGAGCACAGAAAACTGTAAATTATTTTGTTTCGTCCCAAATATTTTCACCTCGAACTGTGGCTTCACACCAATCCCATTAAAGGGCAATTCAAGTTGTGGATCCTTTAACTTGTGAAGTTTTTTCTTTAATCGGTTAACCATCATAACTCGTCGTCATTAGTTCCCTTAAAGGATGGACTGTATGATTCATCAGCAGACCAGTATTCCGATGAACTCATCTTAGAATAGGAACGGGAACTGTACTGCGCGAACTTACGCCCCCTACTTCGCCTCCATCCCATTTCAATTTTCTCTATGGTCGAACGGATCAACATCTCCGAGTCCGCGATTAACTCCGGTTTTCCCAACTCCTCCAGCTTCTTTAACTCCCCTCTGAGAAATTCGATCGCTTCCCTTTCTTCACCCTGGTCAATTTTCTCAATGGCTTTTCTGATAGTTCTGGATGTCCGTTGAGTTGTGATGATGGCAAGCAGTGTATCATCCAATTGCACATCTTCCGGATTATTTACAAAAGAAATTTCAATCATCCGCTCTTCCGAAGTAGGTAACGATCCATCCTCCCCAACAAGATCATAAACAAAATCCATTGAGATCAAGCGCCCAATCGAGCCGGAATCAGCGGAGCGCACCTTCAATTCGAGGGCAAAAGAACGAACCTCCTCCGAAACCAAATCTCCAATCAAAAGTTCTGTTCGGCCATCATCGAGAATGGTTTTTCTCATTCCTCCAAAGTCATCCCAAGACTCACACTGCTCCTCAGTCTTAATGCGGACACGCAGATTTTCTACTGAAATTCGAAGTGCACCCTCCAGTTCAGCCGCAAAAACGATTGGCAGTTTTTCCTTCGAATCAACATCGTAAAAATTCCCCGTCGAATGAGTCGCCATATCAGAAAGTAAATCCTCCTGATAATGATCCCCGAACCCGAGACATGAAGTACGGATCCCATGATCGCGTAAGCCGTCCCCAACCAAAGTAATCAATTCCCGATGATCACGAATCCCCCTGTTTGCTACACCATCACTTAGAAGTAACATCCTTTTTAACATTCCGGGCGCTGCCTTAAGTAACTCGTCCTTGGCCTGCTCCCAACCTCCGCTCAAATATGTCATTCCACGGGTGGATAAACTTTTTATTATCTCACATACCCTTTGTTTATCCTCAATTTTCTCCAAGGGAAGAACCACCTCCACCTCACTATCAAAAGTAACCAAGGAGAACAGATCATCCGGCCTCAAATTTTTAACCACTCCCACGCAGGCCTCCAAGGCATAATCAAATTTTCTTTCCATTGCCATCGAACTACTCCGGTCCAGACAGATTGTAAATGCCACTGGTTTTCTTTCATCCGACTGCAATTTCGGGGCATCAATCCGGGTAACTAAGTGAACATCATTCTCCTGATTCGCCAATACTTTATTATAATCTAACTTTGTTGTGAATATACTCATACTTCTTTTTTTTCCTTCTCTATTTTGTTTTTTATTAATTAAATTTTTTGCCAGGCAACCAAGTGTTGCTTGTTATCTGCAGCCAGAAAATCCGTTCCCGAAATGGGGGTTATTTACGATGAATCGCCGCCGACAGGACAAGGCCCCGTCAACCAGGCAAAGAATTACTTTGACCAGGGGTACCGGAGCTGAATCTCAGCCGATACCACCTTATCCCGATGTGGGATGGGTTTTCCTTCAAGCATCTCAAGGGCATCGAGAAAATTCTCTCTGCTTTTGGGGTCTTGATTCAATTCCGCCTCATCAAAAAGCAAAACTGCCAACTCCGGCCGCTTTGGTTCCTTGAGTGCAAAATGACGGATCTTCCCTCCACTCTTCGAAGAACTCTCCTTTACCAACCCGGCAGATGATAAAACATCCAGGTGATGGTAAAGATTATAACGGGACTCCTTCAATTCCCCCTCAAGATCGACCGTGCTTTGCGGGCCCTTCTTGAGAGACTTCAGGATTTCTCTGCGAACCGGATGGGTAGCCGCCTTCACCGCATGAGCCAGGTAAGTCCTGGCTCCACGATTGAGCATCTGATCATCCGGTTTTCCCATTATAGTTCGTCGTTTCTAAATTCTTTCAAGCTCACCGATTTTTCATACATTACCTTTCCCATCAAGGCAGAACTTGAATAAGCCGCCTCCACCTCACCCAGGGATGAACGATCCACCCCCATTCTCCGATACTTCGCCCGCCTGGCCGAATTCATCCTTAACTTCTCCTCCATATAATCCGATCCCGTCCGCCTATGCCTCTCCGTCCGGGTCTCGGTACGCTGCAGGTAAAAATGGGAAATCATATGATACACCTTCCCCTTCCCATAATTAAACGAGGTAAAAACCGGGCTCTCTCCGTACTTTTCCTTCACCTCCTTCGAACGAACCAGAACCTCCACATTATTCGGATCCAAAATTTCAATCGGATAACTCGAACCCTCAATCCACCATTGCGGATCATCCCCCTCCCCGATCAGGGATTTTAGGAATGCATCCTCCTTCGCATCAATTTCGACACGAACAACCTCATCCCCGGTAGCTCTGCCATTATAGCGTAAAGTCCCAGGGAAACCCGGTTCAATCACATGCTTCAAAGCCCAGTCGGTGGTAAAAAGAAAGCCACCCTTCTCCACAAAATTTCTTAAATTACGCACCCCCTCCTTATCCACCTTACCCGGACAATTCAGAAAAACGATCTGTTCGGGCGACGGCCCAAACGCCTCAAAAGCGGATGGATCCACCACCTTATGAGGCATATCCATCTTACTAAAAACCCGTTCAATAAAGTCGTAAGCCCCGCGGGCTACAATCACCTCATTTCCAGCCACCTCGCCCATCTCCTTCGCTGCCTCTTCATCCACATCCTCCAGTCGATCCTTAATCATCTCCTGCGCCACCTGATATGCCCGAAACATACCCTTCTTTCCCTCTTCATTCTCCATACTATTCGTCTTCCTTTCTTGTTCTAATTTTTCTGTTCGAACCCAAAATTGTAAGTAAGTACTTACTTAACGTCAAGCCTACGAACAAACTTTTTATGTCATATTCCACCACGCACTAAAATGAGCGAACGCACAAGGTACCACACATTTTTTCGAATTCAAGTAATTCGTTAAAAAACTTTCAAGTACCCCTTAAACAATGGGACTCCACCTGAAAAAAGTTTTAATTGACCGGTAAATATTATCGATCAAACAAAATTATCTCTGCCTCTAAACAAGGCATCTTGCACACCGGCTTAAACTTTTAGAATAAATCGGAGTGGGTACCCATTCTTTCAAAAATTACCCTTCCTTTTTCAAGTTTATAAATCAATAACCAATCGGATTCCAGATGACATTCCCGGCGTCCAATAAAATTACCGATCAATTTGTGATCTCGATGAATCGGGTCCAATTCCTGCCCCTCAATCAAAGCCTCCGCCACCAACTTAAATTTCTCCACTCTCTTATTTCGTTTAAGAGAACGCTTGAGGTCTTTTTCAAATTGCTTGGTATAAATGGGAACCAGGCTCATAAGCCCAGTTTCTTAAACATATCTCCGGCATCCTCACAGACGATCAAATCCTTCCTCTCATCAGTTTGTTGAAAAGTCTTTCGGGTTTTCTCATTGGGTACGACGACCTTGAAAGGCAACCCACCACTAAGTTCCACCTGTTTATAAAAGATAGTGATCGCCTGGGCAGAATTCAGCCCAAGCTCACTAAATATCGACTCTGCACTGGCCTTTAATTCTGGCTCCATTCGTGCCTGTACCATAGAAGATTTACTCATCCCATAAATGTATGACAAACGTAATACAAATGCAAGTTATTGTTCTAAACTTAAAACTTATATTGTCTAACCTCAAGTCTTATTGACCAAGCGTAATCACTAGATTCAGTAAGGACTTTACCTGCACACAGATCTTATCGATCGATAATAAAAGATCATAGAAATTAACCCAGAAGCCTGAAAAAAGTGAAGGGGTTGACAGGTATGTATAATAAATCGCCGTCATTTATCCTTAATTTAAAATACAACCAATCACCTGCCTATGCTCAGCCTTCCTGCACTCTCCCAAAAATATAAAAACCTCTATCCTGAATACATTGACCCACTTGCCAAATTCTCCCCGGGTGATCCCAAATTGGCCGCCATCAAACGCGAAGCCCTCAGTCCCTACCTGAGCAGCTTGGAAGAACAGAAAACCCTCTATAACGACCACATATTGGTCTCTGCCTTTTTATTCGATGTCGAAGTAAATGAAAATGGATTCATCGCCGAACTATGGAAAATCAAAACCCACCACCTCCCGCACTACCCCTATCCCTTTAAAGAAAGAAAAACCTGGACCATCCAATCCGACTGGCAACACCTCCGTCTCCTCGGCAACCGATTGAACTGCCTCCCCTATGGCTGGTGCTTTTGGACAGAAGAAAACTAGAATCGAATTGCAGTCGATTTATATAACTTTCATGGTCGTTATTTTAATACGATCGCATGTTTAATTTTACTCAAAAGCCTTTTAATCGATTTCTTTCATGAACATTTCTGAGCAAAGCTTAGTTACTGGGGGTGATGATCATTTCCTGCCTAAGCTGATTACGGCTATCAATCAAGCAACTCGGATTGATATTGCGGTTTCCTTTATTCGATCATCTGGACTAGAGCTTATTAAGCCTGCACTTGAAGACGCATTAGAAGCAGATGTAAAAATCAGGATTATTACTAGTGGTTATCTTCACATAACGGAGCCCAAAGCTCTCCGAGCTTTAATGATCCTACAAGAAAAAGGGGCTCAGGTTAAAATATATGAATCTGGAAATACTGCTTTCCATATGAAGTCCTATATTTTTGTTCACCGTGAAGACAGGTCATCAAAAGATGGCGTCGCTTATGTAGGCTCTAGCAATATAAGCCATTCCGCATTAAATCATGGGTTAGAATGGAACCTAAGAATTACTTCATCTGAAAATCAAAGTGCATTCCAGGAAATCTGCTCAAAGTTCAAAGTTCTCTTCGAAAATCCACAAGCGGTTCATTTATCAAATGAATGGATCGATATATACCGCGATGAATACGAATCAAAAACTCCTCAGGACAAAATAAAGAGCGGGGTTGAAGTAGAAAAAGAATGCCTACCTCCCGTTAAACCCAATCCAATTCAGGTAGAAGCATTACTCGCCCTCAAGAAGTGTCGCATTGAAGGAAATGCACGTGGTTTAGTCGTCATGGCAACCGGTACCGGCAAAACCTGGCTTGCCGCTTTTGACTGCTTAGAAACCAGAGCGAAAAAAATTCTATTTGTTGCCCACCGCGAGGAAATCCTCTCCCAAGCAGAGGAAACTTTTGTTCGAATATTCGAAGATGCTAAAGTTGGTAAATATACCGGCACCCAGAAAGATAAAAATGTAGATATACTCTTTGCATCCATTCAAACCTTGGGTCGACAAACTCACCTGGATAAATTTTACGAAACTTACTTCGACTACATTATAGTCGATGAATTTCACCACGCGGGGGCTTCTAGTTATAAACGACTGCTATCAGGCTTCACTCCAAAATTCTTATTAGGCCTTACCGCTACTCCAGAACGGACTGACCAAGCTGATATTCTCTCTCTGTGCGATAACAACTTAGTTTTTGAAAACGGCATGGTCAAAGCGATCAATCAATCTGTCCTCTGCCCCTTTACTTATTTTGGCATTGCAGATATCGAAGTCGATTACCAAGAAATCTCATGGCGAAACGGAAAATTTGACCCCGAAGAACTCCAAAACCAATTAGCCACCGAAGCCCGTGCTGAACATGCTTTCCAAAATTGGTCACAGCGTAAACAAAACCGAACACTCGCATTTTGCATTTCGATTAAACACGCCGATTTCATGGCAGATTTTTTCAACCGGAAAAATATTCGATGTGCATCCATTCACAGTGAATCAAAACTCCGCCGAAATGAAGCACTGGATCAACTAAACCGTGGCGAAATTGAAGTAATATTTTCCGTCGACCTATTTAACGAAGGAGTCGATCTGCCCAAAATTGACACCGTCTTAATGCTTCGACCCACCGAGTCCAAAATCATCTTCCTTCAACAACTTGGACGCGGGCTCAGGCAAGCAAAAGAAAGCGGGAAAGAAAAACTCGTCGTTCTCGATTTAATCGGCAACCACATTAGCTTTTTCAAAAAAGCCGAAGCCCTCTTCCAAATCGGTGTAACCAATCAAGACCGTAAAAAATTCATCAAACAGATCCGCGAAGGCTCAATCAAATTAGCGGATGGTTGCTATGTAAACTACGATTTAGAAGCGATTGAATTCTTAGAGAAATTAATCCAAACCAAAATTGATACTCACCTCGATACCTACCGATCATTAAAAGAATCACTCGGCAGGCGGCCTACCGCTTCGGAGTTTTATCTCGCGGGTGGTTCCCTCGTGCAAATCAAAAAAGAATATGGAAGTTGGATCAACCTACTCATTAGCGAAAAAGATTTAGAACCTGATACTGAATTGGTCGCAAAAGAACACGGAGAATTCCTCCAAGAACTTGAAATTACATCACTGTCAAAATCATTTAAACTCGTTCTAATGGAAACCTTCCTCGACCTCGATGGATTCACAACACCGGTCGACCTAGATACGCTATCGATAAAGTCTTGGCATACCCTCAAACGAAGAACCCAACTTGCGGGCGACATTCCCCAAGAATTCTTTTCCTCTATTAACCAAGATCCAAAAACAGAAAAAGCCTGGATATCCTACTGGAAACGAAACCCCGTTCACGCATGGTTAGGCAAGCACTCTGAAAACAGGCCCAAATACTTCACCCAAGAAGGTAATTCATTTCAATATCATCAAAATGTACAAGCAAGTGACGTCGAATCACTCAATGAACTCACTCAAGAATTAGTCAACTTCCGCTATCTCAATTACGAATCTCGAAGTAACCAAGAACCAAGCTCTACGCCGTCCGAACTTCCTGACACAGAACAAGGCTCAGAAATTCCCTATTTCACCAACCTACAAATTGCTTGTGGATTCTTTGCCGAAAGCCCGCATGAACGCGAATCGATCGAACTAACCCAGCTACCAGTTAAATACGGCAAACTCAACCCAGCTATCCACTTCATTGCCCGAGCAAAAGGCAACTCCATGAACGGCGGTACCAATCCAATTTGCGATGGCGACCATCTACTATTTGAAAACATCAGTACGCAATCTGCTGGCAGTTTAAACAATCAAATCGTTGCCATAGAAACAGACTCCGAATCTGGAGGTGACCAGTACCTACTCCGCAAAGTCAGCAAGACAGGACCTGGCCAATACGACTTAATTGCCCTCAACCCAGAGTACGAAACTATTCAGGCAAATGAAAACATGCGTACCCGTGCACGCTTCAAGGAAATCATAAACCCCTTTGATCTATATTTGCACCAACGCTACATGCGCGAGGAAATCCCACCATTATTTGGTTTAGAATTTAACAAAGGCCTTTGGGAACAAGGTCATGTATGCCCCAAAGCGATAAACAAACAAATTTTACTCGTCACCATAAACAAAAGAAATCACGGTAAAGAACACCGCTACCACGACTATTTCATCGATTCACAAACTTTTCACTGGCAGAGCCAGAACCGCTCATCTGCACAAAATAATTCCGGATTACGAATTATTAATCATGCAAAAGATAACAGCGATGTTCACCTATTTGTTAGAAAGCACAAGATGGCAGGCAAAAAAGCCGCGCCCTTCGTATACCTTGGTCAACTATCCTACAAAGGGCATACTGGAGCTGAACCGATGAACGTTACATGGGAAATGGCAGAAATATTGCCAATTCAGCTCAAAGAAGAGTTTATTGAAAGTTAAATCATAAGGTATTCAACAACTCCGCTGGCTGCCCTTTGGCAATTTGGAGTCCATACCTTTCTAGAGTACGAGCGGTGGGATCGTCGGAAACCAATACATAGCGATAAGATAATTCCGTTCGAATAAAGTCTCGTATTTGATGATCCAAAGAATAAGTCCCTTCTCCAATTCCATCCAGTTGTTCATCGGTTAAATTTTTCATCACCAATCGATCAGACACATACACACAAAACTGATCAGCACTTCTTCTGCCACTGGCATGCTGATTAAGTCGACTCTGTAAATTCTTAAACGACATACCAATATAGATCCAACGATCCCCCTGATAAATAAGATAGACCCCAGGCTGCCCCTTCGGCACATCGCGATTCGGCCAATCCGCAAACCGATGCAACGGTTGCTTGTTCAACTCATCCCATAGTTGTTCGAGATCTCGCATCAACGAAGTGTGATGTGTGAATTATGAAAAGTGAATCCTCAATTCTCCACAAGTGTGAGGTGGAGAGAATCCAAGCCAAATCTGATTCCAGAAAGGACGAGACCCCTAACAGGGGTATTCGATCAGAGTCTGGGGATTGCCTGAATGCCTGACGGCGTGGGTTGTGGTTATATTAAGAGGTTCGTTCGCTTCGGCGAGCGGATCTTTTTTGAGGTCTTCGATGTGTAATCGTAATTATAAATGGACTTTTTCCGTTGGAAATAGTGTTTTAGCTAGTGATGACACATACAAGAGGAGATTTACTCAGAGCATTATCTAAAAAGCTTATTCAGCTGAGCGGAAATGATATGATTAATAAAAGGCTTTCAGGAAAAGGTACGGGAGGAATTTTCAATGTCTGTGACGAAATTCCACAATTTGTGATGAACAGATTGATGGCAGGAAAGAAGTTCAAGATTGTAGGGATGATGGAGCCGGACGACTACTTGCTCGATGAAAATACCCCTGAATTCGAGAAGTCTTTTGAGCGTCACCTCGATGATTATGGATTGTCCGAAGAAGGGCTCGAAGAGGATGAAATTCGTGAAAGAAAAGACCAACTACGGATAGACCTTGGAATGACTCCTGCCCATGAGCTAATCCCAAGTGGTCATCAGTTGGAGCTACCTAAAAGTTCATCAAGTGAAAGTGAAATCGAAAGGCATACAGACGACAAACTTCAGACTGATCTTTCAGAAGAAAACCTCAAAAAATGCCTTATCAAAATGGAGCGTGAAAGAGTCCGCTTCGAAAGAGAAAAAGGCTTACAGACCCTTTATGCCGCCTTCGGTTTTCTACAATGGCAAAACGCCGACGAAAAAGATTTCACCTCACCAATTCTGCTCATGAGAGTTAATCTTGAGAAAGGAAGGGGAGAAAATTCTTACAAAATATCGGCCAGCGGCGACTTGGAGAGCAACCAAAGCCTTAGTTACGCTCTCTTACAGGAGACTGGTGCCCTTCCTCCTCAGGCCGAAGACTTCGTTGATGAGAATGGTAGCTTTGATATAAATCAAATGTTTGAAGCCTATGAAAATTTCATTAAGAAATTCGATTCATGGAAGGTTCTCAATCGCATCTCTATTGGGATTTTTAAGTCTAGAGGAATTCCATTCAGTGAGATTTTGCCCGAAGGTTATGCTGAGGAAAATGTAACCGCTGCCGAAGAAATGCTCGTAGGCAGGGATGAGATGGCGACAAATTCTGGCCTAAGGGATGTGGATGATTCAGAAAGTAGGGACTTAGTACCTTCTTTTGCCTTAAACGCAGACAGTTCTCAACATGCCGCCATTTTAGAAGTAGCAGAAGGAAAAGATTTGGTAATCGAGGGACCTCCCGGTACCGGAAAATCTCAAACAATTGTTAATTTAATTAGCAATGCACTTTATCGTGGTAAAACCGTTTTATTTTTGGCTCAAAAACTTGCAGCCTTGGAAGTTGTCAATCACCGCCTTGAGTCGATTGGACTAGGTAAAAAGTGTTTATCCCTTCACTCAGAGTACGCACGAAAATCTACCCTGTTTGAAAGCATAGGAGAGAAAATCAAGGCACCAGCTCCTGATGAAAAAGTTTCTAAATCACAATTTCTAAGGGTAAGAGAAGAGAGAGACAGTTATCTAACTCAATTAAATGATCACGCCCATCAGATGGGTCGGGAAATTTTTGAAGGGGGGCAAAAAGAAACCCTTAGTGAGGATAACTTAATTGCTCATTATGCACTGACAACTTACGCCATTCATCAGGATCTTGTAAAAGATGAGCAAATCCCTGATTTTAATGTACCTCCGGATTATGACTTGAGAAATTTGAAAAGTGATTTGAGTGAAGCAGCTAGTTTGGAAGAACTAATATCGAATGCTGACCAGTCTAATTTTCATCTTCTCTCAATTCTTTACTACTCAAAAATCCCGACTCCTTTTGAAATTGATGAGATATACGAAAAGCTAGAAGTAATCCGTAAATCCCTCAGCAAATTTCCCGAAAATTATCAAGCTGTAGACCTTCAGGGAATTGAAAGTACAGCCAACAATTTAACCCAAACTCATAAACAAAGGGTGATTTTTGAAGATTCTGAAAAGAAACTAAAGTCATTGATTGGACTCAATCAGAGACCAACAAGTGTTGATGCGATGCTCCAAAAAGAACATCTTGGATCAACCCCTTCAGTTGGACTATGGATCAGTTTTACTTTGATGCCTTGGAGTGAATCTGCGAAAGCTAAGAAATTCTTCCGTCAAATATTTGATATGCCCAAAGGGGACATAAGTTCACTGCAGGCAAAAGCCTCTGAGCTTGTGAATTTGTTGCAGTTGAATGAAACATCAAAAAAGCACTTACAAGAGTCGGGATATGTCGAAGTTAACTCCGGGCAAATTGAACAACAACTAAAGTGGCTGGAGGAAAGAACGAAGGATTTACGGAATGCTGAGGATTTCATATCGCAAGTCTCACTTTCATTTGAGAATCACTCTGCTGCGGAAATATCTAGGATTTTGCAAGCTCTAGCCGATGCCAAATCATCTTTTCGGGAATTAGGGGAGATCAACTCTGTTCTGCATGGATTTGAGCAAAGAATTGGCTGTGGGGAATGGCTCAGGAATCTAACCATCGCCGGTAGATCGATAGGAAATTTACTCGAAGCAGGACTTTACAAATTCTTCTCCAAGAAGGTATCAGAGAAGTCACCTCAGATATATAAATTCAACGGTAAAAACATGAACCGTTTGAGAGATAAGTTCAAAAAAGCCGAAGAGGATTGCAGGTCAACTTATGTCAGAGAGATAGCGAGCAGAATGCCTAAGGCAGAGGATCTGCCAAAGCACAAAAAAGCTACCAAAGTGGGAGACAAGATGGGACAGCAACTACTGAATCATATTGAGTCAGTTCCGAATGCTAGAATTACCGTAAGAGAACTGTGCTTTCGAGCCATTGATACTTTGAAGCATTACACTCCATGCTTTCTCATGACTCCTTCTTCAGTTGCGGACTATGTCCCTAAGACTACCGAGTTTGACCTTGTCATTATTGACGAAGCTTCCCAGATGCTCCCTGAGGAAGCCATCGGTAGTATTTTAAGAAGCAAGCAGGTTGTCGTTGTTGGTGACCCAAAGCAAATGCCCCCAACCCGGTACATGCAATCGACTCTTGAGGACGAGATGGATCAGGAGGATGACACTAATTATTCGATTTTAGACAGAGCCATGCTCGCATTTCCTAATTTCAGAAGACTGTGTTATCACTACAGATCCGAAGACGAGTCTTTAATAAGGTTCTCCAATAACGAGTTTTACGAGAATGATCTCATGACCGTTCCGAATTTAAATCAGGACGATCGGCTTGGTGTTAAATTTATTGATGCAAAAGGAGTTTATAATTCCGGCAAGACTGACCTAGTCTCAGTTGATGAGCATGGACAGACTTCTGGGTGGTCTCCATCCAAAAACCCCAACCCGATTGAAGCCCAAAAATTGGTTGAAATTATTCTGCACGAAATCAGGGAGAGACCAGGCTGGTCGATCGGGGTGGCGGTCATGAACCTCAAGCAGGCAATCCGTGTAGAGGAACTTTTTCAGGAACAGATTGATGATACGATTAGGGCTTACCTCAATCACTGGAAGAATACTCCAGAATATTTCTTTATCAAAAACCTTGAAAATGTGCAGGGGGATGAAAGAGATACGATCATTATCGCAACTGTCTACGGAAAGAATCATGAAGGTAGAATGTTTCAAAGGTACGGCCCAATTAATATGGAAAAAGGGGAAAACCGAATCAATGTTCTTGTGACAAGAGCAAAGAAAAGGGTTGTGGTCTGCTCTAGCATGAATCCAAACGACATTACTGCTCAGAATAGTGGCCCACAGGTTCTGAGAAGGTACCTCCAGTATGCAAAGACAGGGCAGCTTGAAGACACTTCTACGCGAAACGAACCTGACGGTGGCCATTGGTATGATGCACCATGGGAAAAATGGTTTCATGATCGGTTGGAAGCCGATGGATATATCGTCAACCCACAGGTAGGTGTAAGCGGATGGAGAATCGATCTTGGCGTCATGCATGAAGACTTCCCTAATGGCTACCTTTGCGGAGTTGAATTAGATGGAAAAGATCATCTAAGGCAGAGTGCGAGGGACAGGGATATTGAAAGGCAAGCCATTCTTGAATCCAAAGGCTGGACGATTTTGAGGGTTTGGAGCATTGATTTCTTCAATGATATGGAGGGTGAATATCAAATCTTGAAATCGGCAATTGATGAAATTCTTGAAAAGAAAAGAGTTACTAAAGACGAAATCCCAGAGGAAACAATTGAAGACTTTATGGAAGAAGAAAATGAGTTGGTTAAAGCTGACTTACTTGAGTACTAGCTAGGCCTACAGTCTATTTCGTGAGAATAAAATTCAACACCAAGAAAAGCGGTTTGTATGCTTATCCAAACAGGCCTTTATTTAGGAATTGGTTCATATGGGTAAGCCTTCGAAATTTCTTTGTTAAATGAATCCAGATTGTAAAATTTGACTAAGTGAAAAATTCCTTGTACATGAATATGCGAATTGGGTAAATTTTATCTATGGAAAATATAGACAGCCTTCACTACCATAAATTCTGCAGTAAATCCAATCTACATAAATCTCTTAACACTCTAAGTGGTATTATATCTGGAGTAGTTTCAGACGGTGTAGTAAACAGTAAAGAACTGGAAGAAATAAGGATGTGGATGGAGGAGCAAAAAAGGTATGTGAGTATCCATCCCTATTCAGAACTAATTCCCATACTTGAAGAATCCCTTAAGGACGGGGTTATTGATCAAGACGAACTCAAGGATATCGAATGGTTTTTGGAAAAAGCTACTAGTGAAAATGTGTTTTATGACTTTATCACAAGTGACCTGCAGGTTTTACAGGGAATTTTACATGGTATGCTTGCCGACGGCATAGTAGAGGAAAATGAAATAAGGACTTTATCCAATTGGATGGAGGAAGCAGATCACCTCAAAGGATGCTACCCTTATGATGAAATTTACAGTCTTCTCTTGGAAGTTTTGGAGGACGGCAAAGTCGATAAAGAGGAGCAGGAACTTCTAAAATCATTTTTTGCAGAATTTGTAGGATTATCATCTTCTAACAGATTTAAGCTAGACGAAGAATTAAGAAAATCAATCACTACTAAAGGAGCATGCAGTGTAGATCCCGTTATATCCTTTGATAATAAAAAATTTGTCTTCACAGGTCACTCCCACCGAGCAAAAAGGAGCGAGTTTAAAGTAATTGTGGAAAGAGGAAAAGGAGTCTTCCTAACTAAGCCGACTAAAGAACTGAATTACTTAGTTTACGGTGCCGCAGGCAACCAGTGCTGGGCTTATTCATGTTATGGAAGGAAAGTAGAGAGAGTTATACAATTGCGAAAACAGGGAGTGAATGTTCAAATTATCCATGAAAACGATTTTTGGGATGCCGTACTTGATGCAGGCCTAGACAATGAAGCTTAATACTCTCTTCTTCGAACATCTTCGAAATTTGTTTTAGAAAAGATTTTATTTCAACAGGGAAGCACTATTTGGGTTCTTGAATCTGTATATCTAAATTCACATCTGTGAGATCACTTGGGTTTTCCGCTTGGGCACAAATATGAATCACTGTTGAGCAAATTATTGAATTTGAACAATCAAAAACTAGGCTCTTCTGACGACCTTCAATACTTACTTCAATTTTATCTAGACCTTGTGAAACACTCATTATTCTTGATAAATTAAAATTCCTATTTTGCGAAAAACCATCAAAAACCAGTCGTTTATTTGTTATAATAAGTGTGCCATCATCTATATGCTTCCATTCTTCATTACTGATGGACTTTCCGCGCGACCCTCCAACATAAACTCCTTTCATAACCCTAATTCCAGCAGAGCCAGACTGATAGTGACGAACTGCCCTAGTTTCAAAAAGTTTTGATTGTTCAGAATAATAAGCGGTCTCACCTTTCTTTAAAATTATCTTGGTGTGAACTGATGCTAGTCTTTTAGTTTGTTTTATTGATTCAACAAATGCCCTCGCATTATCTGTCAATACTTGAGACTTTGGCTTATAGTCTTTCGCACCCTTGATAACAAATAGAAGAAATTTAAAGAGTACATATGGAATCAAAATGCAGAAGAAAAATAATATTAATGCAATAATGTTGTAATCAGTTCCGATAAAAACTGCGAGTCCCACTAAAGATAAGAAAACAAAAATAACATATTTAATTTTCTTTCCTATATTATGTTTTTTTAAAGTACCCAAGTTTTTGGTCTTAGGTGTAGGTTTATCTATTTTGTTTTTTTGCGGAGAGAAAACTTCGAAAGGAGGAACCCAATTAGTACCATCAACGCAAATTAAGTGCTCATCACTAAACGCAGATGAATCAATATATTTCTTATAATTTTCTTCGGAGTACGGTCCAAATAGTTGGCCATCTTTTGAAACATAAATCTGCATGCTGTAAAATTAAAAGTACTGAACTGGAATCATTTTTTAGATGCCTTAGAAAAGGCAGAAACTAAAATTGCAGAAGGCACACTAACCAAGCCAATACCAAGGAATAAAATGATCGATGTAAAAACTTTGCCACCAGTAGAGTTGGGTGTCACATCCCCATATCCAACTGAAGTTAAAGTTACTACAGACCACCAAAGTGCTTGGGGAACGGAACCAAACTCTTCTGGTTGAAGGTCTTTCTCGAAGTAATAAATACCAACTGAGGTTAGATAAAGAAGAGAGGACGCGAGGAATGTAAAGACGAATAATTCTTCTTTGGATCTTTTTAATGCATCACCTAACAAATCTACCGCTTTATTATAGCGAGTGAGCTTGAGAAGCCTAAATGCTCGAATAAATCTAACCGCCCTTAGTGCTTTTAAATCGAAACCTAATGATAAGTAAAAGGGAAGAATCGCAATCAAATCGATTAGTCCAAAAAAGCTGAAAATAAATTTAACTTTCTGCTTCGAGATGTAAATTCTTGCTAAATATTCCAAGGTAAAGATTGCAACAAAGATAATCTCTAAATTGACTAAAAGCTTGTAAATCTCTGAATCTAGACCGGGAATTGTTTCTATGGTAAAACAAATCAAAGAAAATACTATTGTTATCTGAATCGCTATCTCTACTTTTTTACTCATCTAAGTTTATGTTTCATTACATTCTTCTATTAAAATCTGTTTATTATTTAATTCATTAGATTCTGCAATACTGTAACTTTTTATCTTTAAAAAAACTAAATTCTTAATTCAGGACGACTACGAAGTATAAAGAATCCAAGCGGAAGCGGGTTTCGGGGAGGGCTTCTTCCAGTTCGGTTTGGTGGGTTTGTAAGTTTTTGATTTCCGATTGGTCAACTGATGGATTGAGGCGGGCGAAATAAATGAAGAGTGAATGGTGAAGGGTGAATAGTGAGAAGTGAGAAGTGAGTGACGGGCTAATATTGCCTGATATATCATGCATTTTGATGATTATTGGATTTAGACTTTAGGGTTTATGTACCAAATCGAGTTTTATGCATTTTATATCATGCAAAAAGGTTGATTTTAAGTCTTAAGGTAGAGTGAAGTGTGGCGGTATCCGATCTGGTCTATCAGTAAAGTGTATGGAAAACTCCTTAAGGTTTCACACCGGAAATCGGCAAATTTAAAGTTGTAATTTAAATATGCCAGATTATATTTAGGATATGGTTCAAAGAGATTCAGCAAAACTCATCGCTCAACTCGCTAAAGAATTTCCTGCCGTAGCGATAACAGGTCCCCGGCAATCTGGAAAGACCACACTTGTGCGTGCACTCTTTAAAACCAAGCCCTATATTAACCTCGAAGATCTTGATCAGTATCAATTTGCAAAGGAGGACCCTCGCGGCTTTTTGGGACAATTCCAAAATGGTGCGGTATTGGATGAGGTGCAGCGCTGCCCAGAGCTTTTCAACTATCTGCAGCGAATTATCGACGAAGATAAGCGAAATGGTCTCTTCATTTTAACCGGTTCATCACAATTTCAATTGAATCGTCAGATATCTCAGAGTCTAGCAGGACGGGTAGCCAACCTATCATTACTCCCCTTCTCTATTGCGGAATTAAAAAAGGGGAAAATATTTACGCAATCTATCGATCACAACTTATTTCACGGCTTCTATCCTAGGATCATATCTGGCGGCAGCACAGCACGACGCTGGCTCAACGCTTATATAGAGACTTATATTGAAAAAGACATCCGTCAGTTAATGTCCATTAAAAACCGGGATCATTTTCTGCGTTTCATATCGCTTTGTGCGGGCAACATCGGGTCACTTCTAAACTTAAGTAGAATTGCCAATGATTGTTCTATAACGGTTCCGACTGCAAAGTCCTGGCTAAGCGTGTTGCAAGCATCTTATATATGTTTTACGCTAAAACCGCATTCCAGCAACTTTAGGAAGCGGATGGTGAAGACCCCGAAGCTCTATTTTTACGATGTTGGGCTTGCCAGCCGACTCTTGGGGATCCAGGAAGAAGCCCAAATAAGAACCCACCCCTTACGCGGTAATTTATTTGAAAATATGGTGGTGGCAGATGTGTTCAAAACACAATTAAATCAAGGGGTGGATGCTTCCATGTTCTTTTGGAGAGACCGTGCTGGGCTAGAAATTGATCTCTTACTAGAAAATGGCATCGATTTACAGGCCATTGAAATCAAATCAGGTGAGACTTTTATCTCTTCATGGTTAGGCAATTTAAACAAGTGGAGATCATTCGCTGGTAACCAAAACATAAACATCGGGCTCTGTTATGGCGGCAATTGGTCGGGAGTTCGATCAGATGTCAATGTTCGATCCTGGCACAATATGTCTAAAATTTTTTAGAGACATCAAACCAAACGAAAGGGTGAAGAGAGAATGAGGATGGGAAAAATCCTTTTAATTCTCCACAACTACGAGGTGCAGAGAGTCCAAGCGAAAGCGAGTTTCGGCGAGGGCTTCTTCGAGTTCGGTTTGGTGGGTTTGTAAGTTTTTGATTTCCGATTGATCAATGGCTGGGTTGAGGCGGGCAAGGTTTTGTAGACGGGAGATTTCAGATTGGAGTTCTTTCTCTGCTGCAATACCGGCTTCGGTGACCAGGTCTTCGGTCACTTTATACATTTGAGCCTCGGCGGATCGTAGCATTTTTTTGACCAGGCGTTTGATTCCAGAGTTACCCAGGATATCATCGGTGTCCGGAGAGGGGTTCAATTTTCCAACGGAAAAATCAGGAGCGGATATAGCATCCCCAGTATGATCGAGCCAAAGGGTGGTGGGGCTAATCGGTAGGTAGCGATCGATATGTAAATTGCGGGGGGCTACGCATTCAACCAGGTAAGTGACTTGCAGGAAGATACCGGGGGCTTCGGTGCCTTGGTAAACGGAAAGTACGGCATTGCCTTTTTCGCTGCTGAGTAGGGAGTCGAGCGAGTTACGAAGCAGTGGATGATCCGCGGTGAAGAATTGAATATCGTCCCGATTAAGGGCGTCGGTACGATCGAAGGTGGCCATCATGCCTTCCGGGTCAAGCCCGGGCAGGCTGTCCATTTGCCCATACTCGGGCTTAAAAAAATAGCGGCGGTCACTCAGATCTTCGACGCGTAGGCCAACATATTCCATGAGGTCGGTGGCAAAGGTTTCGAAAGCGGAGTCGGTATCGGATGACTGGATTTGTTCACGAAGCAGTTCGCTTTGACCGGGCTTATTCGAATTACGGGCAAGCAGGCGAAGGTAGCCATTTTCGAGTTTTTCACCGAGGTCTTTTCGTGCATCGATAACATTAGTCACAAGGGACTGGAGAGCATCGGCATCAAATTTATTACTCAACTTTTCAAGTTCTCCCCCAAAGGTTTCTGCGATAATCAAAGCCGTGGGGACAGGTTGTTCAAAGATGCCGACTCCCTTGTTATAAAACTGGACCCACACTTCTTCAGCCGAATTTTGAATGTAGGGAAGATGAATGTGGATGGTATCGGTCTGGCCAATTCGGTCGAGCCGGCCAATGCGTTGTTCCAAGAGTTCGGGGTTATCGGGGAGGTCCCAAAGAATGAGGTGATGGGCAAATTGAAAGTTGCGCCCTTCGCTACCGATCTCCGAGCAGAGGAGTACACGGGCACCTTTGGGGTCGGCAAAGTAAGCGGCCTGGCGATCGCGTTGGATCAGGTTTAATCCTTCATGAAACTGGCTGAGGTTTAGATTAACCTGTTTCTGAACGGCTTCGTAAATTTCTTCGACCATTGCCTTGGTCTTACAGATAAGCAGGACTTTTTCCTTTTGGTTATCGGCTAACCAGGAAATCAACCATTGGATTTTTTGATCGAATGCAGGGTTTTCCTCCGAGACCGAATCTAGCGGATGGAGCACTTGTTGGCGCTGGGGGAATCCCTTGAGGGCTTTGCGGGTATTGCGAAACATGACTCGACCGGGGCCAAAACTATCGATGATATTTTCGGTAAGCTTGGCACGGTCGGCTGAGGTGAGGGATTTTTTACCGGAGTACTGTTCATGGAGATGAGAGGAGCTCTTTTGGATCATCTCCCAATCGGAAGATGTGAGTTCTTCTTTGCCATCGATCCGGTCGACGAGTCCGGCCATTTCCTGGTAGTGATCGCTCTCTTCGATAAAAGTTTCCAAATCGTTATAACGGGCAGGATCGAGCAAACGGAGGCGGGCAAAGTGTCCTTCTGGACCGAGTTGTTGAGGAGTGGCGGTAAGGAGTAATACGGCAGGAATCTTCTCTGCCAGACCTTCCACCATTTGGTATGCGGTGCTGGCAAGTTCTGGTGTCCATTCGAGGTGGTGGGCTTCGTCGACAATTAAGAGGTCCCACTCAGCATCGAGTACCTGGGTGTAGCGTTCCATAGAACGGGTGAGATAATCAAGGCTTACGCAGACGATCTGGCTATCAAGAAAGGGGTTCATTTCCGGATCGGCGCTTTCGATGGCCTGGCAGCGTTCTTCATCGAACAAACTGGCAACCAAGTTGAACCGGCGAAGCAGTTCGATGAACCATTGATGCATCAAGGATTCCGGCAAAATGATAAGAGCCCGCTCGGCACGGCCGGTAAGATGGAGGCGATGAAGGATCAAACAGGCCTCGATGGTTTTTCCCAATCCGACTTCATCGGCGAGGAGGACGCGTGGTTGCAGACGACTGGTTACTTCCTGGGCGAGGTAGAGCTGGTGTTCGATCAGATCGATCCGCCCACCAGTAAAGCCACGGTTGGGAGATTTACGAATTTTAGACTGCCAATTGAGCACCTCATTACGGACATGAAAGAGATGGGGTTCATCGAATTGCCTGCCCATTAAACGATCGAGTGGATTGGAAAAACTGATGGTATCCGCCAAAGCAGCTTCGGGAACCCACTCCCCTTTTACTTGGTAATGTAAGAAGCCACCCTCTTCCTTAACCGCTTCAATAGAACCGGATTGTCCATCGTGTGTCTTGAGGGCATCCCCCACTTCAAACGCGACCCGACGGACGGGGGCGGAATCGAGGGCATATTCGCGTCGGTCATCCACGGCCGGAAAAAGAATGGACACCCGACCACTACCCGCACTCATGACCACTCCAAGACCGAGCTCGGGCTCGGCATCACTTACCCAGCGCTGACCGGGTTGTATATCCACTTCTACCATGCGCATCTATAGATGCTGAAATCGCCGAAGTGGCGAGCATTAAAAAGAAAGAATTGAGATGAGTGGAATTATAGTTTTTTAGTCGGCTAACTTTTCAAATGTGGACTTGTAGCGGTTCATGATATCTTCTGCCACATCCGACATACTGGAGAGCTTGGATTTGATTTCCTGAAGGGTAAACCGTTGTTCTTTGAGGGATTTAATCTCTTCAATCCGTATAACCATCGCAGCTGAAAAAAGCTGGTAACCACTGGGTGTGGTTTCTGAAACTTCGAGTAGCCCGGAAGTAAGCCAGAAACGAATAGTGCTGACATTTATTCCTGTTTGCTTGGCCAGTTGACCAATACGTAAAAGGGAGTCATCAGGCTCGGAGACGAAATCGCCTTCTCCTGAGGTGGCTTCCACATAAATATCAAGGGAGCGATCGACTGCACGATAAATCAGTTGCAAATAATCATCCTGCGAACCACCGGTCTGTGCTTTTTCCAAAGCATCCAAATATTTACCCCGTTCGTTTTTACGAATGATCGCAGGCGGATAACCATGACACATAAGGATTAGATTCATGAGCAGGCGCGCGGTGCGGCCATTACCGTCAATAAAGGGGTGAATAGTAACCAGGCGGTAATGAGCTTCTGCGGCAAGATCCACTGGGTGAATCTTCTTCGTGGTTTGGAGCCACTTATGAAAAGCGGAGATTAAATCTGGCACTTTTCGGGGATTTGGGAGAACTGTCCGCGAACCAGAAAGGCGAACAGGAACATTCCGATAAAAGCCTGCATTGTGGTTATCTATGCCAGATAGGATCATTTTATGCAGGGAAAGAAGATCGTTTTCTTTGAAATGCTTGAGTGGCTTGCGGGCCTTTTCTGCGATCCAATCAAAAGCTTGTGCATGGTTGGTAGCCTCCAAGTGCTCGACCAGGCTCTTCCCGCCCACGGTGATTCCTTTTTCCACCACCATTGCAGTCTCCCTGCGGGTAAGGGTGTTTCCTTCGAGGGCGTTACTGGTGTAAGTAAGTTCAACCCGGAACCATTGGTGGAGGTTTTTGGCAAGTTCGTCTGGCATTTCCCCTGCCCGATCAAGTAACTTCTTTATTTCAGTAAGTCGTTCAACTTTCATTCATAAACCATAAAGTATCACTTAATGGTTTTCAAATTAATAAAAGATTATGAACTCAATTTTTTATTTACAGAATGATTTGGTAAGTGGAGACTACCAATCTTGTTACTGTATGCCTATTCGTTTTAAAAATTTCCAAAAGACAAATGAGGAGGGCTCAAAGAAATGTCTTTCATGAAAATACTTAGAATGTTTAGCTACATAATGATTATGATAACCAGTTCATTGGTCATAATTTCCCCTTTTATATTCGGAGGTACATTTGGAGTTCATACGGGATTTGCCGTGTTTACTTTCCTACTCGGACTTGCCAGCCTATTTATAGGCTAATAATTACTGTGTGAAACTGGATTAATGGATTTCATTCAATCATCAAAACCGGGACGCCGTCTGAATTCCTCAATCTTTGCCACGGTTTTTCTTGCGATATTTTGACTGGGTTTCCTCAATCTGCGAAGGTTTGAGATCTCCGGAAACATATTGATGAAGAATACTGGAGATGAGGGTTTGATAAGGCATGCCAAAGCGGTTCGCTTTTCTTTTAAGGGAGAGAAGATCGCGACCGGACATACGGATATTAATTCGTTTGTCTTTTTGCAAGGTTTCACGGGCAGCCGCGATGAGGGCCTCTTTTTCTTTAGGATCTGGAGACTGGACAGAAATTTGCCCATCATCATCCAATTGTAAAAGTTCTTTTTCGTATGCATCTAATTTCATTATTTTTCTTTCTGTTTAAATTCTTTGGTAGCCCGACGACTGGGGATAATGGTTTTCAAAAACTTTCGATTCTCTTCCTCCACATAGGGAACAAGATAAACATATTCATCCACCATTACACACATAATTTTCTGATTAGGATATTTCTGAGAATTCGGGTGATCCGAAACACTGAGCAGGTCACCTGAAGCAACATGAAAAACAATATCTTCAAAACCTATACCTCTCTCTTGTTTAAGCTTTTTATCTTTTTCATCAGACCAATCGAACACAGAATAAAACTACCGCAATGTGTGCCTTTTGTCAACATACACATGCATGCAATTTCACTAACAGAGGCTATTACATGTCGATAAAATCTACTTTTATCGACATATATGAACTCACCTGTCGATAGCATCGACACATGGCGACTCTCTATTCAGAGATTTCTCTCTAATCGTCCAGACCGGGACGCCGTCTGAATTTCTTCGTTTTTGAACGGGTATCTTTGGCCTGCAAGCGGCGTTCTTTTGAACCGCGGGTTGGAGCAGTTGCCCGGCGGGACTTGCGAACCTGCATCGTTTCCTTGATTAACTCCTTCAATCGGCCCAGAGCTTTTTCCCGGTTGGTCTCCTGGGTGCGTGCTTCCTGAGACTTGATTATCACGATGCCTGCCGGACTGATCCGACGGTCTTTCATACTTAGTAAACGAGCTTTATACACTTCGGGTAAAGAAGATGCCCGGATATCGAAGAATAAATGGACCGCGGTAGATACTTTATTTACATTCTGCCCACCGGCCCCCTGCGAACGAATAGCCTGCAATTGAATCTCCTGTAAGGGAATGGATACTCTGGAGGAAACTTGTAGCATTGTCTTTAAATACATCTGCCCACCTCCATCTTCACAAGCACAACTTTGTTCAAGTTTCTTTTACACCTCGAGTGGTTTTAAATCGGACAAGGAATTCAACTCCCCACCTGGCAGTGTAGGATAATAGTCTTGGGTTTGACAACAGGTTCAAAAAACTGACCTCGACAGAAATTAGAAAAAAATTGCTAAACAGGGAATGTAACAAAGTAGATCATTCCCAAAAGAGCAAGGTTGCCGATAATTTGACGGTAATCCCCAATAACAAGGTGGGTTATGACCGCACCGACCATAGTAGCCATAAGCAGACAGCCGGAATAAAACAGGAAAGAGAAGGAACTATCTGTAAGAATTAATGGGAGTAGAATACCGACTCCACAAATTACTTCGACCAGGGCAATCGAGCGAACAATTTTAGGGCTAAAATACGAAACCCAGCGCATTCGCTTTGCAAGTACCACAATGGGTTGAAAGAGTCTGATACTCCCACCAACAGCAAATACCAGGAATAGTAATATTTGAACTGCTATCCCCAGGTAGATCACAAATCAAGCAGGGGGTATGAGCAGTTGATTGCTCATGTATACAATAGCCACGCAGGCACAGAGTAGGGCAAATGAAGGAAGCATGCGAGCAGGCTCGCTTTTTAAGCGTAAGTGGGTAACCAGGGCGGCAACCATTAGCAGAGCAATACCGGATGCACCAATTTGAACAATTTGCAGGTCTTTACTAAATAACATGATTGCAAAGGAGAGCTTTAATATTCCGACCAAATCTCTCAGCCAGTTGGGTAGTTGAAAATGTTTGAATTCATCCTTGATGTTGTTGTAGCGAATTCCCCATACAAATATGATGGAACCGAACACAAGAATGGACAAAACTTCCAAGGAAAGTGACATAGTAATATTCATGTATCAAACTATCTAGTAAAAGGGAGTTTTCGTAAATCGCAAAAGGGTTGAGCATGATTTTAAAATACCTACCCCAGTTCATCAAAAGTGATATTTTTTAGCTTAACTTAAAATCATTATCTGCTAAAACTTAGAATTCCTAATTTTATTTACTCTGCCACCTATGAATACCTACCAAGAATACCTAACCGAGATCGAAGAAAGAAAAACTCAGGGTCTAAGTCCAAAGCCTATTGACGGTAGCGAATTGATTGCGGAAATAATCGCTCAAATAAAAGACAACGCAAATGAGCACAGAGCTCAGTCCTTAGATTTCTTTATCTTTAACACATTGCCCGGCACCACGAGTGCGGCAGGTGAAAAAGCGGATTTCTTAAAGGAAATTGTTCTTGGTGAATCCATAGTGGAAGAAATCACCCCCACTTTTGCATTCGAATTATTATCTCACATGAAGGGCGGACCATCCGTAAGGGTTTTGCTCGATTTGGCCCTGGGTGATAATGAATCCATTGCTCGGGATGCGGCAGAAGTTTTAAAGACCCAAGTCTTTTTATATGAAGCAGACACCGATCGTCTCGAAGATGCCTTCAAGGCAGGAAATACGATTGCCAAAGATATTTTGGAAAGTTATTCCAAAGCGGAATTTTTCACCCGTCTGCCCGAGGTGGAAGAAAAAATTGAGGTGGTTACTTTTATTGCCGGCGAGGGGGATATCTCAACCGATTTACTTTCACCCGGGAATCAGGCCCATTCCCGCTCCGACCGTGAACTGCATGGTAAGTGTTTAATCTCCGAAAAGGCGCAGGCTGAAATCACCGCCCTGAAAGAACAACATCCTGACAAAAGAGTCATGCTGATTGCGGAAAAGGGAACCATGGGAGTGGGGTCATCAAGAATGTCCGGTGTTAACAATGTGGCTTTATGGACCGGCAAACAGTCGAGTAAGTATGTACCGTTCGTCAATTTTGCCCCGATTGTTGCGGGTACCAATGGAATTTCTCCAATCTTTTTGACCACGGTAAGTGTGACCGGTGGAATTGGGATCGATCTAAATAACTGGGTAAAGAAATTGGATGCGGATGGAAACACCGTACTAGATGACAATGGTGACCCGGTACTGGAACAGACTTACTCGGTGGAAACCGGCAAGGTTCTTACCATAAATACAAAAGAAAAAAAGCTTTATGAGGGAGACAAGGAATTAGTTGATATCTCCCCTGCCCTGACCCCACAAAAACAAGAATTTATCAAGGCGGGTGGATCCTATGCGATTGTATTTGGAAAGAAGTTACAAACTTTAGCGGCTTCCATACTGGGTATTGAATTGCAGTCTGCATTTGCACCTGCCCGGGAAATTTCCCATGAGGGACAGGGTCTGACCGCGGTGGAAAAAATCTTTAATAAAAATATGGTCGGTGTAAAGGAAGGCACCGTATTGCATGCAGGTTCTGATGTCCGGGTAAAGGTGAACATTGTGGGTTCACAGGATACCACGGGATTGATGACTTCCCAGGAACTGGAAGCGATGGCAGCCACGGTTATTTCCCCTACCGTTGACGGGGCCTATCAGTCCGGTTGTCACACAGCATCGGTTTGGGATAAAAAAGCTCAGGTAAACATACCCAAGCTAATGACATTTATGCAGAGCTTCGGTTTAATCACCGGACGGGATCCAGATGGTAAATACCATGCCATGACTGACGTGATCCACAAGGTACTCAATGATCTGACCGTCGATGACTGGTCGATCATTATCGGTGGAGATTCTCATACCCGGATGTCCAAGGGTGTAGCATTTGGAGCCGATTCCGGAACGGTTGCCCTCGCTCTGGCAACCGGTGAGGCAACCATGCCAATTCCTGAATCTGTAAAGGTTACTTTTAAAGGCAGCCTGAAAGATCATATGGACTTTCGTGATGTGGTTCATGCCACCCAGGCACAGATGTTAAAAAAGTTTGGAGACAATGTGTTCCAGGGCAGAATTATCGAAGTCCACATAGGAACCCTGCCTGCGGATCAGGCTTTCACATTTACTGACTGGACTGCGGAGATGAAGGCAAAAGCTTCAATTTGTATTTCCCAGGATAATACCCTGATTGAATCGCTCGAAATTGCAAAGGGACGAATTCAGGTCATGATCGACAAGGGAATGGATAACGATATAAAAGTTCTCGAGGGACTCATTGATATCGCAAATAAACGCATTTCAGAAATAAAGTCCGGAGAAAAGCCCGCCCTGACTCCTGATGGAAATGCGAAGTATTATGAAGAATTTGTGGTGGACTTGGATCAGATTAACGAGCCCATGATTGCGGATCCGGATGTAAATAATGATGATGTTTCCAAAAGATACACCCACGACACCATCCGCCCGGTTTCCTATTATCAAGGAACCAAGGAAGTGGATCTCGGATTTGTTGGATCCTGCATGGTGCACAAAGGAGACCTCAAGATTGTCTCGCACATGTTGCGGAATCTGGAAAAGGAAAACGGCAAGGTTGAGTTCAAGGCTCCCCTCGTAGTCACCGCTCCCACCTACAACATTATTGACGAGTTAAAGGAGGAAGGAGACTGGAATATGCTCGAAAAATATTCCGGCTTTATTTTCAACGATGATGCACCCAAGAACAATGCCCGGGAAGAATACGAGAATATGATGTATTTGGAACGCCCGGGATGCAACCTTTGCATGGGCAATCAGGAAAAAGCAGAGCGTGGAGATACCGTTATGTCCACCTCTACCCGTTTATTCCAAGGCCGTGTGGTTGAGGACTCAGATCGTAAAAAAGGTGAGTCATTACTCGCATCCACCCCGGTCGTTGTTCTATCTGCAATACTCGGAAGAATTCCAACCATGGAAGAATATGAGTCTGCAGTGGAAGGTATTAACCTGACTAAATTTTCACCGCCGCTGAAAGCGATGTATAACTGATTATTATTTTTTGCTCCTCAACTCTAAATTTTTGAGGGATGAAAATTAAGTTACACATTTTAAGCCTTTCTAGCCTTTTGCTAATAACAAGTTGTGGTACCATGCATACTCGTGGATACGAGACTTTCACTGAAGAGATTGATCAAGAGAATCTATTGCAAATATCCATGAACCCTGCCTCTAACCCAAAGAAAAAGCAGGGAAGTACAAGCTGGATGGAAGAACTGGAAACTTACAGGAAACTCAACTTCCAGGTTTTTATTATGAATAAGGATGGCTACGGGAAAAACCCACATATTGAATCAGTTACGATTCATTCCTTTTCATATCAAATAAACGATTGGAATAAAACTGAGATTCTATCGGACTACGACTATAATTTCTGGATGCAGGGAAACAGCCGCTACAACAAAGGTCGTAAAACTGTTCCTCCTATAACCTATGTGCCCAAAAGTCAGATCAAGTTCTGGATTGAATTTTCCCTAAACGGAAAAAAGTATTCGAAACAGGGAATCCTTAAATCATTTGAAAATAGCAGCACTTACTCCACGCACATGCGTGATATAATGATGTAAATCAGGTTACCTGAGAGCAGCCAATTGGCTGCGAAGGGCCTTGGCTTTTTTGCCATCCAATACTTGCCAACAGGCCAGACCATTTCCAACCAATTCAAATTCATTGAATTCCCAGACCACTTTTTTATCGCGGGTTATTTCGAATATTTGTGGATTATCAGGGCCAGCATGGCAGTTGCCCACGATAAAGTTCCCATTCGCTCTTTCCTGCAGGCAGGTCATCCATTTCAAATCGATATTCGTGCCAGGCACCTTGCCTTTAATTTCCCAGACCTCTTTCTTTTCGGGGGTCACTTCGACCACACTGTTTCCACTTCCAGATGCAATCAGAGTGTTTCCATTCTTTAAGCGAATCGCTCCATATACCCGAGTTTTGATTAAGTAATCCCAGACCACTTTTCCATTTTTATCATACTCTGTTACCACCCCCGGTTGCTCGGAACAAACGAGCAATGTGCCCTGCGGAGTGGCACGTGCCCAGCGGGAATTCTGAGTGCCCCCTGGCTTAAGATTAAAGGAGTGTTTTAATTTTCCGGAACGATCCACATTGATCACGCGCCCCACTCCACTCTCCACAATCTGGGTATCTCCATTAGCCAACCTGGAAAAAGCATGCACATTTACTCCCCGGCCTTTATTACCGTTGGAAACAGCACAGTTATAATCCATTACTATTTTTTTACCCAGGGTGATTTCCTTTACATCCTGCCATGTCTCATGAAATAGAATATTTCCATTGGGCAGCATGTGCACATCGTGATGCCCGGCATGTCCTTTTTCCTTACCAGCAGTTTTGTGTGACCATAACACATCGCCATTGGCCTCGGTTATCGCGAGAATGTTTTTACCATAGGATGCACTGACGAGAACGAGACGATCAGCCTGTAAAAAAGAGGCTGTAAAAAGAAAAACAAAAAGACCAAGAATTCGGGTAATCATAGAAATAAGGAAACGAGGGTTAATTTGAAATATCAATTATGCCCCATATTTCAAAACTATGTCAACCGAGTACTGAGAAGTGGATAGCAAAAATCAGAGTAATCCGGCTTGCTCCAGTTCGCAGAGCTTTTTTAATTTTTCGCGAATTTTTGCCCGATAGCGTTGATCACGAATCCGTGCTTTTTCTCGCTTTTGCTCGGAGCTGACCCGAGGGCGCCCACGGCGTAATCGAACCACATTTTCAGGGATTGTAAAAACCCCTCTCTGCCGAAAAGAAGCGGGAGTATCAATTAGAAGTGAAGACCGGGCATTATCTGAAAACCAAGGGAATTCCAGGTACGCACTTTTTCTCTGAACCCATATCGGGCGGTCAATCCCGGCTTTATCCGCAATCCATTCCGCGTAAGAGGAAAGGTATGCATCTGCAATTTCACCCTCATGGAACTGGTTCTTCAATTTCCTGGGTGCGTCTTCGATTGCTCTTTTTAAAGCCGGGCGATTACTGATATCGCCGCGGATAACCTCATGAATCCATTCACGTAGAAGAAGGCCAAATTCTTCCAAGGAAGAGGATTGCTTTGCCACTTCCCTTAATGTTTTAGGCCTTTGAGTATTTTCTTTCACGCATTCACCTCCCTGATTAATTGCTCTAAAAAGGAACGATCGGATAGGGATGGCACATCATCCGGATAATACTTATCAATCCAGCCCTGAATTTCTTTACATGTTCGAATCTCCATTTTTCTGATCAAAAACCGAAGGTCATCCTCATCTCCCTTGTAGCCTGGAAGAGCACGACGGCATGCGAGCGCTTTCATTGCAAGAAGGTACCCGGCAGTGGGAACGGTAATCTGTATACCGGGTAATTCGAGAGGTAATTCCCGAATTGATTCTCGCGTACCAAGAAATTGCTTCACCTCGTCATTAATCCAGTCTTCGGGCAATTCAAACTCTTTTGCCACTTTACGAATTAAAGGTTGAATTTTGGACGGATGATAAAATATCGCATCTACATCACGGGTCACTCGTTTTCGATCGTAAGCAAGCATCAACGCACTTCCACCGTAAATACAAAGGTTTAATTGAACAGATTTTTCATCTGCCAATTCACCCAATCGTCGAAGTGCCGCGATTAACTCGTCTTTAGTAAAAAATTTCAATTAATAAAACATAGCACGACGGTTTATTAATTTCAATACACTTGTTTTATATGCTAACTACACAACAGGTTATAAAATAATTTAACGTCCGTCGGTAAAAACAGGTTGGGTCCAGGCATAATACTCTCGTAGGGAACCGTCGGCTTTTTTCACCCGATGAGTGATCATGCAACGGAGGTAGTCCTCTTTGGCTTCGCGGTTCGCTTTTATTCCGGAGATGGTTTTTTCCACTTCCCCGCCCGGTCCAATAAATTCAATAAAAGTACCAGGCTTTCCTTTCTTCACTGGACGGCCAAACAAAAATTTAGAAGTAAGCTCCCGTGCAGTTTCCTCTTTATCCACTTCCACTTCGATCTGATTCTTATCCATGATCAACTTTTTCAGAATCACGCCAGAGGAGGAATAAAAGTCGCCACGGTTCATCGCCAAAGTAACCGCATCCGAGCTAAGTTCTTCCGAACGAACCATAACCCAACCCCGGCCGGGATTATCATATTTCTCATCCCATTTGGCAAATTTGTGACTATCATCAGAAGCGACCCCGTAAATAGTCATCCCTTTATCGAGTAATGCATTCCAAAGAGATGCGGTGGAGGGACGGTGGGCATCTCCAAAATTTTTAGTCATTGGATGGGCATTGTAGAGCTCGAAAAGATAAAGGTCTTTCACCGGATACAATTCAGCAGGGCGAATAAATGGAGCGTTGGGGTGATTCAGTATAGTGATCCCACCGGCTTTCTTGGTTTCATCCACTTGCCATTGAACAACCTTGGAACGGTTTTTATCCTTAAATTCCCATGGAACCAAGCGGGATACATTCATTGCCGTGCTATGCACCGGTCCGGTTACTTCCTCTCCGGGTATCAATAAAAAGTCATCCCTTATATCACCCGAAAGTTTTACGGTGGTCGGGTCGATATACTTATTGTGTTCACTGAGAATGAGAAAATTGTACCCGTGATCATGATACCACTGTGCAACCACTTCGGGGGTGGAATCAGCATGCCCGCAGAGCTTGGTGTGCACATGAGTGTTTCCCTTATACCACTTTTCTCCAAATGAAAAATGAACCAATGGAAAGAAGAAACAGGCAAAAAATAATAATTTCATAGGAGAAACCTTACTTTTGCTGAGATTAGGATGCAACCAATAGATTTTCTTACTTTATCTTAAAAAATTAAGTTCTTAAAAAAACCAAAAAATCCTATCGCCCATCTGTGAAGACGGGTTGTGTCCATGCATAGTAATCACGAAGCGAACCGTCTGCCTTCTTTATCCTTCGGGTCACTTTGGCCCGGATATATGCACCCTCAGCTTTATACGAACCGGAAAGACCGGTAATCTTTTTGAGAACTTTGCCACCTGGGCCAATAAATTCTATAAAAGTACCCGGTTCTCCCTTACTGACCGGACGGCCAAAGAGGAATTCAGAAGCAAGTTCGCACTCGGTTTCTTTTTCATTAACCGAAAGTTCGATATGATTGGATCCACGGACCAACTTATCCAACATAACTCCCGAAGAGGAATAAAAATCTCCCTGAAGCATGGCCTCAGTAAGAGCCTTAGGTGTTAGCTCTTTGGACCGTACCATTACCCAACCACGACCCGGGTTATTTTCTTTTTCTCCCCACTTTTGGAGTTTATGAGCATCATCCGAAGATACACCGTAAATGGTCATACCCTTTTCAAGAAGTGCGTCCCACAAAACTTCCAGACTGGGTCGATGAGCATTTCCAAAACTATGTACTCCCGGATGAGCATTATAGAGCTCAAACATATAAAGGTTTTTTACCGGAGAAATCTCATGACCGTGGATCGGCCTGCCCCAGTTTGGGTGATTAAGAATGAGCGCACCCCCCGCTTTCCGCGTCTCATCGACATGATTCTGAATGACTTTCGATCGGTTCTTATCTTTGAATTCCCAGGGAACCAAGCGTGATACATTCATTGCCGTGCTGTGTACTGGCCCAGTTACTTCCTCACCAGGCACAAGTAAGAAATCACTCCGCACTTCCCCTTTCAGTTCAACTGTGGAAGGATCGATAAATTTATTATGCTCGCTGAGAATTAGAAAATTATATCCCCGATCATGATACCATTGGGCTACCACATTGGGTGTAGTATCCGCATGTCCGCAAAGTGTAGTGTGAACATGGGTATTTCCTTTGTACCACTTTGTACCGAACGCAAGGAGGGGAATGAAGAGAACTAGAAAAGGGAGAACGAGTTTTTTCATAGAAATAAGATTTTAACCTTCAAGAATTCAATTATCTTGGCAAACAAAATGAAGGATGAAGGGGTAATAATCTTGTTCAAACCTACATCGGTTAGTAAAAGTGAACGACCTTTCCAACAATTAAAATGAAACTTAATCTCCTCCTCTCTTTCCTTATCATTTTTGCATTCGCATTTTCACCATGTGTTTCAACCACAGATGCATCTAATCCAAAAAAACCGAATATTCTATTCATCATGATTGATGACTTGGGTAAAGACTGGGTCAGTTGCTATGGAGCCGATGATATCAAGACCCCAAACATTGATTCACTCGCAAAGGGGGGAATGAAATTTCACAATGCATACTCGATGGGTTCATGCTCGCCCTCGCGAACAACCCTACTGACCGGGAAGTATCCATTCCGTACGGGTTGGGTAAGCCATTGGGATGTGCCACGCTGGGGAGTTGGTTATTTTGACTGGAAAAAAAAGGAAAACACTACCTTTGCCCGACTTATGAAAGATCTTGGGTATGCAACGGCCATAGCTGGGAAATGGCAGATCAATGATTTCCGGGTCGAACCGAATGCACTAAAGAAGCACGGTTTTGATGACTGGGCATTATGGACCGGATTTGAAACCGGCAACCCTGCCAGTGATAAAAGATATCAAGATCCATACATAAACACACCGGAAAGTGGTAGCCGCACTTATAAGGGAAAATTTGGACCCGATATTTATAATGAAAGACTGATCCAGTTCATGCGAAAAAATAAAGATGAACCCATGTGCCTATACTACCCGATGCCCTTATTGCACCGTCCATTTGTGGCCACTCCAGACGAACCCAATGCCAAGGATCGTATAGATCGTCACAAAGCCATGGTCAGGTATGTTGACAAAATGGTCGGGCAATTAGTTGATGAATTAAACAACCTTAGCATCCGGAACAATACCATCATCTTTTTTGCCAGTGATAATGGAACGGATAAACTAATCACAGGCTCCCTAAATGGTAAAAAGGCACCCGGAGGAAAAGGGTCTTACACGGAGGATGGTGTTGGCGGCCCGTTCATTGTCAACTGTCCGGGCATGGTCCCGGCTGGCACCGAAACCGATGCCCTGACTGACTTATCCAATATGCTTCCAACCTTTCTTGAACTTGGGGGCGGTACGGTTCCTGAAGAACTAGTTATCGACGGAGAATCTATTGCTCCGCTACTCCTGGGAAAAGCAAAGGATTCAAACCGCGACTGGATCATGGCCCTAAATTACGGGCCTGCAAAGCTTGATAAAGAAGGGATTCGGCCCGGACAAGTTTTTGCTCCCAGAGTCATTAGAGATAAGCAGTACAAGGTATGGGTTTCAAATAAGAGACAGATTGAACGTCTTCACGATTTATTAGAAGACCCCGCGGAAGAAAAGAATCTGCTCGGGAGCAAGAAGCCCGAACACAAAAAAACCTTTTTAAAATTCAAAAAGATCGTAAGTACATTCCCAAAGAAAGATGGCCGACCCCTTTACGAACCAAGAGCAAAAAACTCCTGGGACAGGAAATAAAATCATCGATTACCAAACAATAAATTTATTGGTCACACTCACACAAAAGTTAAAAAACATGACTAAAACTTTCTCAGGATTTTCCACTTTCATTTCATTCCTTTTATTCAATCAAGGGTTCATCTACGCGGTTGAACTCAATGTGGCAAAGCCGAGCATTCATCCATATGTTGAACCGGCTGGTGGTCGAGAAAACCATGAATATACCGACAAAAAAGTAAATGAAGCACGTGTTTATGATTTTTACCAGAGACAGGCTGATTACTATATGTCCAATCCAGATAAAATCCCGGAGGTTATTCCATCCTACCCGGGATTGGACGCAGGTTTACACGGGCATTGGGGGAAATATAATCAAAATAGTCATAATGACGGTCGTTGGAATGAGGGAGATACCGGTGAACATTTTGCCCATGTAGTAAAGGCAAAGGGATTAAATGTAGAGAAAGGAATTTGTGTAAAACTGGGAACCGGGCATTCACTCTCCACATGTTTTGACCCACAGTCCCTGTCTTACCGAACAGTTTGGCAGGATGGATGGATAAATTTTCAACCTTTTCGCTGGGGTTCATCACGAGGTGCAAATATAGACGGGACAACATGGTTTACTATTGGAAAATCAAAGATGCCAAGCGGAGGGGAATATCTTGGTCTTTACCGGTTTGGGAAACGGGTAATTTTTGAGTACAGAATTGGAAAAATTAAAATCCAGGACGAGCCTTGGGCAACAGAGAACGCATTCTATCGTAGAATTGATTTACTTAACTCCACTGAAAAATTAACCATTCCCTGCCAGGTGGTGGATGGTGCCCTAAAGGTTAAAGTAATCGAATCAAAAGGGGTTAAAAATACGGAGTGGAAAATAGGTGAACTTTTTCTTAGTGATGTAAAATCAGGAGCGTACATAATTGTTCGTGTATCCAAGGAAAAACAGCCATTAAAAGAAAGCTCTGTGCTTGCTCACCTAAAAGCAGAAAGAAAAAAAGAAAAGAGGTGGAAAGAGATAATTAAAGCACCGGGCAAGCTGGGAAATTCAAACGGGGCAAGTTATGTGGTCGATACCCTGACTGTTCCCTATGACAACCCTTACAAAACTGTGATGCAATTAACCAGCATGGCCTTTTTACCAAATGGAAATGCTTTAATTGCCACACTTCCCGGGGATATTTGGTTGGTCAAAGGAATTTCAGATGATTTGAAAAATATTACCTGGCAAAGGTATGCCACTGGATTCAACCAGCCGATTGGTATCCATATCGATGAGGACGGAATATTTGTTCTCGATCGGTGCCAAATTTCTATTCTTCACGATACAAATGGAGACGAAGAGGTTGATTACTATGAAAAGTACGCCAATGATTTTGGCGGGTTTGACCGTAGCCATACGCATACCTTTGGCTTGCACAGAACAAAGGATAAGTCCTTTCACTTTATCCAATGGACGAGCGTGTTCCGAACCGGCCCAGACCGGGTGACCAGAAAAATGGCCACCGGTGTTCGCAATTGTATGGCAGTGGGGGGCTCGGATGATTATTTCTGGGCTGGTCCACAGGAGGGAACTTGGACACCGACATCGGCAATTATCGAAGTGAACCAGGGAGAGGAATATGGGTTAGGCGGAAAGGGAATATCCCCTCCCCTATGCTATGTTCCCCGAGGAATTGATAATTCAACAGGCGGAATGAAGGAAATAACCACTGACAAATGGGGACCGTTTCAGGGCTCGCATGTCGGGCTTAGTTATGGATCGGCCTCACATTATCTAATCCTTCGGGATGCCACAAGTACCCGACCACAGGGTGCAATTGTTCCATTAAAGGGAAATTTTTTGGCGGGTGTGATGCGTGGAGACTTTCACCCAAAAGATGGTCAACTCTATGTGGCCGGCCTGGACGGATGGGGAGATTATTCAATAGAAGACGGATGCCTGCATCGTGTACGCTACACCGGAGGAAAAGTCCGCAAACCAATTGGGTTTAAAGTCCATAGTAACGGAATACGAATTGATTTCTCCACCAGTTTGGACAGCCAAGCAGCATCTAGGGTTAAAAATTATTTCGCCCAGGCATGGAATTATGAATATGCCAAGCGTTATGGCTCACCTGAATTTTCCGCAAAGAATCCAGAAAGTTTGGGGCACGACCGGGTAAATATTCGATCGGTCAAACTTCTGGATGACGGAAAATCAATATTCGTGGAAATGCCCGACCTCGAACCCATCATGCAACTCCACATTCGAATGCATTTACAAGATGCCGATGGAACCAAATTCAAAACCGATTTATTCTGTTCGCCTATGTTCCCAGATAAACCTTACTCCACAGCGGGATTGGCTGAACCGAGAAAAGATAAACTTACCTTTGTATCTTTACGGGTGGCCAGCCTGGAATCGAAAAATAAACCAGACTACACCGGTGAAACGATTGAAGGTGAACGCGAGATTCGGATCGATACTATAAGCGGTCTGAAATATTCCAGGTCTTTACTTGAAGCAAAGACCAATGAAGCACTGGTTTTAAAATTAAAAAATATTGATGCTATGCCTCATAACCTCGTGATTATCAAACCGGGATCGACTCAAAAAGTGGGAGAGGCCTCTTTTAAAATGATCAGTGATCCTAAAGCCGGGGAGAAAAATTATGCCCCCGATCTGAATGAAGTTTTGCATATCATCCCCGTTATTGAGCCAGGCAAAACGCATGCCCTTCATTTCCGGGCACCTAAAGAACCGGGTGACTATCCCTACATCTGCACTTTCCCGGGTCACTGGATGGCCATGCAGGGAATCCTACGTGTAAAATAGAGCTAACCTTTAATTCAAACGGGCACCTAAGCCACCGCCATACCCAGCCAATTCCAAGTAAGCCAAACCAATTCGATCGCCTTTTTCGTTCAAAACTTCACAAGCACCTTCCCAATAAGCATTATCTGACCGATTCCCGGTGAATTCCTGCCTGTCGAGTAAGGGACGAATACGATAAACTTCTTTTCCCCCGGAAGGGTGGGATACAGAAACCTCGACTGTGGTGGGATATTGGAGTCCCGTTTTTGGACTGGTCCATGTATCGAGTGTTTTCCATGTAAAGGAATCTGCGTATACCCTTTCCGAATTTCCCTTTGCATCAATCCAGTAAACTGCGGACCAAGGATCACTACCTCCGTCTTTTTTTCTCAATCGGTAAGCTTTTAATTCGGTCCCGTCATCGAGTTGTATACAAGTCCAATCCCAGCCCGCTAAATCTTCTCCCAATTGACTGGATGAAATCTCGTGGTCCATCCAAGCAATTCCTTCCACTGGAATCTCCTCTCCATTGTGAAAAAGTGTACCCTTTGCAAGCAGACGGGTATAAGACCAGTACCAACTGACCGAGGCTGGATCCGCCCCTTTTCGACTTAGTCCACGATCACCAAAAGAAACTAATGGCTTGGCTGGCTTAAAAGTTAATTCAAGTTTTGCCCCGTCGGGGTAACGGGTAACCACCCTATGCCCCTCCTCTTTATCAAGAAGGCTCACTTTCACCCCGCCAACTTTTAAGCTGAGGGTTTTCTTCGAAGAACTGGCCTGCCAACCTTCCCGCATAACCCTTTCATGATGAATATATTTCTCCTCTTCTAAATCACTAAGGGCGGTATGAACTAGAAAGAGATTTTGATTACCAAAGGGTTCTGCTTGAGTAACACCTGACTCCTTTGGATCCCCGGCCAGGCGAAAAATTGTGGATTGAAAACCAAATTTTTTTTCCGAATTAACCGCATTTAAATGTCCGACCCAATACCACCATTCGATGCCGTGCTCAGGATGAGAACCATGATCCCGCGGAAAAACAGGCTGATAATCGGGAGTAGGCACAAGATACCCTTTGGCCGAGCGTGCGGGAGGTTCGATCCATTCAGACCAAGCAATATTGGAAGTAAGGATTAAAAGGATAACAAGCAGTTTCATTTACGTTTAAAATTCCAATAAGCGGATGCCAGGCAACCGGAAAGAAAACCAGTCAGAACCAACAGCGTACCAAAGATTAGAAAATCGATGTACGGCACATGCCAAAGAAGGGTCCAGCCAAAAGACTGCACATTAATTACCTTAACCAACAACCAACCGAGAACCAGTCCAATCATTGAACCACTCAACCAAGCTGCCAGCCCAATTCCCGCACCTTCGATACCTGCAGAGATTAAAAACTGACGATTTGAAAAACCTAGATGACGCAGAGTGAGCCAAGTACGGGCGGACTCATCAAAAATCGAAAATAGACCAAGCAACAAACCGGCAAAGGCAACAACCAGACCAATTATATTGAGTGCAGAAGTGGCTTTAAAAGTCTGTTCAAAAATACCCAGGGCTACATCCCGTAATTCCTTACCATTACGAACATCCAATCCGGGGAAAGAAAGACGCAGGCGATCCCGAACCTGGTTAACATCTGTTCCCTCTTTTAAATACAGGCTTACATTAATAGGCCTTTCGGACTGAGTCCATGACTTCCAGGTTTTTATATCGACTGCGGCGGTACCAAACTCATTTCCATAATCCGAAAATATACCAACCGGGGAAATTTTCTTTCGACCAGACGGTGTATCCAGAAAAGTCGACCCTCCAGTAATTAAATCAAACCGCCGGGCAAAAGTCTCACTAATTAAAGCAGGCTCTGCCCCTTCCTCAGCAATGAATGAGCCGGGTGGCTTGTACCAAAGTTGCTTAATTGAAGTGGTCCATGCTTTCATATCCACTCCGGATAAAATAGTAATTCCCTCTTTTGGTTTCGCATAGGAGATGTAAACCACATCGGCATAGGCAATCATTTCGTCCTGGACAAGCTCATCCATGATGGTTGGGTCGATACCATTAATCGTACCCGCACCGGTAACTCCCCGTTCTGAAATGTAGAGTTCCGCCTGAAAGCGAATATCAAACCATTCCTCAATCGTATACCTAAAACTGTCCACCATTTGAAACATTCCAGTCACCATTCCCACTGCCACGACCAATCCGGCGACTGCCAATCGATGCCGGCTTGAACCATCCTCTAATCGGCTACATGCTAAACGACTGACCGGCTGCGTACAAACTGGACGAAACCACCCCGCAAGCATGACCAAGGCATGACCTGCAAGGAGTGCTGATCCCAGTATCCAGAAACCGGCAGACAGAAACCCACCCACCGGCATTTTTCCCCCACCCTCCAATGGAAAAGGTGGAAATAAAAGACATACTACACCCGCAAGTAATAGGAATAATCCAACCTTTGGTTTTTGTAACCAGGTAAAACCTGGTGACCAGTCACCCTTGGAAAGAACCTGAGCCGGCGGAGTTTGCATCGCGTCTCTAGCGGGTAGCCAACCGGCAACCAGAGTAAAGAAAAGGCCCAACCCAACCCCGAACACACAATCCATCCATGTAAGTGAAATCGCATCCAGTGTGGTCGCAAAATAAAGTGCATTTACGGTATCAGCTAACATTTGGGCGGAAAAATAAGCAAAGAACCAACCCACCCCAATACCCGCAACCGATCCAATTAATCCAATAATAATTGATTCCAGCAGGGACGTGATAAAGAGCACTTGGCGACTAACACCAAGAGAGATCAGCGTAGCAAATTCAGTTCTTTTACGAACCACAGCCGCGTCCAGAGCCTGTAGAATAAGATAAGCTCCGACCAAAATTGCAATCAGCGAAAGAATGCTAAGGTTCAGGCGAAAGGCTGCGGTCATGGCCGCCCGATCGACCGCCCGGTTTTCAGTTGGGCTCAGAGAGATATTTTCCGGAAGCTCGCGGATTAAGCGTTTCTCAATTTCCTCAAGGTACCCTGAATCCTGACGAAGGTCTGGCCGATTAAGGATAACCTCGACCCGGTTGATTTCCCGGGGCCGGCTAAGGAGCAATTGAACGGTGGGAATATCTGCGATGACTAAGTCGTCCGGAAGAGGCGAACCATCCTCTTTTAAAATTTTTCGTATCCCCATTTGCTGACTACGACCACTGGCAAGAATTATGATCTCACCACCCTCCTCCACTCCAAGTTTATCTGCAGTAGTTTGGCCAATCCAGACGGAATTACCACTCCCCAACCAATCATACCAGGAAGATTCATCCTCTCCAAAATCAATTTTATTTTCGACCAAGTCAGGAAGGTTGGCGAGTGACATTAAATCGAGTCCGACCAGACGAAGTTGCTGGGCTGGTTGATTTTCGGAATCAAGCGCAGTGACGGAACCTTCTATAACTGGCACCAAATGCCAATCCGGATCTCCCGCCAAATTACTCAAACTGAGCAAAATATCAGTGGATAATCTCTGGGTTGGTGATTCGATCAGAAAATCGCTCTGACCAGAAACCGCCTGATTAAAAAGACCAAAATTTGCCGAAGCCGAACGGCTCGCCTGGCGAATTCCATTAAATGCCCCCACTCCAACTGCAACAATGGCTAGGAGCAAAAGATAACTACCCAGCTTTTGCTTCCAATGCCTAAGGGTTGTCCGGACAAGAATGAGCAGGACAAGACGGATAGAATGTGGAAGTATGGACATGCAGGAGCTTAAACCAACAATCCATCTTTCATGGAAATCACCCGGTTACAAATTCGAGTGGATGCCTGATCATGGGTAACTAGTAGAAGTGCGACCTGAAATTCTTTTGACAAGTCCTCCAATAAATCAAGAACCTGTCCGCCAATATCCGAATCCAAACTACCAGTTGGTTCATCAGCAAGAATTAGATTCGGTCGATGAATCAAGGCACGGGCAATAGCCACTCGTTGGCATTCCCCTCCACTCAGGGCATCAGGTTTATGATGGGCCCGGTGAGACAAGCCAATTGCATCAAGTAACTTCTCCACTCTTTCCATTCTTTCTTTTTTAGGCATATCAACTAACTGAGCAGGGAATTCTATATTTTCCATCGCTGAAAGTGTGGGCAAAAGATGAAAGGATTGAAAAACATAACCGATTGACTGTTTCCTGATTTGCTCAAGATTTTTTGGGCTCATCTCGTTAAGTGATACTCCACCCAACTTGATTTCTCCCCTGTCCATTGATTCAATTCCACAAATACAATTAAGCAAAGTTGATTTACCACTTCCGCTGGGTCCCATTAATGCAACCCGTTCACCAACATCTAATTTTAGATCGACCCCTTTAAGGACATCAACCTGTCCGAATGACTTATGGACCGAGTTTATCTCCAAAGCAAATTTTTGAATAGTCTCCGCATGCAGGGATGAAGGGGAAGAAATCATTTCAACATTCTACTGCTCGTAGAGAAAAAGTCCAAAAGCGAATTATAAAATGTAGTGATACCCTTATAAAAAGACATGCCTGCTGGATTATATAAAATTAAAACCTCCCTTCGGTTATTTACTAAATGATTGAACCGTGGTTGAACTTTTTCATGACAAGGCTTCTCATACTCTTTAGTTTTCTATCCACATTTCTCTTTGGACAAAATCAACCCTATGATATTTATCCAGAAGCGGAATCCCCGTACTACCGGGTAAGATATGAAGCTTCCGGAAAGCCGGGAGAACTCATATTTCCGGTGCAGTACACAATTTGGATCCCCGCAGGAGTCGAAAAACTAAAAGGTGTGGTAGTGCATCAGCACGGGTGTGGAGAAGGATCCTGCAAATCTGGACTGACTGGTGCATGGGATCTTCACTGGCAAGCATTGGCCAAAACGCATGAATGTGCCCTGCTCTCTCCGACCTATGAACAGCCCGGACAAGCGGATTGTCAAATGTGGTGTGATCCACGGAATGGCTCAGATAAGACCTTCCTCAAAAGTTTACATGATTTAGGTCAAATAAGCGGACATCCTGAATTAAGTGCCGTACCGTGGGCATTATGGGGCCATAGTGGTGGTGGACACTGGGTGGGAGGAATGACCATGCTCTACCCCAATCGGGTGATCGCGTGTTGGTTACGCTCTGGAGTTCCTATGTTGGAAGCAAATCCGGAGCGACCCCAAATTAAACCTCATGATCTACCAGCAGATGCCCTTAAGGTTCCGATTATGTGCAACCCAGGGACAAAAGAGGGAGTCACTGAAAAAAAAGGACGATTTGCACGGGTCTGGCCAAGCAATGAAAGCTTCTTCAAAAAAGTTAGAGGTGCGGGTGGATTAGTTGGGGTATCGATTGACCCGCTCAGTTCACACGAATGTGGAAATTCCCGTTACATGGCAATTCCCTGGCTTGATGCCTGCCTCTCCGCCCGTTTGCCCAAAACCTCCGGAAAAAAACTCAGCCCGATGCCCACCAAAAATACATGGCTCGCTCCCCTGCTAGGCAAAAAAGCTCAGCCTAAGATAAAATTTCAAGGGAACCCACTGGAAGCAGTCTGGCTACCGAACGCAAAAATTACACATACTTGGATGCAATTCGTACAGGACACCAAGATCACAGATCTTACTCCGCCTCCATCCCCTACCCACTTAAAACGAAATGGGAAGGAATTATCCTGGAAGGCGGAAGCAGATTTGGAAAGCGGAATTTCTCACTTTCTGATTAAGAGAAATGGAAAAGTAATCGGTCAGGTCCCCAAGGACCCGGCGAATAAATTTGGCCGCCCCCTTTTTCAGGGATTATTGTATAGCGATACTCCAATAATGCCGCTTAGAGAAATGGTTTTTATTGATGAATCAGCAGATAGTGCGAAGAAGTATAATTATCAGATTATTTCGGTTAATACAGTCGGACTAAAATCCAAGTAAACCTAATCAAGGTTAGCTTGTAACCATCCTGTGACTGCCTCAATCATGGGTTTCTGTCCATCCTCGGAAAAAACATGATTAGCCCCCTCGATCTCAACAAATTTCTTGGGCCCTGTTGCCAGGGAATAAGCTTCTTTGGAATCGTCAATTAAAACCACATCATCGTCAGTGCCGTGAACAAGCAACCAAGGCACCATGATCTGAGCGGCTTGGGGAGCGGTGGAATGAATACCTTTCAAATCATTTTTAAAAGCAGAGGAAAGCGGGCAGTCTGGTTCCTCCCACATACAACCAGTATCAGGTGTTTCCTCCCCGAACTCAGTATCATAAAATTTCCCCGTACTCACCATGCCGGCTAACGAGATAAGGAATTTGATCCGCGAATCCTTGGCTGCAGTCAAAACCCCGACTGCACCACCCATACTATGACCGGCATAAATAGCCCGATAATTTTTCTCTTCCACCACAGATAAAACTGACTGTAAATCATCCACCTCTTTAGAAATTGTGCAGTCCCGAAATTCACCGCCGGAATTTCCATTACCGGAAAAAGAAAAACGAAGCACATTGATACCTGAAACCGAAACAGCATCGGCTAAGGCTACCACAAAGGGCCTGTCTTTGTTTCCAGTAACTCCGTGTCCAATGATCAACAAATCTCTGCAATTAGCTGAGCCTTCATTAAAAGTGTAATCGAGAGTTTCCCCGAGCTTGTTTTTTATTGTTCCAAACATCAGAGCAGGCATATTCCATGATTAGGGATATTGGCAAGTTCAGTTTACACTTCCAATCCATTCCTTGAACTAGCGACAATCTGTATTTACATTAATCTAGAAAAAAGAATTTTATTCGACTTAGGCAAAAAGAGTAGGCATTCAAAGAGAAGTTTTAATTAATTTTACAAAAACGAATATTTATGAATTCAAAAGAGAAGAAAATCGGATTGGTCGGCGTTGGGCGAATGGGTGCAAACATGGCCAGGAATTTAAAAGATAAGGGTTACCAAATCAGTTGTGTAAATGATGTAGCCAAAAATATTGCCGAGGCATTGGCTGAGGAATTGGGTTGTACACACGCAAGCACTTTGGCTGAGGTAACAGCAATATCTGATATCATTTTGACTGTGGTGACCAACGATGCAGCAATGGAGGCAATCTTTTTTGACTCGGATGACAATTTGTTCAAAGAGGCTGCAGGCAAACTTTTTATTAACTGTGCCACGCTCTCGCCTGGAATGCATATAAAACTCGAACAAAAAGCTGCTGAGGTTAATGCTCAAACTCTTGAAGGATGCATGGCATCAAGTATAACCCAGGCCCGGGAAGGAACCCTTTACCTTATGATCGGGGGTAAAGCTGAAGTTTTCGAAAGTGCAAAAGATTTACTTAATGATCTAAGTATTAACCTTCGTTTTGTAGGAGAGGCCGGACGGGCAGCCCAGGTCAAGGCACTGGTCAATATGGTGATGAATATAAACACTGCAGCCCTGGCAGAGGGGTTGGGAATTGGCGATGCGCTTGGCCTCGATCTTAACATGCTTTGTGAAATCTTCTCCCAAACCGGAGCTAATTCGCGTGTACTTGAAACGGATGCGGAAGACATGCTCGAACGTGATCACGAATGTTATTTTTCTGCTGACCATGCAGCCAAGGATTCTGGAATTGCAATATCTGTGGCCGAGCAAGCTGGAATCCAGGTTCCATTGGCAAAGGCAACACTTGCCCAATATCAAAAGATGGTCGAACTTGGTCTTGGCGAACTCGACAAGTCGGGTATCGCTGAACTGACCTTCAGGGGCCGGGGTTCAGGGAGTTAAGTTTCCTTATACTTTTCTGAAGAACCCTTGCATGTTTCAATCGGGTATTTTTCTGCATTTTTTTGAATTTTATTTTTTACAATATCAGAAACAGAAAGGTTGTTTTTTTCTGCCAGCATAAGGGCATAAGCAAACACATCAGCTAATTCCTCCTTTAAACGCTCTCGATCAATATTGTTGGAATCTGAATCTTTTTTCCAAAGAAAAATCTCATTTAATTCAGCTGCCTCAATGGAAAGTGCTAGGGCAAGGTTTTTTGAGTCATGAAATTGTCCCCAGTCCCGCTCATCCCTGAATTGAACCAGTAAATCTATTAGCTCCTGAATATCGCTCATAAAGAAATATTCACTTGGGATACCACTTTATTTGCTTTTTCACGCGCCTCCTCAATCGATTCTGCCCGACCAAGTGCCACCCCCATCCTCCGCTGGCCTTTAACCATTGGCTTTCCAAATAACCTTAGTTGAGTATCAGGTTCAACAAGAGCTTTTTCTAAATTTCCAAAAGACACATTTTCGGATTCACCCTCAACTAAAATCACACTTGATGCCGATGGGCCAACTTGACGAATGACCGGAATGGGTAATCCTAGAATAGCCCTGGCGTGGAGTGCAAATTGTGAAAGATCCTGGGAAATCATTGTGACCATTCCCGTATCGTGTGGGCGAGGAGAAACTTCGCTAAAAAGTACCTCTTCCCCTTTTATAAAAAGTTCAACACCAAAGACTCCGTGTCCGCCGAGAGCATCTGTGATTGCTTGCGCATAACGAATCGCTTCTTGCAGTGCAGCTACTGACATCGGTTGGGGTTGCCAGGACTCACGGTAATCGCCATCCACTTGAACATGCCCAATAGGGTCGCAAAAGGATGTTCCCCCAGCATGCCGAACAGTTAACTGAGTGATCTCATAATCGAATTCAACAAAACCTTCCACGATAACTTTTCCTCCTCCGGAACGACCACCTTCCTGGGCATAGGTCCATGCCTTATCAATCTGATCTGAAGAACGGATCGTGCTTTGCCCTTTTCCTGAAGAGCTCATAATTGGCTTTACCACACAGGGCATTCCAATCGATTCCACAGCCTGCCTAAATTCCTCCCCGGTTTCGGCAAAAAGAAAGGGGGATGTTTTCAAGCCAAGTTCTTCTGCAGCAAGTCGGCGAATACCCTCCCTATTCATCGTTAACTGAGTTGCACGGGCAGTTGGAATAACCGTGATAGAACCCGTAGCTTCCATTTCAGCGAGTGTGTCCGTGGCAATTGCCTCCACTTCAGGTACAACTAAATCTGGTCTTTCCAATTCTATAATCCGTTTAAGCTCCTGTCCGTCTAGCATGGAAATAATATGACATCTGTCTGCAACTTGCATAGCAGGTGCATTGGCATAGGAATCGACCGCAATTACCTCCACACCATAGCGCTGTAATTCAATCACTACTTCCTTCCCCAATTCACCCGAACCGCAGAGAAGTACTTTTTTTGCTAAATTTTTAAAGGGAGTCCCTATGGAAATTGACATGGTTATAGTTTACAAAAGTTGACACTTAAATGGTCGAGCCAAAAATCACTCTTCGCTTTCTTCCAGAACAGCTCCTTTTATCAGTCGGCAAAATTCTTTTTTGGAAACTTCAATTACTTCCGATTCCTTGAATTTCGCCTTGTGGGAATGCTTGTATTGAATCGTCATTCGTGCCCACTCAGTAATCCG